>JAJPKM010000057.1 GCA_021323735.1 Gammaproteobacteria bacterium
AGACCCGCATGCCGCTGGTGCAGAAAGTGGTGAAGGACCTGTTCGGCAAGGAGCCGCGCAAGGATGTCAATCCGGACGAGGCTGTGGCGGTGGGTGCGGCGATTCAGGGCGGCGTTCTGTCGGGCGACGTGAAGGACGTGCTCTTGCTCGATGTCACGCCGTTGTCCTTGGGAATCGAGACCCTGGGCGGCGTCATGACCAAGGTGATCGAGAAGAACACCACCATTCCGACCAAGGCTGCGCAGACGTTTTCGACCGCGGACGACAACCAGACGGGCGTGACCATTCACGTGCTGCAGGGTGAGCGCGACCGTTCGACCGACAACAAGTCATTGGGCCGCTTCGACCTCACGGACATTCCGCCGGCGCCGCGCGGCATGCCGCAGATCGAAGTCGCCTTCGACATCGATGCCAACGGTATTTTGAATGTCTCGGCGAAGGATGTTAAAACCGGCAAGGAACAGCGCATCGTCATCAAAGCCTCGAGCGGTTTGTCCGAGGCGGAGATCAAGCGCATGGTGTCGGATGCGGAGACGCACGCCGAAGAGGATAAGAAATTCCGTGAACTGGTCGGGGCGCGCAACAAGGCGGATGCCGGCATTCACAGCGTCGAAAAGGCGCTCAAAGACGTGGGCGACAAGGTCTCCGAGGACCAGAAGAAGGCGGTCACCGACGCGGTGGCTGCGGTCAAGGCGGCCATGGGCGGCGATGATCGCGAGGAAATCGAGCGCAAGACCACGGAGCTCGAGCAGGCATCGAGTGCCGTCATGCAGAAGATGTATGAGCAGGGGGCAGGTGCGTCCTCATCCGCAGACGGAGCGGCGGGGGCATCGGCCGGAGGTGCGCAAAAGCCGAAAGATGACGTATTGGACGCCGAGTTCGAAGAAGTCAAGGACAGTGACCGTAAGAAGGCCTGAGCACTTCACTGCTGGGAATTTTGTGATGGATAGTTTGGTGTAGAGAACCGCCGGTATGTTGTAGTACCGGCGGTTCGTTTTTATGGGCTTGAAGTCTAGGTGAGCAATGGCGAAGCAGGATTACTACAAGCTTTTGGATGTGAGCAGGGACGCGTCTGAAGCGGATATCAAGAAAGCCTACCGCCGGCTTGCGATGAAATTTCATCCGGACCGCAATCCCGACGATCCGGATGCGGAACACCGCTTCAAGGAGTGCAAGGAGGCCTACGAGGTGCTGTGCGACTCCCACAAGCGGGCGGTCTACGACCAGTTCGGCCATGCAGGTCTTGAAGGCAACCGTGGCGGCGGATTCGGCGCCGGCGAGGCCTTCGGCGATATCTTTGGGGAAATGTTCGGCGATATCTTCTCGGGCGGGCAGCGCGGCCGGTCACAGGTGTTCCGCGGCGCCGATTTGCGCTACGAGCTGGAATTGGATCTGGAGAAGGCGGTGTTCGGCGTCGAGACCGAGATTCGTATTCCCTCCATGGGGGAGTGCAAAACCTGCAAGGGCTCGGGTGCCGCCAAGGGCGCCACCCCCAAGACCTGCGATACCTGCCAGGGCCAAGGCCAGGTACGCGTGCAGCAGTCGATTTTCACCATCCAGCAACCCTGCCCGCGCTGCAAGGGCCGTGGCAAAATCATCTCCAATCCCTGCGATAGCTGCTATGGCCAGGGCCGAGTTCGCCAGGAAAAGACGCTGCCGGTCAAAGTGCCCGCGGGTGTGGATACCGGCGATCGTATCCGCTTGAACGGCGAGGGCGAGGCGGGCCGCAACGGGGGCCCGGCCGGCGACTTGTACGTGGAAATTCGCGTTCGCGAGCATGCCATTTTCGAGCGCGAGGGGAGCCACCTGTCTTGCGAGGTGCCCATTACCTTCGCCACCGCAGCGCTCGGCGGCTCGGTGGAGGTCCCCACGCTGGATGGCGAGGTAATCCTGAAGATCCCCAGCGAAACGCAATCCGGGCGGGTGTTCCGGGTGCGTGAAAAGGGCGTGCGCCCCGTGCGCGGCGGCGCGCCCGGAGACCTATTCTGCCGCGTCGTGGTGGAAACTCCGGTGAGCCTGCGGGCCGAGCAGAAGGAAATGCTGCGTGCGTTCCAGGCTTCGCTGGAAGAGGGCAGCCATCATCCGAAAGAGCAAACCTTCTTCGAGGGCGTGAAGAAATTTTTTACCCGCGTGGTTGAGTAGTGGGCGTGCGTCCACCCACGCCGCCTCAATCGGCACAGGGTCGGCCGGCCTCGCCGGCAGCCCGGCGGTCGCATGCGTTGGTGGTATTTGGCATTACCGGTCGCATGGGGCAGTCCCTGATTCGCGCCATGGCCGAGGGCTCGGTATTTCAGTTGCACGGCGCCATCGCCTCGCCCGAGAGTCCGCGGCTGGGTCAGGAGTGCGCCGCAGAAGGGCGGCCGACGGGTGTGATGATCGGCGCCGATGCCGCCACGGCATTGAAGGGCGCAGCGGTGGCCGTGGATTTCAGCCTGGGCAGCGCGGTTGGCGCGCACGCAGAAGCCTGTGCCCAAGCGGACGTGCCGTTGCTGGTCGGTACCACCGGATTCGATGCGGCGGCGCGCACCCAACTGGCACGCGCGGCGGAGCGCATTGCGATATTGGTGGCGCCCAATACCAGTGTGGGGGTTGCGGTGCTGCGCGGCTTGGTCGCGCAGGCGGCGCAGGCGCTCGGCGAGGGCTACGATGTCGAAATTTCCGAAGCTCACCACCGATCGAAGCGCGATGCCCCCTCCGGCACCGCCTTGAGTCTGGGCGAGGCAGTGGCGGCGGCGCGCGGCCGCGCGCTCCCCGATATTGCGGTTTACGAGCGGCACGGGGTCACGGCTCCCCGCGGCGAGGGAAGCATTGGTTTCTCCGTGATACGGGCGGGGGACATCGTCGGCGAACACACGGTGATGTTTGCGGGGGGCGGAGAGCGGCTGGAAATCACCCACCGGGCTTCGGATCGCATGACCTTCGCTCGGGGTGCCCTGCGGGCGGCCGCCTGGCTGCTGGACCGCCCGCCGGGTCTGTACGGCATGCAAGATGTCTTGAAGACTTGAGAAGAACCATGGACAGTCATCGACTGCATCGTTAATATTCGCGCCCGGAATCGATCGCGTATAGACAAAGCGGGAGGGCGTTCTTAAGAGCCCCTCCCGCTTTGCGCATCTGCGCCAGACCGCCATAGGGCAAAGCGAGGAACCGGAGTGTCGACACCTGCAGTGCTAGCTCTTGAAGATGGCACCGTGTTCCGAGGCGTCTCAGTAGGCGCGAAAGGCAACACGACGGGTGAAGTAGTTTTCAATACGGCGATGACCGGGTATCAGGAGATCCTCACCGATCCCTCTTATTGCCGGCAAATCGTCACGCTGACCTATCCGCATATCGGCAATACCGGCACGACGCCGGAGGATTTGGAATCGGGCGCGGTTTTCGCCGCCGGTTTGGTGATCCGGAATCTGCCGCTGCTGCAGTCCAATTGGCGCTCCACCGAATCTCTGCAGAGCTTTCTGCTCCGCTGCAAGGTGGTGGCGATAGCCGATATCGATACCCGCAAGCTGACCCGGTTGCTGCGTGAGAAGGGTGCCCAGTCCGGGTGCATCATGACGGGTGAGAACATCGATCAGAATGCCGCCGTGCGCGCGGCGAAGAAGTTTCCCGGCCTCAAGGGCATGGATCTGGCCAAGGCGGTTTCCACCAAGAAGGTATACCAGTGGAATGACGGATTGATCTGGAAGACGGCCGCGAAACCGCCGCGGCCCCAGAGCCGCCTGCATGTGGTGGCCTATGACTTCGGTATCAAGCGCAGCATCTTGCGCATCCTCGCGGAGCATGGCTGCCGGATGACGGTTGTGCCTGCACAAACGCCGGCAGATCAGGTACTTGCGATGAATCCTGATGGTATTTTCTTGAGCAATGGTCCGGGTGACCCTGAGCCCTGCGACTACGCCATTGCCGCCATTACCCGTTTCCTAGAGACGGATATGCCGATTTTTGGCATTTGCCTGGGGCATCAGTTGCTGGGCCTTGCCAGCGGGGCCAAGACCGTGAAGATGAAGTTCGGTCACCACGGCGCCAATCATCCGGTGGTGGAAATCGACTCAGGGAGAGTGCTCATTTCCAGTCAGAACCACGGCTTCGCGGTCGACGCGGCGACCCTGCCCGACAATCTGCGCCCGACCCACCACTCCTTGTTCGATGGCTCGCTGCAGGGTGTGGCGCGCACCGATCGGCCGGCATTCAGCTTTCAAGGGCACCCGGAGGCCAGCCCCGGGCCGCATGATCTGCGGCTCCTGTTCGAGCACTTCATGTACCTCATGGTCAAACGCGTGCAGGCCAATTCCCGAGGACGCACCCCCGTCAAACAAAAATCGGCGGAGGGATAAGTGCCGAAGCGTACCGATCTTGGCAGCATCCTCATCATCGGTGCGGGACCCATTGTCATCGGCCAGGCGTGCGAGTTCGACTATTCTGGAGCTCAAGCGTGTAAGGCGCTGAAGGAAGAGGGATATCGCGTCATCCTGGTGAACTCCAATCCGGCCACCATCATGACCGACCCGGAAACGGCGGACGCCATTTACATCGAGCCCATCAACTGGCGCACGATCGCCCGCATCATAGAAAAGGAACAGCCAAACGCGCTGCTGCCGACCATGGGCGGGCAGACCGCGCTCAATACCGCGCTGGATTTGGTGCGTGAGGGGATCCTGGAGAAGTTCGGCGTGGAGATGATCGGCGCGTCGCAGCGAGCCATCGACATGGCGGAGGACCGGGAGTTGTTCCGCCGTGCCATGGCCGACATCGGCCTGGAAACGGCGCGCGCGCGCATTGCCCACAGCATGGAGGAAGCCCTCGCGGTGCAGTCGGAGATCGGCTTCCCCACGGTCATCCGTCCTTCGTTCACCTTGGGCGGCAGTGGCGGCGGCATCGCCTATAACCGTGAGGAATTCGAAGCGACCGTGGCGCGCGGACTCGATGCCTCGCCCACCAACGAGGTGCTCCTGGAAGAATCCGTGCTCGGCTGGAAAGAGTACGAAATGGAAGTGGTGCGCGACCACGACGACAATTGCATCATCGTGTGCTCCATCGAGAATCTGGACCCGATGGGCGTGCACACCGGAGATTCCATCACGGTGGCGCCGGCCCAGACCCTCACCGACCGGGAATTTCAGCGCCTGCGGGACGCCTCGATTGCGGTGCTGCGCAAGATCGGCGTGGACACCGGCGGGTCCAACGTGCAGTTCGCCGTCAACCCGGACGATGGCCGGGTATTGGTAATCGAAATGAACCCCCGGGTATCGCGCTCCTCGGCGCTGGCATCCAAGGCCACGGGATTTCCGATCGCGAAGATCGCCGCCAAGCTGGCCGTGGGCTACACCTTGAGCGAACTGAAGAATGAAATCACCGGCGGGGCGACGCCGGCCTCCTTCGAGCCGACCATCGATTATGTGGTCACGAAGATTCCGCGCTTTACCTTCGAGAAATTTCCCGGCGCCAATACCCGCCTGAGCACCCAGATGAAATCGGTCGGGGAGGCCATGGCGATCGGCCGGACTTTCCAGGAATCCATGCAAAAGGCGCTGCGCAGCCTGGAGACCGGCTACGACGGATTCGATGAACAGCTGACCTTGCCGCTGACGGACGAGGGGGCCGAAAAGCTCTCGTACGAATTACGCTGGCCGGGGCCCGATCGAATTCTGTATGTCGCCGACGCTTTTCGCGCCGGCTGGTCCTTGGGCCAAGTGTTCGAGGCCACCAAGATCGACCCCTGGTTCCTGTCGCAGATCGAGGATCTGCTGCGGGAGGAATCGGAGCTGGCGAAAGACGGTTTCGAGAGTTTGACGCTCGCCCGCCTGCGCGCTTTGAAGCGCAAGGGTTTCTCCGATGCGCGCATCGCCAAACTGGTGGGGCGCGATGAGCCGGACGTCCGCCGCGAGCGGCGCAAGCTCGGACTGCATCCGGTCTACAAGCGTGTGGACACTTGCGCCGCGGAATTCAGCACCTCGACGGCTTATCTGTACTCGACTTACGAAGAAGAGTGCGAAGCGGCACCGTCCGAGCGGCGCAAGATCATGATCTTGGGCGGCGGCCCGAATCGCATCGGGCAGGGCATCGAATTCGACTACTGCTGCGTGCATGCCGCCATGGCGCTGCGCGAAGACGGATTCGAAACCATCATGGTCAATTGCAACCCGGAGACCGTGTCCACCGACTACGACACCTCCGATCGGCTGTATTTCGAGCCGCTGACCTTTGAAGACGTGATGGAAATCATCGAAAAGGAGAAGCCCGAAGGGGTCATCGTGCAGTACGGCGGGCAGACGCCGTTGAAACTGTCACGCGCGCTTGCCGCCGCGGGCGCGCCCATCATCGGCACCACACCCGACAGCATCGATGTCGCGGAGGATCGCGAGCGCTTCCAGAAGCTGGTGGCTTCCTTGAAGCTCAAGCAGCCGGCCAATGCCACCGCACGCACCGAGGCGGCAGCCGTATCCATGGCCAAGGAGGTCGGATTTCCTCTGATCGTGCGCCCCAGCTACGTGCTCGGCGGCCGCGCGATGGAAGTGGTTTTCAATGAAGACGATCTGCGCCAGTACATGAGCGATGCGGTGAAGGTGTCGAACGACAGCCCCGTGCTGCTCGATCGATTCCTGGACCTGGCGATCGAAGTCGACGTCGACGCCGTCAGCGACGGTACCGACGTGCTGATCGGCGGCATCATGGAGCACATCGAGCAGGCCGGCGTGCATTCCGGAGACTCGAGCTGCTCGCTGCCGCCGAATGGCCTGTCGCAGGAAGTCCAGGACGAATTGCGGGTGCAGACGCGCAAGCTCGCCAAGGCACTGAACGTCATCGGTTTGATGAACATTCAATTCGCCATTCAAAGCGGCGTGATCTACATTCTCGAGGTCAACCCGCGCGCCTCGCGCACCGTTCCCTTCGTCTCCAAGGCCACCGGCATTCCCCTGGCGAAAGTCGCCGCGCGCGTGATGACCGGCAAGACCTTGAGCATGCAGGGGCGCACGGTCGAACGCATACCGCCTTATTTTTCGGTCAAAGAGGCCGTGTTCCCCTTCGTCAAATTCCCCGAGGCCGACCCGATCTTGGGTCCGGAGATGAAATCCACGGGCGAAGTGATGGGAACCGGAAATACCTTCGGCGAGGCCTATGCCAAGGCGCAGGCCGCCTCCGGGGTGGTCCTGCCGACCCGCGGTTTGTGCTTCATCAGCGTGCGCGACCGCGATAAACCGGGCGCCACGATTTTGGCGCAGATGCTCATCGCCCGCGGCTTCGAAATCGCCGCTACCGGCGGCACGGCCCTGGTCCTGGAGGAGGCGGGCGTGACCTGCCGGCGCGTCAATAAAGTGCGCGAAGGTCGCCCTCACGTCGTCGATATGATAAAAAACGACGAGGTGGCGCTGATCGTCAACACCACCGAGGGCAAACAGGCGGTGCGCGAATCCCGGTCCATCCGTCGCGAGGCCGTCGCCAGGCGGGTAACCTATTACACAACCGTGGCCGGTGCGCGCGCGACCTGCGATGCACTCGACCACTTGGGCGATATCGAAGTGAATCGACTGCAGGACTTGCACAAGGAATTGACGGCGTGACGCGAACTCCCATGACCCTGCACAGAGCTGCGGACGTAAAGCGTACTTCTGATGTTTGCCGCGGAGTGCTGCCGCGATGAATCGCACTCCCATGACCCTGCGCGGCGCGGAGCGTTTGCGCGCCGAACTCAAGCAGTTGAAGAGCGAGGCGCGACCCAATGTCATCAAGGCCATCGCGGAGGCGCGTGCGCACGGCGACTTGAGCGAGAACGCGGAATATCACGCCGCGCGCGAGCAGCAAAGCTTCATCGAAGGGCGCATCAACCAGATCGAGAATCGCCTGAGCAATGCCGAGGTGATCGACGTCACCAAGCTGACGGCCAACGGCCGGGTGGTGTTCGGTTCGACGTTGGAGCTCGAGGATCAGGACGGCGGCAACAAAGTCGTCTACCAGCTGGTGGGTGACGATGAGGCCGATATCAAGCAGGGGCTGCTGTCGGTGTCCTCGCCCATCGCCCGCGCGCTCATCGGCAAATCCGAGGGGGACGTGGTCGACGTGCGCACGCCCGGCGGCACGCATAGCTATGAGATCGTCTCCGTGCGCTATGTCTGATTCGTAGCGACGATGCTGCGTAACGTTTTTCGGATACTGTTCGTGCTGTGGGCGGGCAGTCTATGGTCGCTGGCCGCCTGGGTGGCGCCGACCTTGTTCTACATGCAGACCGATCGGCACCTGGCGGGTGTACTGGCCGCGAGGTTGTTCAGCATCGAGACCTATGTCGGCGTCGGCGTAACGGCGCTCGCGCTGCTGCTCCCCGGCAGGGCGAAATTCTTGTGGGGTTATCTGGCGGTAGCTCTCCTGTCGGTCAATGAATGGGCGTTGAAGCCCGTCATGGGTCAGGCTCGGCTGCACGGCACCGCGGCAGGACTGGGCTTTGGCGCGTGGCACGGCGTGTCGGCCGTTCTGTACGTGCTGGCTTGTCTCGCGGTGCTGCGGCTGGTCGACAGATTCGGCGCGTCGCTCGCCTAACTGCCGGTTAGTCGGGAATGAGGATTTTCGGCAGCTCTTTGCTGCGCCGGTAGAAGACGCCGACGTTGCCGATGCGCTGGACGATTTCGCTGGAGGTTTGCGTGGCCAAATCATCCAGCGCCGCATCGCGCGCGCTGCGCTCGCCGACCCGGGCGGAGACTTTTACCAATTCGTGATCGCCCAACGCCCGTTCCAGTTCCTGCACCACCCCTGTGGTCAAACCGGCATTCCCCAGCATCACGATGGGCCTCAAGGGGTGCGCCAGGCGGCGCAGATGTTTCTTTTGTTTCTCGGTGAGTGCCATCGCAGGATTATAGTCTCTAACCGCGGTCGTGAATGAATATGCCCAAACGTTCAAAGAGCAGTTCCCGATGGTTGGCCGAACATGCCAACGATGAGTTCGTGAAACGCGCCCACAAAGAGGGCTGGCGTTCGCGCGCGGTGTTCAAACTCGCGCAGATCCAGGACACGGAACGCCTGTTGAGGCCGGGCATGCGCTGCGTCGATTTGGGCGCGGCACCCGGCGGCTGGAGCCAGTACGCCGCGCGGATCATCGGCGGCAAGAGCCGCATCGTCGCAACCGATATATTGCCCATGGATGCCATCCCGGGCGTGGACTTCATCCAGGGCGACATTCGGGAGGAAACAGTGCTCGAGCAAGTGCTGCAATCCGTGGGCGCGGACAAGGTCGACCTTGTTTTGTCCGATATGGCCCCCAACATGGCAGGCATAGATGCCGTGGACCAACCCCGTTCCATGTATTTGGCCGAACTTGCCCTGGAGTTCGCGGACCGTGTTTTGGCGCCGGGGGGCGATGCACTCGTGAAATTATTTCAAGGCGCCGGCTTCGAACAGATCATCCGGGATGCCCGCACTCGTTATGGCCGCGTGGTGACCAAAAAGCCGAAGGCGTCACGAACCCGCAGTCCTGAGATCTATCTGTTGGCGCGGCAGTTTAGGATGGTGTAAGTTGAGGAACGCCCGTCAGAAATCCTTGTCCCAGATGACGGTTGCAGGTGAAACTTGAACGATTTGACGAAACAAATTCTCTTGTGGGTCGCGTTGGCGGTGATTCTGCTCGCGATTTTCAGCCAATTCGGCATGCGCACGGGCCAGCCGTCGCAGCTCATCTATTCCCAATTCCTCACCGATGTGAAGAGCGGTACCGTCGAATCGGTGACCCTCAAGGGCGAGTTCATCGAGGGGAAGAAGCGCACCGGCGAACAATTTGTCACATTCAACCCTGAAACCAACAATGCCGCCTTGATCGGCCTGTTGTCGGCACAGGGTGTGAAGTTCGGCGGCGAACCGCCCAAGCAGCAGTCCGTGTTCCTGCAGCTGCTGATCTCTGCCTTCCCGATATTGATTCTCATTGGCTTCTGGGCCTATTTCATGCGCCAGATGCAGGGAGCTTCCGGGGGCAGGGGGGCCATGTCCTTCGGCAAGAGCCGGGCGCGGCTTTTGGGTGAGGATCAGGTCAACATCACCTTCGCCGATGTGGCGGGGGTGGAAGAAGCCAAGCAAGAAGTGGTCGAAATCGTCGATTTCTTGAAAGATCCCGGCAAATTCCAGAAACTTGGCGGCAAGATCCCCAAAGGTGTGCTGATGGTCGGCTCGCCCGGCACCGGCAAAACCCTATTGGCCCGAGCCATTGCCGGCGAGGCCAAGGTGCCTTTCTTCACCATTTCGGGCTCGGATTTCGTCGAAATGTTCGTCGGCGTCGGCGCCTCGCGCGTGCGGGACATGTTCGAGCAGGCCAAGAAGCATGCGCCCTGCATCATTTTCATCGACGAAATCGACGCCGTCGGCCGTCACCGCGGTGCAGGCCTGGGCGGCGGCCATGACGAGCGAGAGCAGACCCTGAATCAGTTGCTGGTCGAAATGGACGGCTTCGAGGGCAATGAAGGCATCATCGTCATCGCGGCCACCAACCGGCCCGATGTGCTCGATCCTGCGCTGCTGCGTCCGGGCCGTTTCGATCGCCAAGTGGTGGTGCCGCTGCCGGATGTCCGCGGCCGCGAGCAGATTCTGAAAGTGCACATGCGCAAAGTGCCGCTCGGCGACAACGTCAAGCCCTCGGTCATTGCGCGTGGCACACCCGGCTTCTCCGGGGCGGATCTGGCCAACCTGGTCAACGAGGCCGCGCTGTTCGCTGCGCGTGGTAACAAGCGTTCCGTGACCATGGAAGAGTTCGAACGCGCCAAGGATAAGATCATGATGGGCGCGGAGCGCCGCTCCATGGTGATGACCGAGGAGGAGAAGCGTAATACCGCGTATCACGAATCCGGGCACGCCATCGTGGGCCTGAGCGTGCCCGAGCACGACCCGGTGTACAAAGTGACCATCATTCCGCGCGGCCGCGCGCTGGGCGTCACCATGTTCCTGCCGGAGGCGGACCGCTACAGCACCAGCAAGCGCCAGCTCGAAAGCCGCATTGCGACCTTGTTCGGCGGTCGCATCGCCGAGGAGTTGGTGTTCGGCGCCGATGCCGTTACCACGGGCGCCTCCAATGACATCGAACGCGCGACGGAACTGGCGCGCAACATGGTCACGCGTTGGGGCCTGTCGGATCGCTTGGGTCCCCAAACCTACAGCGAGGAGTCGGGTGAGGTATTCCTGGGGCGCAGCGTCACGCAGCACAAGCAAGTGTCGGATGTGACCGCGCACGTGATCGACGAAGAAGTGCGCCGTGTGATCGACAGCAATTACCAGCGTGCCTACAAGATTCTCCAGACCAACATGGACAAGCTGCAGACCATGTCGGAGGCCTTGATCAAGTACGAGACCATCGATGAGGAAATGATCAAGGACATCATGGAAGGCCGTACACCGCGGCCGCCGCGCGACTGGGATGATACGCCCTCGCCGACGCCGCGAGGTCCTTCGGCCGAAAAGCCGACGCCGCCGTTGGTCAATCCGGCGGGTCAGCACTAGAGGCTGCGGGAAAAACTTGCGACGCGATGCTGTCCTGCATCGCTGCAAGCCAGGGTTCGCCGTCCGTGGCGAACCCGCTCGGCGCATGCGCCTCGCCCGTGTTTTTCCCGCTCCGGGAATCGACCCCCCGAAGCCCGCCCGTAGTTACATTTTTGAACCCTTATGCTGCTGGCCAAAGAGTTGCGCTGTTAAACCCTCATGCTGTGGCGTTGCCGACATCGCACGATTGATCTGACGCGGCCTGTGGTCATGGGGATACTCAACGTCACGCCGGATTCATTTTCCGATGGCGGGCGCTATGCGGCCACCGAGGCGGCGCTGGCGAGAGCCAGGCAGATCGTCGCGGAAGGGGCGGCCATCGTCGATGTGGGCGGGCAATCGACTCGTCCGGGCTCCCTCGAGGTGGAGGAGTCGGTGGAAATGGCGCGTGTTTTGCCGGTGATCGAAGGCATTGCAGCCACCTGCGATATTGCCATTTCCATCGACAGTTCCAAGCCGGCGGTCATGGCCGCTGCGGTCGCGGCCGGCGCCTGTATCATCAACGACGTCTATGCGCTGCGTGCCCCGGGCGCCCGCGCGGCCGCGGCTAGAACCGAAGTCGGTGTGTGCCTCATGCACATGCAGGGCGAGCCGCGTACGATGCAGGAGAGCCCGCACTATAATGACGTCGTGGCTGAAGTGGGCGATTTCCTGCTGCGCGAACGGCAGGCCTGCCTCGATGCCGGCGTGGCGAACGAGAGCATCGCATTCGATCCCGGATTTGGCTTTGGTAAGAGTTTGGAGCACAACTTGACGCTATTGAGAGAGCTGCCGCGCTTGGCGGCGCTGAATGCCCCTTTGCTGGTCGGTGTTTCGCGCAAGAGCGTCATCGGTAAAGTGCTGGGGAAAACGGTCGATGATCGTCTGTACGGCGGCTTAGGTTTGGCGGCCCTCTGTGTGGCGGGGGGCGCCCGCATCATTCGCACCCACGATGTGGCGCCGACACACGATGCCATTCGCATGGTCAGCGCCGTGCTGCAGGGATGGGAGGCATGACGAATTATTTCGGTACGGATGGGGTGCGCGGGCGCGTAGGTACCGCGCCGATGACGGTGGATTTTGCACTGCGCCTGGCCAGTGCCGCGGCCCGCGTGCTCGCGCCGGACGGGGGGCGTGTGCTCATCGGCAAGGACACGCGCGTGTCCGGCTATATGTTCGAATCGGCACTGGAAGCGGGTTTTGTCGCCGCCGGCGTCGATGTCATGTTGATCGGGCCCTTGCCGACGCCGGGCATCGCCTATATGACGCAGCGTCTGGGCTGCAGTTTCGGTGTCGTCATCAGCGCCTCGCACAATTCTTACGAGGACAACGGCATCAAGTTCTTCGACGCGACGGGCAGCAAATTGTCCGATCGCGTGGAGCGGGAAATCGAGAACCTGCTCGAGCTGGCCGTGGTCACGCAGGAATCCCAGTTGTTGGGAAAGGCCATTCGCATCGATCGCAGCCGTACGCAGTATCAGGATTTTTGCGCCTCGACTATTCCGGCCGGCATGAACTTGAAAGGCTTCAAGATCGTCATCGATTGCGCCAACGGTGCAGGATACAAGGTCGCGCCGCGGGTGCTCGCCGACCTCGGCGCGGAAATCGTGCCCATCGGCTGTTCGCCCAACGGCCGCAACATCAACGACGGTTGCGGCTCTACCTCGCCGGAATTGCTGCAGCTCACGGTGCCCGGAGTCCGCGCCCAGGTCGGGCTGGCGCTCGACGGCGATGGGGACCGGGTGGTGATGGTCGATGAACTCGGGCGCTGCGTGGACGGCGATCAGCTGCTGTTCATTCTCGCCACCGCACGCCGCTTCGCCGGTGAGCTGAAGGGCCCCGTGGTCGGGACCGTGATGAGCAATCTGGGCCTCGAGCATGTGCTTGCCGAACTCGGGGTCGAGTTCCTGCGCGCCCAGGTCGGCGATCGCAATGTGCTTGCCATGCTCAATCAGGCCGGCGGTACCTTGGGTGGGGAGACTTCGGGACATATCTTGTGCCTGGACAAGACCACCACCGGCGATGGGCTGGTCAGCGCACTGCAGGTGCTGGCCGTCATGAAGCAAACCGGATCGGGGCTTGCCGAACTGGCGGCCGGCATGAAGAAGTATCCGCAGGTGCTGCTGAATGTGCGCATCGCCAAACCCTTCGATCCGGCGAAGGAGCCGGCCGTGTTACGCATGGTCGATGAGGTGGAGGGGCGCCTCAAAGGTCGCGGCCGAATCGTGCTGCGCGCCTCGGGCACGGAACCGGTCATCCGCATCATGGTCGAGGGTTCGGACGCGGCGCTGGTCAAGAAGGGCGCCCAGGATATCGCGGCGGCAGTCGAAACCGCTGCCGGCAATCATTCCCGGGGCCTGTCTTAAGGCCTAGCAGGGGCTTGCAGTTACCAGGCGGCGCGGCTAATCTTCGCCGCCTTTCCCGCAGGACAATGTCCCAAGGTTGGCTATGCGTCGTCCGATGGTCGCCGGCAATTGGAAAATGCACGGTTCACAGGCCACCAATCAGGCGTTGCTCGCCGAGTTGGAAGGTCATGTCAGACCGGATTGGCCGATCGACATCGCGGTATTTCCGCCTTATGTCTACCTGGCCGATGCCGTCCGGGCATTGGAGGATGGGCGGATCCAGGTCGGCGCGCAGGATGTCTGTGCCGAAGCGGGCGGCGCCTTCACGGGACAAGTGGGCGCTTCCATGCTCAAGGACGTGGGATGCAGCTATGCGATCGTGGGGCATTCGGAGCGACGCCGGTGGTACCACGAGGATGACACCCTGGTAGCCCGCAAGTTTGCCGCGGCCCTGGCCGGGGGGCTGAAACCCGTGCTCTGCGTGGGCGAAACTCTGGAGGAGCGCGAGGCAAGGCAGACCGAGTCGGTGGTGGCTCGACAGGTAGACGCCGTGATCGCCATGCACGGAGTCGGCGGGTTTGCCGATGCGGTACTGGCGTACGAGCCGGTGTGGGCGATCGGCACCGGCCGCACTGCATCGCCCGCGCAGGCCCAGGAGGTGCACGCATTCCTGCGCAGTCGGATCGGGGCGCATGATGCTAAGATGGCGGCTCGGTTGCGCATTCTGTATGGCGGCAGCGTAAAGGCCGGGAATGCCGCAGAGCTGTTCGCCATGCCCGACGTGGATGGCGGATTGGTGGGTGGCGCGTCTTTGAGCGCCGATGAGTTTCGACAGATTTGCGCGGCTGCGGCCGTTCATCACTAAAGAGATTTCCTATGTTGCGTGGTGTGATTTTGGGCGTGCATGTGCTGCTGGCGCTGATGATTATCGGCCTGGTACTGCTGCAGCGTGGTAAGGGAGCGGAGGCGGGCGCCGGATTTGGCTCAGGCGCTTCGGGCACGGTGTTTGGTGCCCGCGGCACCAGCACGCTGTTTTCGAAACTGACCGCCATATTTGCGGGACTGTTCTTCGTCACCAGTTTGAGTCTGGCCTATCTCGGCACGCACGGACCGGTTGCCCCAACATCCGTGTTGGAGCGCGCCGCGCAAGCTGCCGCCGCCGCGTCCAAGGCCGCGCCACCGCCGGCCATCACGCCGCCGGTGACCGCGCCTGCGCCGAGTGTGCCCGCGCCGAGCACACCGGTGCCTGAGACCACACCGCAGACGCCGCCGCCGAAATAATCGGGCGGCAAGGTGATGAAAGTTTCTTTGATTAGGTTTTTTTCTTACGGGCGCGCCGCGCGCCCGCTAATTTACGGGGTTAGCGCAGCGAACCCCGGGAAAAAATGGGCGGAGCCCATAATCCAGCCGACGTGGCGAAATTGGTAGACGCGCTAGTTTGAGGGGCTAGTGGGGCAACCTGTGCCGGTTCGAGTCCGGCCGTCGGCACCAACCTTGTCGCGCGGAACACTTGCAGGTTCCGCGCGACGCAACGCACTTGCGCCTGATACAATTATGGTCAATCCGCATCGTCAACGGCGCCGATAATGTTGCGACAGTATTTGCCGATATTAATTTTCTTGAGTTTGGCCACCATTTTGGGGGTGGTGCTGTTCACCGTCGGTTGGGTGCTGGGGCCGCGCCGGCCCAATGCCGAAAAACTCTCGCCCTATGAATGCGGCTTCGAGGCCTTCGAGGATTCGCGCATGCGCTTCGACGTGCGCTACTACTTGGTCGCCATCATTTTCATCGTGTTCGACTTGGAGATCGCCTTTTTCTTCCCTTGGGCGGTGTCGCTCCAGATCACCGGCACCTTTGGTCTCCTGTCCATGTTGATCTTCGCGCTGGTGCTGGTCGTGGCGCTTGCCTATGACTACAAGAAGGGGGCGTTGGAATGGGATTAGAGGCCGACAACCCGGTGCGCGGCTTCGAGGTGACCACCGTCGACAAGCTCATCAATTGGGCGCGCACGGGGTCGCTCTGGCCGGTGACTTTCGGGCTGGCTTGCTGCGCGGTTGAAATGATGCATGCGGGCGCCTCGCGCTACGACCAGGATCGCTTCGGCATCATCTTCAGGCCAAGCCCGCGGCAATCCGACGTCATGATCGTTGCCGGCACCCTGGTGAATAAAATGGCGCCTGCGCTGCGCAAAGTGTACGACCAGATGACCGAGCCGCGATGGGTGATTTCCATGGGCTCCTGCGCCAATGGCGGCGGCTACTATCATTATTCGTATGCCGTGGTGCGGGGCTGCGATCGCATCGTGCCGGTGGATGTGTATGTGCCCGGATGCCCGCCGACCGCCGAGGCGCTGCTCTACGGCATCATTCAGCTGCAGAACAAGATCAGACGCAACAAGGCGATTATTCGATGAGTTCGGACCCAGTCAATTCGGCGGCGGTTGCAACACCGACCCGCCTGGAAGCGCTGGCTCAGGCGTTGAGCTTGGCTTTGCCGGGCAAGCTGACCCGCGCGCCGAATACGGCCGGCGAGCTTACCTTTGAGGCGACGCCTGAAGCGCTGTTGGGCGTCGCTCAAGTGCTGCGCGACGCGCCGGACCTTAAATTCGAGATGTGCATGGATGTATGCGGGGTGGATTACCTGTCGCATGGCCGGGGCGAATGGACCACCGAGAGTGCGACCTCTTCCGGGTTCAGCCGTGGCGTGGCGCGCGGCGCGCAGCGCCAGGGTGAGTTGCCGCCGGGACGCCGCTTTGCCGTGATCTACCACCTACTGTCGATTTCGCTGAATCAGCGGCTGCGATTGCGCGTGTACTGCGCCGACGACGAGCAGCCCATGGTCGACTCGGTGACGGGAATCTGGGCCGGCGCCAACTGGTTCGAGCGCGAGGCCTTCGACCTGTTCGGTATTCTATTCAAGGGGCATCCGGATCTGCGCCGTTTGCTCACCGACTACGGCTTCATCGGTCATCCGTTCCGCAAGGACTTTCCGCTGTCCGGAAATGT
Source organism: Gammaproteobacteria bacterium (assembly GCA_021323735.1). Lineage (GTDB taxonomy): Bacteria > Pseudomonadota > Gammaproteobacteria > Steroidobacterales > Steroidobacteraceae > Bog-1198. The sequence continues at coordinate 16,829 of JAJPKM010000057.1, forward strand.
CGAAGTGCGCTACGACCCGGAGAAGGGCCGTGTGGTGTACCAGCCTGTGACCATCGATCCGCGGGTTCTCGTGCCCAAGGTCATCCGGCACGATAACCGCTACGATCCGCAGCTCACCAACGCCCCCGTTCACCCGAGCAGCGCGAAAACCGATGGCTGAAATACGCAACTACACCATGAACTTCGGCCCGCAGCATCCGGCCGCGCACGGTGTGCTGCGCCTGGTGCTCGAGTTGGACGGCGAGGTGATTCAGAAGGCCGATCCGCTTGTTGGTTTGCTGCCCCGAGCCACCGAGAAACTCGCCGAAAGCAAGCCGTTCAACCAGTCCATCGGCTACATGGACCGGCTCGACTACGTGTCGATGATGTGCAACGAGCATGCGTACGTCATGGCCATCGAAAAGCTCCTAGGGCTGGAGCCGCCGGTGCGCGCGCAGTACATCCGCGTGATGTTCGATGAAATCACCCGGATCCTGAATCATCTCATGTGGCTCGGCGCGCATGCCCTGGACATCGGCGCCATGACCGTGTTCCTGTATTGCTTCCGCGAGCGCGAAGACCTGATGGACTGCTACGAGGCGGTCTCGGGTACCCGCATGCATGCGACCTACTACCGGCCGGGCGGTGTGTACCGCGATCTGCCCGATGCCATGCCGCAATATCAGCCGTCGCAGTGGCGCAGCAAGAAGGACGTGGATCGCTTGAATTCCCGCCGCTCCGGCGGCTTGCTGGATTTCATTGCCGACTTTACCAAGCGCTTTCAGGCATGCGTCGATCAATACGAAACGCTGCTCACGGACAATCGCATTTGGAAGCAGCGCACCGTGAATATCGGCGTGGTCAGTCCGGAGCGCGCCATGCAGCTGGGATTCTCAGGTCCCATGCTGCGCGGTTCGGGCGTCGAATGGGACCTGCGCAAGAAGCAACCCTACGAAGTGTACGACCGGATCGACTTCGATATCCCGGTTGGGCTGAATGGCGATTGCTACGATCGGTACTTGGTGCGCATTGCCGAAATGCGCCAGTCGAATCGCATCATCGAGCAATGCGTGGCGTGGCTCCAGGCGAATCCCGGATCGGTGATGATCGATGACCGCAAGGTGCGGCCGCCGCGGCGCGAGCAGATGAAGGGAGACATGGAGTCCCTGATCCATCACTTCAAGCTCATGACCGAGGGCTATTGCGTGCCGGCAGGCGAGGTCTACGCCGCGGTCGAGGCGCCCAAGGGCGAACTCGGCGTGTACCTGGTGTCCGATGGGGCGAACAAGCCCTACCGCCTCAAGGTTCGGGCGCCGGGATTTCCCCATCTGGCGGCGCTCGATGAAATGGTGCGCGGTCACATGCTGGCCGATGTCGTGGCGGTGATCGGCACCCAGGATATTGTGTTCGGCGAGATCGACCGATGAACGGAGTGCTGGCGGTGATGGCGAAATGAGCGCGCAATTATCGGATCACGTCCGTGCCGAGATCGATCGGTGGGTGGCCAAGTTTCCCCCCGATCGCAAGCGCTCCGCGGTGATTTCGGCGCTGCACGCCGTGCAGCACGAGAACCAGGGATTCCTGACACCTGAATTGATGGACGCGGTGGCCGCTTATTTAGGCCTGCCGAACATCCTGGTCTACGAAGTGGCGTCGTTTTATTCGATGTTCGAGACCAAGCCCGTCGGCCGGCATCACATTTCAGTCTGTACCAATATTTCCTGCATGCTGCGCGGCTCGCAGGAGGTGGTGGACTACGTCGAGAAGAAGCTCGGCATCAAGACCGGCGAGAGCACCCCCGACGGACGGATCTATCTGAAGCGCGAAGAGGAATGCCTGGCGGCTTGCACCGGGGCACCAATGATGATGGTCGATCATGTGTTCCATGAGAACCTGACGCCGCAGATCATCGATAAAGTATTGGACGAGTTGACGTGAGCAGGTGCCGCTGATGCCTTACGAACAGAACCTGGTGTTATTCGAGGCGCTGAAGTACGAGCGCCCGTGGACGCTGGAAGGCTATCGCCAATTCGGCGGCTACCAGGCCTGGGAAAAAATCCTGCGCGAGCAGACGCCGCGAGAGAAGATCATCGATGAAGTCAAGGCTTCGGGGTTGCGGGGCCGCGGCGGCGCGGCGTTTCCGACGGGCGTGAAATGGAGTTTCATGCCGCGCACCTCGCCGGTGCAGAAGTACGCCGTGTGCAACTCGGACGAATCGGAGCCCGGAACCTGCCACGACCGCGACATCCTGCGCTACAACCCGCATTCCGTGATCGAGGGCATGGCGATCGGCGGCTATGCCATGACGGCCACCGTCGGATACAACTACATCCGCGGTGAATTCCTGGCCGAGCCCATCCCGCGGTTCGAGGCGGCCCTGGCAGAGGCCTATGCCGCGGGCCTGCTGGGCAAGAATATCCTGGGCTCGGGCATCGGCTTTGATTTGCATACCTTCATCGGCGCCGGTGCGTACATCTGTGGCGAGGAAACCGCGCTGCTCGAGTCCCTGGAAGGCAAGCCCGGCAAGCCGCGCTTCAAGCCGCCGTTCCCGGCCAACTTCGGCTTGTTCGGCAAGCCCACCACCATCAACAACACCCAGAGCTTTGCCACGGTGCCCACCATCATGAGCAAAGGCGCGGCCTGGTTTGCCGGGTTGGGTCCCGTGAACTCGGGGGGCACCGCGATTTTCTCCGTCTCGGGCCACGTCGAGAGGCCGGGCAATTTCGAATTGCCGATGGGGATTCCTTTCAAGGATTTGATGGACCTGGTCGGCGGTGTGTGGAAGGGCCGCAAGTTGAAGGCCGTCATTCCCGGCGGGTCCTCCTGCATGGTCGTGCCCGCCGAGATCATGTGGAATACCAACATGGACTATGACTCGCTGAAGAAGGCCGGTTCCTCCTTCGGTACCGGTGCGGTCATCGTCATGGACGAGACCACCTGCATGGTGCGGGCGCTGGAGCGTCTGGCGCGTTTCTACATGTCGGAATCCTGCGGCCAGTGCACGCCCTGCCGCGAAGGCACGGGTTGGCTGGATCGCATGCTCAGGAGAATCATCGCGGGCGAAGGGCGCGGCGAGGATTTAGGTTTGCTGCTGGACGTGGCCAATCGCATCGAAGGGCACACGATCTGCGCCCTGGGTGACGCGGCCGCCTGGCCGGTACAGAGTTTCTTGAAGCATTTCAGGCCCGAATTCCAGTACATGATCGAGCACAAAGGTCGCTCCATCATGGAAGGCGCCACGCACTTGGACGGCCGTCCGGCCGTCGCGGCTTAAAATCATGGCAGACGATACGGTCAACATCGAAGTCAACGGCATACCCTTGAAGGCCCGCAAGGGTCAGATGATCATGCAGGTCACGGACCCGGCCGACATCTACATTCCGCGATTCTGCTATCACGACAAGCTGACGGTCGCCGCCAACTGCCGCATGTGCCTGGTGGAAGTGGAAAAGGCGCCCAAGCCCCTGCCGGCCTGCGCCACTCCCGTCACCGAGGGCATGAAGGTATTCACCCGTTCGCCCAAGGCGGTGGCGGCACAGCGCGCGACCATGGAATTCCTGCTCATCAATCATCCGCTCGACTGCCCGATCTGCGATCAGGGTGGGGAGTGCGAGCTGCAGGATCTTGCCTTGGGGTACGGGCGCGACATTTCGCGTTTCAGCGAACGCAAGCGGGTGGTCAAGGACAAGAACTTAGGTCCCCTGGTTTCGACCGACATGACCCGCTGCATTCACTGCACGCGCTGCGTGCGTTTCGGTGCGGAAATCCAGGGCTACCCGCAGATGGGTGCGACCGGCCGCGGCGAGCATATGGAAATCGGCACCTACATCGAACACAGCGTCGACCATGAATTGTCGGCCAACATCGTCGATCTGTGCCCGGTGGGCGCGCTCAACAACAAGCCCTTCCGCTACCATGCGCGCGCCTAGGAAATGACCCAGGCGGCGGTGATCTCGCCGCACGACGGCTTCGGCACCAACTTGTATGCACACGTGCTGCGCGGGAAATTGATGCGCATGGTGCCGCGCGAAAACGAGGAGATTAATGAAACCTGGATCGCGGACCGCGATCGCTTCGGTTTCGAGGGCATGTATTCCAGCGATCGCGTATCTCAGCCCATGATGCGCGTCGACGGTGTCTTGCAGGCGGTGGATTGGGAGGTCGCGCTCACGGCGGCTGCCGAAGGGTTGCAAAAATCTGCCGCCGCGTCCAAAGCGGCGAGCGGATTTCTCGCCTCGCCGCTGGCGACCGTGGAGGAGCTGTACTTGTTGGCGCAAATCGCCCGTGGCTTAGGTACCGCCAACATCGACCATCGGTTGCGGCAGCTGGATTTCCGAGCCCAGGAACATGAAGCGCCGTATCCGCATCTCGGGATCAAGATTGCCGATGTCGAGCGCCTCGAAGGCATGCTGATCGTGGGTTCCGACGTTCGCCGGGAGATGCCCCTGCTGGCGCATCGCATTCGCAAGGCGGCGGTGAAGGGCGGAGCGCAAGTGGCTTTCTTGAATCCGCGCCGCTTCGAAATGATGTTTCCGGTCGCCGGATACCTGGCCGAGACCGACATGGTCGGCAGCCTCACCGCGTTGGTGCATGCGGCGGCGGGCGTCGCAGGAAGGCCGGTGCCGGCCGGCGTGGGCAACGCGACCGTGACCGACGCTCATCGGTCGGTGATTGCTGCGCTGTCTCATGGAGCGCGCCATGCGGTGATCTTGGGCACCCTGGCGCAGCGACACCCAGCCTATTCGCAGCTCAAGGCCTTGAGCGCCCTTCTCGCCGATTTGTGCGGCGCCAGCGTGGGCTGCATCACCGAGGGAGCCAACGCCGCGGGTGCGTACCTGGCGGGGGCCGTGCCGCATCGGAACCCTGGCGGTGCGCCGGCTGCGAGCGTGGGTTTATCGGCACGGCAGATGTTGGATACGCCGCTCAAGAGCTATGTGCTGTTCGGCGGCATCGACCCGGCGCAGGATCTGGCCGTCGATTCTGGGGCGCTGGCGTCGGCCGATCTGGTGATCGCGATCACCACCCATCTGCCCGAATCACTGCGCGGCATCGTGCATGTGGTTCTGCCTATAGGCTCGTTCGCCGAGACCTCGGGCACCTACGTGAATGCGGAAGGCCGCTGGCAGAGCTGGGCCGGCGCGGCGAAGCTTCCCGGTGAAAGCCGCCCAGGCTGGAAGGTCCTGAGAGTGCTCGCGAATTTATTGGGCTTGCAGGGTATCGACTACGACAGCTCGGATCAAATTCGCGATGCCCTGAAGAGCCTCTGCGGTGCGCGCATCGAGGCGACCGGCGAGGTTGCTCGGAGCGCAATTCCCAACGGCCAAGTGGCGGGCGGCTCCTGGGTGGATATTCCACCGTACCAAAGCGATGTGCTGGTGCGCGGTTCGGAAGCCTTGCAGAAGACCAAGGACGGGCGTCTGGCCCGGTCAGTGATCTGATCATGTGGGATTGGACGCCTATTCGCGACTGGCTCTCCGGCTACATCACGCCGTACTGGACCTTCCCCGCGCTGACGGTGGTGCAGGCCCTGATCGTGATGATCGGCATCATCTTGGTGATGGCGGTGTACACGCTGGCCGAGCGCAAGGTCATCGGCTGGATGCAGTTGCGGCGCGGACCGAACCGCGTGAATTTGTTCTGGATTCCGGGCTTAGGCCAGCCGTTCGCCGATGTGGTCAAGCTCATTTTCAAGGAAATCCTCATCCCGGCGGATGCGAATGGATTTTTGTTCCGGGTGGCGCCGTTCCTGGCGCTGGTGCCGGCCCTCGGCATCTGGGCGGTCATTCCGCTGCGTCCCGAACATGCCTTCGCGAATATCGACGCCGGACTCCTGTACGTATTGGCGCTGACCTCGATGGGCGTCTACGGCATCATCCTGGCCGGATGGGCCGCGAACTCCAAATATGCCTTTTTGGGCGCGATGCGCTCCGCGGCGCAAATCGTCGCCTACGAAATCGCCATGGGCTTCGCGATGGTGGGTGTGCTCATGGCCTCGGGCAGTCTCAACATCGGCGAGATCATCCACGCGCAGCGGGGCTTGTTCGGCTGGAATTGGACCTGGCTGTTCCCGTTGTTCATCGTGTACTTCATCTCGGGCGTCGCGGAAACCAATCGGGCACCCTTTGACGTGGCGGAGGGCGAGTCGGAAATCGTCGCCGGATTTCATATCGACTACTCCGGCATGGCGTTCGCGCTGTTCTTCATCGCCGAATACGTCAACATGATTTTGATCTCGGCGCTGACCTCGATTTTCTTCTTTGGCGGATGGCTGTCGCCCTTCGATGGGTGGCTCTCGTCCGATTCGTGGTTGGCACAGCCGAGCTTCTTCTGGCTCGCGCCCAAGGTATTCTTCTTCATGTTCGTGTTTCTGTGGTTCCGCGCGACTTTTCCGCGCTACCGCTACGATCAAATCATGCGCCTGGGTTGGAAGGCGCTGATTCCTGTCACTCTGATTTGGCTATTGGTTGAGGGCATCATGGTGTACAGCCATGTCGGCCCCTGGAAGGGGCACCCGTAATGCAAGGTATCCGCAGCTTCATCAAGACGTTTCTGCTCTGGGAATTGTTGCAAGGCCTCTGGGTGACTTTGAAGAGCATGTTTCAGACCAAGATCACGCTCAACTATCCGGAAGAGAAGACACCGCAAAGCAACCGCTTCCGCGGGCTGCATGCTCTGCGGCGCTACCCTAACGGGGAAGAGCGCTGCATCGCCTGCAAGCTGTGCGAGGCGGTTTGTCCGGCGCTCGCCATCACCATCGAGTCGGACGTGGCCAGCGACGGTACGCGCCGCACCACCCGGTACGACATCGACCTGTTCAAGTGCATCTACTGCGGCTTTTGCGAGGAAGCCTGCCCGGTCGACGCCATCGTGGAGACGCGGCTGCACGAATACCACATGGAGAAGCGCGGCGAGAACATCATGAGCAAGGATAAGTTGCTCGGTATCGGCGAGCGCTACGAAGCCATGATTGCGGCGGACCGTGCCGCCGATGCGCGGTATCGCTGATGTTTCCCACCATATTGTTTTTTATTTTTGCCGCCGTGCTCATCGGCGCGGCCTTAGGGGTGATCCTATCCCGCAATCCGGTGTACTCGGCGCTGCTCCTGGTGCTGTGCTTCTTCAACGCCTCCGTCATCTGGGTGCTGCTGGATGCCGAGTTCTTAGGGATAGTGCTGGTGCTGGTCTATGTCGGCGCCGTCATGGTGCTGTTCTTGTTCGTGGTCATGATGCTCGACCTGAATCTCGAGCGGCTGCGCCGTGAATTCGCCGGTTATTGGCCCTTGACCGTCGCGGTCGCTGGCTTCGCGGTGTTTGCCATGATCAACGTCATCGTCGTGAAGCATCTGGGCGGCGCGGGATTGCAGACCGCCCCGGCGCTTGCGGCGAATTATTCCAATACCCGCACCCTGGGCGTGGAGCTGTTCACCCGCTATGCCTATCCGTCCCAGGTTGCCGCGCTCATTTTGTTGGTGGCCAGCGTCGCGGCCATCGTGCTGACTCTGCGCCAGCGCAAGGGCGGCAAGCCTCAGGATATTGCGCAGCAGGTCGCGGTCCGTGCCAAGGACCGCGTGCGCATCGTCAAAATGGCCTCAGAGAAAAAGCTGTGATTTCCCTCACCCACGTGCTCGCCTTGTCCGGCGTCTTGTTCGCCATTGCGGTGGCCGGCGTGTTCTTGAATCGCAAGAACATCATCGTGCTGCTGATGTGCATCGAACTCATGCTGCTGGCGGTGAATTTCAATTTCGTGGCTTTCTCGCGTTTCCGCGGCGACATCAGCGGGCAGATATTCGTCTTTTTCATCCTGACCGTCGCGGCGGCCGAGGCCGCTATTGGCCTCGCGATTCTGGTGGTGTTGTTCCGCGAACGCAGCAGCATCGACGTCGAAGATCTCGATACCCTTCAGGGCTAAGATGGAAATACAGTCCATATATCTCACCATTGTCTTGTCGCCGCTGGTCGCGTGCATCATCGCCGGACTGTTCGGCAAGGTCATCGGCAGAGTGGGTGCGCACAGCGTCACGATCCTGGGCGTGGGAATTTCCTGCGCGCTGTCCCTCTACGTGTTGTACCAGATGGTGTTCGAGGGCAGCCCCGAGTACAACGGTACGGTCTATACCTGGCTGGTGAGCGACGGGCTGCAGCTCAACGTCGGATTTCTCATCGATCATCTGTCCGCGATGATGATGGCGGTGGTGACCTTCGTCTCTCTGATGGTCCACATCTACACCATCGGCTACATGGCCGACGATGACGGTTATCAGCGCTTCTTCAGCTACATCTCCTTGTTCACCTTCTCCATGCTCATGCTGGTGATGGCGAATAATTTCCTCCAGCTATTCTTCGGCTCGGAGGCGGTGGGCGTGGTGTCGTACCTGCTGATCGGCTTCTGGTACAAGCGTCAGTCGGCTATTTTCGCCAATCTCAAAGCATTCCTGGTCAATCGGGTGGGGGATTTCGGCTTCGTTCTCGGCATCGCCGCGGTACTGCGCTACACCGGATCCTTGGACTATGCGACAGTGTTCTCGCACGCCGAACAAATCGCCGCGGCGCAGGTTCATATCACAGGCGCCGTCGCCTGGTCGGCCATCACCTTCACCTGCATTTGCCTGTTCATCGGCGCCATGGGCAAGTCGGCGCAGGTGCCGCTGCATATCTGGCTGCCCGATTCGATGGAGGGCCCGACACCCATCTCGGCACTGATCCACGCGGCCACCATGGTGACGGCCGGTATTTTCATGGTGGCGCGCATGTCCCCGCTGTTCGAACTGTCGGACACCGCGCTGTCGTTTGTGCTGGTCATCGGCTCTACCACGGCATTCTTCATGGGCCTCTTAGGCATCGTCGCCAACGACATCAAGCGGGTGGTGGCGTACTCGACGCTCTCGCAGCTTGGATACATGACCGTGGCCCTCGGGGTGTCGGCGTATGGTGCCGGGATTTTTCACCTCATGACCCATGCCTTCTTCAAGGCGCTGCTGTTCCTGGCCGCAGGCTCGGTGATCATCGCCATGCACCATGAGCAGGACATGCGCAAGATGGGGGGCTTGAGGAAATATATGCCCATCACCTACTGGACTTGTCTGGTGGGGTGCCTGGCACTGATCGGTTTTCCCGGGACGTCCGGATTCTTCTCGAAGGACTCGCTGATCGATGCGGTGGGCGCCTCGCACCGGGTCGGCTCGGGATATGCGTACTTCTGCGTGGTCACGGGTGTCTTCATCACCGCGCTGTACACCTTCCGCATGTTCATCATGACTTTTCTCGGCAAGGAGCGCATGGATCATCACACCCAGGAACATTTGCATGAAAGCCCGTGGGTGGTCACGGTGCCCCTGGTCTTGCTGGCGATACCCTCGGCGCTCATCGGCTGGTTCACCGTCAAGTCCATGCTGTTCGGCAAATTCTTCGAAGGCGCCATTCATGTCGCGCCGGCCAACAACGTGCTCGAGCATCTCGGCGAAGAATTTCACGGCCCCGGCGCATTCATCTTGAGTGCATTGCTGCAATTGCCGGTGTGGCTCGCGGGCTTAGGAGTGCTCACGGCCTACGTATTCTTCCACTGGAGGCCCGCGCTGGCCGATGCGGCGGAGGCGAGGTTCAAATGGCTGTACACCATCCTGGTGGATAAGTTCGGGTTCGACTGGTTCAATGAACACGTCATCATGGTGGGCGCCCGCCGGTTGGGCGGGGGATTGTGGCGATTCGGCGATCAAGTCGTGATCGATGACGGTCTGGTGAACGGCAGCGCGCGCACCGTGGGTTGGTTGGGCTCGGTCATGCGCTATGCGCAGTCCGGATACCTGTATCACTACGCATTCGCCATGATCCTAGGCTTGGCGGGGCTCTTGATGTGGCTGATCTGGCGATGATGCTAAGCGCTCACCTTCTCTCGTGGTTGATCTGGGTGCCCGTCATCGGCGGCTTCGTGGTGCTGGGTTTGGGGCATCGAGCCACGCTGGCCAAATGGCTGTCATTGGCGGTCAGCGGGCTGGCGTTGCTGTTGAGCATACCGCTCTGGACCTGGTTCAAACCGGGTACGGCGCAAATGCAGTTCGTCGAGCGCTCGCCGTGGATCTCAACCATTCACTCCGAGTTCTACATCGGCGTCGACGGCATCTCGATGCCGCTGATTCTGCTGACGACGTTCACCACGGTGCTCATCGTGATCGCCAGCTGGCAGAACGTCGAGAAGCGCGTGGCACAGTATTTCGCCGCCTTCCTCATCTTGGAAGGCCTGATGATCGGCGTCTTCGCCGCGCTCGACGGCGTGCTGTTCTACGTGTTCTGGGAGGCGATGCTGCTGCCGATGTTCATCATCATCGGCGTCTGGGGCGGACCCCGCCGGGTCTACGCCACCATCAAGTTCTTCCTGTATACCTTCATCGGCTCGCTGCTGATGCTGGTTGCACTCATTTATCTGTACCTCAAGTCCGGCAGCTACGAACTCGCGGTGTTTCAGCGCATGCCGCTCACCATCACCGAGCAGACGTTCATCTTCCTGGCCTTCTTCGCCGCCTTCGCGGTCAAGGTGCCGATGTTCCCGGTGCATACCTGGTTGCCGGATGCGCACGTGGAAGCACCCACCGGGGGTTCCGTGGTACTGGCGGCCATCATGTTGAAGATGGGCGGATACGGCTTTCTGCGCTTCTCGCTGCCCATTGCCCCGGATGCCAGCCGCGAGCTGGATTGGCTGATCATTGCGCTGTCGTTGATCGCCGTGGTGTATATCGGCTTCGTGGCCCTCGCGCAGCGCGACATGAAGAAGCTCATCGCCTACTCGTCGATTGCGCACATGGGCTTCGTCACGTTAGGGATGTTCATCGGATTTCAGATCGCGGCGCACACGGGCAAGACCAGCGGCATCGCACTGGGCTTGGACGGCGCGGTGGTGCAAATGCTGTCGCACGGCCTGGTGTCGGGCGCCATGTTCCTCTGCGTGGGCGTGATGTACGACCGCGTGCACAGCCGGGAAATCTCCGCCTATGGCGGCGTGATCAATACCATGCCGAAATTTGCCGCCTTCATGGTGCTGTTTGCGCTGGCAAACTCCGGTTTGCCGGGAACCTCGGGGTTCGTGGGAGAGTTCCTGGTCATACTGGCCTCCTTCAAAGCCAATGTCTGGTATGCCTTCCTGGCGGGCACGACGCTGATTCTCGGCGCGGCCTATACGCTTTGGCTGGTGAAGCGCGTAATTTTCGGCGAAATCGCCAACGACAAGGTGGCGGCGCTCAAGGACGTGAACGGCCGTGAGTTCCTGGTGCTGGGCGTGCTCGCGGTGGCCGTGCTGCTGGTGGGTATGTGGCCGGCACCGTTGCTCGACGTGATGCGGGCATCGACGCAGCATTTAGCCGAGCAGCTGCTCATCTCCAAGATTGCTCCATAAGGCAAGTATGACCGCAGGCGTATTCAATCCGGGTTTCTTCAATTCAGGCCTGGCGTATGCGTGGCCCGAGATTTTCCTGTCATTGGCGGCATGCGTCATCTTGGTGCTGGACCTGCTGCTCAACGACACTCAGCGGCGCTGGAGCGGCGTGCTGGCCGTGGTCAGCTTAGTTGTAACAGCGGTGCTGGTGCTCGCGCATCCGGTAGCTACCCGTGTCGTCGCCCTGGGCGGATTGTTCGAACTGGATCGAATGGCCCAGATCCTGAAGGCCGTGACGCTGCTGACGGTGGCAGCCGTATTCGTTTATTCGACCGACTATTTGCAGCGGCGCGACATCTTCAAAGGCGAGTACTTCGTCCTCGGACTGTTTGCCACCGTGGGGGGCATGGTGCTCATCTCCGCGGGCAGCCTGATCACCCTGTACTTGGGATTGGAGCTCATGTCCCTGTGTCTGTACGCCATGGTGGCGTTCGACCGCGACTCAGGCATTGCCGCCGAGTCGGCGATCAAGTACTTCGTCTTAGGTTCCATGGCGTCGGGAACCCTGCTGTACGGTATGTCGATCATCTACGGTGTAACGGGCAGCTTGGAACTTGCCGGCATTGCCGGTGTGGCCAGCAACGCGGCCATCGCGGGCAATATCGGCCTGCTGTTCGGCGTCGCCTTCCTCATTGTCGGCGTGGGCTTCAAATTCGGTGCGGTACCCTTTCATATGTGGATACCGGATGTGTACGAAGGTTCACCGACGTCCGTCACCGTTTTCATTGGAACCGCGTCCAAGCTTGCCGCATTCGCGCTGGCCATGCGGTTGCTGCCGGAGGCATTGGGCGCCGCCCAGACGGATTGGAGCCAGATGTTGGCGGTACTGGCCGTGTTGTCGATGGCGATCGGCAACATCGTCGCCATTGCGCAGACGAATTTGAAGCGCATGCTGGCGTATTCGACGATTTCGCATGTGGGCTTCGTGCTGCTTGGAATCCTCTCCGGTACGGCGCAGGGCTACCAGGCTTCCATGTTCTACATGATCAGCTACGTGATTGTCGCGGCCGGCGCCTTCGGCATGATATTGCTGTTGGCCAGAGAGGGTTTCGAAGCCGACAAAATCACCGACTTCAAGGGCTTGAATGCCAGAAGCCCCTGGTTCGCCGGCATGATGGCCATCCTGATGTTCAGCTTGGCGGGACTGCCGCCGTTCATCGGATTCTGGGCAAAGCTGGGCGTGATCCAAGCAGTTCTCGGTGTGCATTTCACCTGGCTTGCCGTGGTCGCCGTGCTGTTCTCGGTGGTTGGGGCATTTTTCTATTTGCGAATCGTCAAGCTGATGTACTTCGACGAGCCCACCGATACCGCGGTGATCGGCGGCTCGGTGCTGATGCGCACGATGCTGAGCGCCAACGCGCTGCTGGCGTTCGGGCTGGGCGTCATTCCGGGATCACTGCTGCAGATTTGCCAGCGAGCGTTGCAGTAGGGGTGGAGCGATCGACACTCGAGCGAGCGCCCCTTAAGAAACCGATAGCTGAGCAAACGACCGATAGCCGAGCATAGAGACTGGTAGCTAAGCCCAGAGGCTGATAATCAAGCCCAGAGACTGATAACCGAGCAAAGAGACTGACAGACAGGCGAGGAGGGGTTGTCCATGATTGCGCTATATCATTCCCCGCAGAGCCGTTCAGCCAGCATCGTATGGCTGCTGGAGGAACTCGAGGTTCCCTACCAAACCAAAGCGGTGGATTTTCGCCGCTCCGACGGCAGCGGCTCTCGCGATGCCGCCAATCCGCACCCGCACGGTAAAGTCCCTGCGCTGACCGACGGCGGCGAGACGATATTCGAAGGCAGCGCCATCGCGCTTTATCTGACCGACAAATACCGCACCAAGAAGCTCGGCCCCGCGGTCGGCGACCCCAAGCGCGGCGAGTATCTTTCCTGGCTGGCGTACCGGCCGGGAGTCTTGGAGCCGGCCATCCTGTCGCGGCGCTTTCAGATCAAGCATGTATATGGCGCCATGGGCTGGGCGCCGGCGGATGAGGTGGAGGAGGTGCTCAACAAGCATCTAGCACCGCGCCAATATTTTCTCGGCGATGAGTTTTCCGCGTTGGATATTCTGCTCGGCGGCGGCCTGCATTTTCTGATGATGGCGAAAATGATCAAGGAAACGCCCGTGCTGAAAGCCTATTCGGCTCGCATCTCTGATCGCCCCGCGTATCGCACGATGATGGAAAAGGACAAGCGTTGAAAGGATGGCGGAGCAGGGTAAGTCTGCTTTCGTTTTGCGGCTTGCTTTAACTGACCGGCCTAGTACAATGGGCGGCTCTTCCGGTGCGGGGTGGAGCAGTCTGGCAGCTCGTCGGGCTCATAACCCGAAGGTCGTAGGTTCAAATCCTACCCCCGCTACCACACAAACTTGCACGAGAACCCGCGGCACGCAGTAGGGCGGCCGCGATTTGGCCCTGCTCGCCATAGAGCCTAATTTCCCTCTCGTCAGCCTCCACCGTCACAACTCCCACGTGGTCCCTGATTTCCTGCCTCGCCCGGACGATATCGCCGGCCGCGAGTGTCTCCTCAAGCGTGTCCACCGCACGCAGTGCGCGAGTTTCCAGACCTGCCAGTAGGGCGGTAACGTCAGCCTGGGGAACTGTCTGCCGCGCGGCCGTCTCAAGTCGCTCCAGCTCGGCCTCGGCCGCAGCCAGCCGACTCGCCATCGTGGGGGATGCCCGGAGCGCCCCGCTCGCGATGGCGTCTGCAATATTGCCTATTTCGACCTTGAGCTGGGCAATCCGCGCCGCGCCGTCCGGGGCCTTCGGTTTCGGCGCTCGCAATGCAGCGCGGACCTGGGCGCAGATCTCCTTGATGATGGCGGGGTCGCGCATCTGGCGCTTGATCCCCTTCAATACCTCGGTTTCGGCGACCTGGCGACCGAGCAGCGCATCACTTTTACAGAGCGATGGACCGCCGTTCGTGTGGCCGCTACAGCAGTACACGTCTCGGCCGGCTATGGCGAGGCTCGATCCGCACTCGCCGCAGCGCAGGAGGCTCGAAAGGAGAAACTTAGGACCGGCGCCCGTGCGGCTGGCATGCGCCTTCGTCATACCAGCCTTCACGCGTTCACCGATCCGGTGCGCCTGGTCGGCCTGGCGAGCCTTCACGCGCTGCCACGTCTCGTCACTCACGATCCGCAAGCGCTCATCTTGGCGCGTGATCCATTCAGACTTTGGATTCTGCACCTGCCGGCGGCGGCTCGAATCCGAGGCCGAGCGAATCCAGCGAGAACGGTTCCAGAGCACAACTCCGCGATAAGTGTCGTTGTTCAGGATGCCGAGACCGCGGGTCGGGTTGCCGTGTATCACCGAGGCGACCCAACCGCTTTTTCGCCGGCTGTCGCGGTTCCATCGCGCGCCAGGGGAGGGCACCCGTTCCGCATTCAGCTTCTCGGCGATGCCGCGAGGGCTGTAGCCGTCCGCGTACATATCGAAGATTCGCCGGACGATGGCGGCCTGCTCGCGGTCGACCTCAATCTGTCCGGTGCCCGACTGCGCCGCCGGAATGTAACCGTATGATCGGCCGCCCGCGCTTTTCCCGTTACGCGCCAACCCTTCCAGGCCGCGGCGCACGCGCCGGCCGATCTCCTTGCGATAAGCTGACGCCATTGCGCCCCCGACCGCGCCCATAATCTCGGCTGACTCGTGGCGTGTATCCAAGTCGTGAGTAACGACATGCACTCCAAGGTCCGATAGTTCCGCGAGGCGCGGACTCTGCTCCGCGAGATTGCGCCAAAGCCGGCTTGTGTCTTCGGCGACAATCGCATTGAATTCATGGCGGCGGGCGGCCGTCAGCATCTTCTGATATTCGGGTCGCTGCGTCGTGCCGCCGCTGATTGCCTGGTCGGCGAACTTGGCAACTACGGTGAAGCCGTGGCGCTCCGCAATGCGCACTGCGACGCGAAATTGGTCCTCGATCGACTGCTCGCGCTGCATGTCGGTGCTGTAGCGAGCGTAGATTGCGGCTCTCATTTTTTCCTCGACGCTACACGGCGCCGCTTCGCCGCCGCATCCCTCTGCCGCTTTCTCTGTGATCGGCCAGTCGATGCAAGCGCGTGCGCTTTTTCCATGTGGTCGGTACCTGGGCAGTATTTCCGACTTGGCTTCCCAGGCCCTTGGCGCTTGATCCTGAAAAATCTCTGGCATGACGGCAGTGCGCAGCGTCCGACCTCAGTAAGATCGCCCTGCGCGCTCTCTGTTAGGAGCAACGCCGCCGATACTGCCCAATCTTTGCGATCGTTCGCGCCCGGAACCCTCCAGCCCATAGAGGCGCGGCCGGATTTATCGAACTTCAAAGTCGCGTAGAGCGCGAGATTGGACTGTTCATCGATATCTCGAATGCCGCTTAGAAACTTCGAGAGGGGCAGCAGCCCTTTGGAGGCAGCATCCAGCACCTCCCTGGCATAGCTGCGCTGGGCCTCAACACTCTCCCAAAACTGCGCCAATGCAAATTCGCGCGGCGCCCTTACGAGTTCCTTAGTTTTAGGGTGATTGCAGAGATACAATTCCACGCCGTTGTCGTCGAACGCTACGTCCAGCATGTCAGCGTCGCTACTTAGCGGATGCAGATCTACCTCAGGTTGCACATCGCCGTTCGCAAACGCAATGACGCCATCGACTATGTTGTCCGGCACGAAGCCAGCACCGAAGCTCGTTCCGAGCTGAAAGTCGATGTGATTTGGGCTGTCGGAACGCTTTCCGGCACCGTCGTCGGTCTTCTTTGAATCACTACTCGCGAGCCTGGCCTCAATCATTTCTCGTGCCCCTCTGTAACCGCAACCGGTAAATGGCGTAAAGCCGGTTTGTTGCCGGTTGCAACCGCTTAATACTAGATTAACGGTGACGACCACCTAAAGGCAAGAGATATCGGCAATGGCGCTTCCTCAGCATCTCCAACACTACCGCGGGCTCATAGACATAATTTCCGCCACGGTCGTCAGCCAGATCGAGGCCGAGCGCGCGGCCGAAGCCGAATGCGAGGCGCCAAATTCAACGCTTGCGCACGTAGGGTCTCGCTTCACGACTGAGGCCGGCAAGAGCCACCACTTGAGCGCCGCATCGTGAGCGCCGCGCCTGATCTCGCCGCCGAATTCGCGAAGCTCGACGAATGCACGCGCGCCTACTTTAGAACGCGTTGCCGGCAAGACCGGCCCAGACGCGCTCAAGGCCTGGCTGCGATTCACCGGCTTCCGCGATGAGGGTGCACGGATGAGCGTCAGCCTGCGCATCGCGCAGGCTCAGAAGAACGCATTGCTCGCCACGAAGGAGTGAGCTACGGCTGGGCAAAAAAGCTTGACTACGAAAAAAGTGATGAGAATATACATGCACAGACAGCCAGGAATCCAAAACCTGGCCGAGGGGCTGATGCCCTTCGTGTTATCAGGGCTTGATGCCCAGGACATGGCACGGAAAACCGTACTGATCCTGGAGGCCCTGTGAACGACCACGCCGCTCAATCTCCACTTTCGCTTTTGCGGATTCCCGCCGTAATGGCGCGCACCGGCTTGTGCCGGGCATCCCTGTACCAGCGCATCGCCGCCGGCTTATTCCCGCGCCCCGTGAAGGCCTTCGGCCGGCAGCGCGCTGGGTGGCCGTCGAATGAAATCGACACGCTGATCCGCGCCCACATCGAAGGCGCCAGCGAATCGCGCATTGGTGAAATCGTCTCTGAGTTCCACGCCCGCCGCGGCGGTCACGGCGCGAGCACTACCGAGCAGCCGCGCGCAGCGTGAATTCTCAAGCTCCAGAAATGGCGAAGGCCGCAAACCCCGGCAAGGGCGCGGCCTTCAATTCCAACGCAACGGGAACATCAACGCGATGCGAATCCTACACCATGACGTGAGCGAACCTCAAGAAGGGTTCGATCAAATCGACTGCCCCGCGTGCGGAACTTCGGTGCGAGTAGCGCCGGGGCCCCACGCCCGAGAACGCGCAGCAACCAATTGCCCAGCCTGCCATCGAAGGGCGCTTCCCGCGCGCAGTGCTGCCGCCCAGGGCAAATCAACGTACAAGCCGAATGCCCCACCGGGCAAGGTCTGGCCCGACTGGGAAACCAATCAGCACAAGAAAATGTTACGGATAATCGAGCAAACCAAGACCTCCACCTGCGCCTGCTCTATCTGCAATAGCGAGTTCACCCCGAAACGCAGCGACGCCAAGACGTGCAGCTCGGCCTGCCGCCAGGCCGCATATCGGCTCCGGCTCGCGCAGGCGGCAGCATGAGCGCAGCGTCGAAAGTACTGGATCGGTGCGCAGGCGCGAAGCAAACGGGCGCCGGTCGCTGGATCGCTCGTTGCCCGGCGCATGATGACAAATCGCCAAGCCTGTCGATTCGCGAAAACGATGATGGCCGCTGCCTGCTCCACTGCTTCGGCGGATGCGAGACAAGTGACGTTCTCGCCGCCATCGGCCTGTCATTCGCGGATCTGTTCGACAAACCGTTGGAGCATCACTTACCGCCAATCCGCGGCGGGTTCTCTGCGCGCGAGCTGCTCGAACTCAACGCGCACGAGGCTACTGTCGTTTCGCTATTGGCGGAGAAAGCGGCGGCCGGTTCGCTCACTGAAGACGATATTAAACGTCTGACACAGGCCGCGGCCCGCCTCTCGAAAGCTCAGGTGCTTGTACATGGCCGCTGAGATCACCCATTTGCAAGCGCGGATGGATCGAGTCGCCCAGGGTAACGACGACGAGCGCCCCAAGTATGAACCGCTGGCTGTCGAGCCTGCTTCGCAGCTAGTTGGCCGCGCGCCGCCGCCGCCACGGGACTGGGTATGCGAGGGCCTCGGACTACCTGCGGGCCGCGTGACATCGTTTATTGGGAATGGCGGATTCGGCAAGACCACAGTCGCGCACCAAATCGCCATCGCGTGCGCTACGAATCGGTCGATTTTCGGAATGCCGGTCAGCGGCGGCCCCGTGCTCAGCATCTTCTGCGAGGACGAACAGCCGGAACTTGACCGCAAGACTCGAATTATTTGCGAGGCGGAGGGCATTGACCTCGGCCTACTGGACTCGGCGTACCTACTCAGCCGGGACGGCAGCGACAACATCTTGTGCAGCTTCGAGCGTGACCAGATCGTGCTCACGGATTTCTATTGGCAACTGGATGCCACCTTCGCGAGACTTAAGCCACGGCTCGGAATCATCGACACCGCAGCTGACACGTTCGCCGGAGATTTCATGTCGACGCCGCATGTGCGGCAGTTCATCAAAGTGGCCCTCGGCGGCCTGTGCCATCGCCACGGTTCCGCAATTCTATTGCTAGCGCATCCATCAGCTTCGGCCATGGCTTCGGGTGACGGCGGCGGGTTCTCGACCGCATGGAACAACTCGGTGCGCTCGCGCCTGTATCTGCGCCGCCCGAAGTCCGACGATGCCGAGGAAATCGCCGACCGTCGCGTGCTTGAGATTCGCAAGGCCAATTACGGGCCGAGCGGTGGACTCGTCCCGCTGATCTACAGCAACGGTCGGTTCATCCTCGACCTCTCACCGATTGAGGAAGGCGCGAAGCCGATCAAAGCAGCCAAGATCGACACCCGTCTGGCCCTCTCCGTCATGGGCTACTTCAAGCAGCACGCCGCGGCCGGCCAGGTCGTCAGGTTCGGCGCGATCTTCGAGGCCATGCAGAAGGCCGGCGATATACCAGCCGGAGAGTACCAAACGGTTCGCAAACCGTTGCAGCGAGTCCTCACGAGCCTTGCCGAGCAAAACCTATTGAGCCCGTGCGACGTGCCGAGAGGGTATCGCATGGTGCGGGAGACAGCGGAATGACTGGGGACAATCGGGGACAAATTCGGGGACAAACTGGGGACATTAGGGACATAGACCCATACCCAACTGGGGACACTGGGGACAAGCCCCCTATAGGGGCTGTCCCTTGTCCCCAAGTGGGAGCGTGTCCCCAGCCAGTTAGCGAGTCTTCTGCGGACGGTTTAAGCACGAAGACTTTGCCATCCAAGAGCACCAAGAAGACGAAGGGCGCGAAATCTATCAAAGACATGAAAGACGGGCAGGATGGGAAAACCATAGTTTCGCGCAAACAAACTCAAAATTCTTCCGTGGTGGGGGAAGCCGGCGGCGTTCTCGTCGAGCGTCAATTCAAACGCCGAAACAACATCAATGCGCTGCCCGGCCTCATTCGCGAACACGCTGCGCTCATCAGATTGATACGCAACGGCGAGATGCCACTCGACCGCGGCGAGGTCCTATCGCGTGCCTATGCCAGGCACAAAGAGATGGTGACGGCGCTGGAGCAGCGGGCGCAGCTCGCGGCGATCACTGAGCAGTTGAAGGCGCTTCGCGGCGATCCGTCCCAACAGTTCCTCATCGACGAAGCACAGGAGCGAAAATAGTGCCGTTAACGTGCCATGACGAACATCAAGAGGTGTTTACAAATGATTTGCGCTGCCCTACAGTTGACGCCGTACCAACCAGGGATGCTCAACATGGCAACAGCAATCGGTTACGTGAGAGTCAGCACTTCGGCGCAGGGTCGCTCAGGTCTCGGACTGGAAGCGCAGCGCGCGACGATAGCTCGCTTTGCCCAGGCGGAAGGCCTGGACGTTGCGCAGGTGTTCGAGGAAATCGAAACCGGATCTGGCTCCGATGCATTGGAGCGCCGACCGCAGCTTGCCGCAGCGCTGAAGGCTGCCAGCAAGGCGAAGGCACCTGTTTTGGTGGCGAAGCTCGATCGGCTGTCTCGCGATGTGCACTTCATCTCGGGATTGATGGCGCATCGGGTCGAGTTCGTTGTCTGCGACCTGGGCAGGCAGTCCGATCCGTTCGTGTTGCACCTGTACGCGGCGCTTGCCGAGAAGGAACGCAGCATGATCAGCGCGCGGACGAAGGCAGGTTTGGCCGCTGCAAAGGCTCGGGGCACGAAACTCGGCATGGCGGCCCGCAGCGACCGCGCAATGCGCAAGATTGCAGCCATTGGAGCGCAGGCCAACAAGACTGCAGCTATCGCGAATGCCGAGACGTTGCGCAAGTCAATCGTGGCTGCGCTGGATGGCGGCCGTTCTCTACGCGTAGCGGCAGACTGGCTCAACGATTGCCGCATAGCCTCGCCCGGTGGCGGTCGCTGGCACGCACCCTCACTGCTCAAGGCTGCGCGTCGCTTAGGGCTGCGAACCGCCTAGCAACGCGTTGCAAAGCCCGCCGCTCCCCCATTCGGCTTGGGGGTGCAGCGTGACATCTCCCGCCGCCATTCCACGCCTTGAGGCGCTACAGGCCGACCTCGCAGACGCCGACACATCGGCCCAGCTGTTGAAGATATGCGAGTCCGCCATCGCGGAGTGGCAGACAGTAATCGCGGAAATCGAGGCCAGCGGGCAACCGCGCGCCGACAAGCGCCGTGCATTGTGGAACGCCCGCAGCCAGCTCGGTGAACTCGAATGCGCTGCCGAACGGTTACGCCTCGACTTACGCCCGGAAGGTGCCGCATGAGCCGCGCCGAACTGGAGCAGCGCCTCATCGATCTCGAAC
The DNA here is from genome assembly GCA_021323735.1 of Gammaproteobacteria bacterium. Classification (GTDB taxonomy): domain Bacteria; phylum Pseudomonadota; class Gammaproteobacteria; order Steroidobacterales; family Steroidobacteraceae; genus Bog-1198. The sequence goes on from JAJPKM010000057.1 coordinate 37,712, forward strand.
GGAGCATCGAGGCGTCGAAAACCGCCATCTGGTTAGCCGAGCACGAACGCGAGCAGCTGCGGTTCGAATTGCGCCGGATGCTCAACAAGGAGACCCCCACGTGAAGCCCCTCAACATGGCAAACGTTCATCCCGCGTGGTCGATGTACACCGAGCTTGCCAAGCCGACGCCATCGCAGGGGCATGGCTGGGTGCGCCCGCTTCCGAGCGGGGCAAAGGCTCGCTGCGGCGGTCCTGCGATCTGCCGTCAATGCCAGCTTGAGCAAGAGGGCATACCGTCCGCTGTGCGCCGGCTCAGCGCGCAGGGCTTGACGCCTCACAACGTTGCAGCTTGCCTTCGCGTCAGTGTCGCGGATGTGGAGCAAGCCTTACGCGAGGACGCCGCCTGATGTTCGCGCCTTCCCTCACGCAGACCATTAAAGCAGCTCAACAGGAAATCGAGCGCCATCAGCATGCGCAGCGCGTGCCACGCGTTGTATGGGCCGGCCTCGCCGAACCGGCTGACGTATTCGCCGCCCGTATCGCCGTGATCCGCCGCACCTGGTCCGGTCGCATTCTGGCTGCGGTCACGCACGGCTTCGCCGTGCCCGCCGGTGTGCAGGCCGTGCCCTTCGCGCCGAAAATGTTCTGGCTGCTCCATCCAGATGCGCCGAGCCGGTACCGGGCTGGCAGTGGTGGCCGTGGCTCGGGTAAGTCGCACGGATTCGCCGCCGCCATTGTCTTGCGCATGCTCGACAGGCGGCTGCGGGCTTTGTGTGCTCGCGAGATTCAGCGCTCATTGCGCGAGTCTGTGCATGCGCTTCTGACTGACAAGATCGAAGCGCTCGGCCTGTCTGCCTTATTCGACATCACTGATCGCGAGATCACATGCACCGCGACCGGGAGCGAGGTACTTTTCGCCGGGCTTTGGGCGAACATCAACACGCTCAAGAGTCTTGAGAACATCGGCCTGTGCTGGATAGAGGAAGGCGAATCCGTCACCGATAACTCGCTCTCAGTCCTCACGCCAACCATCCGCGCCGCAGGCTCCGAGGTCTGGATCAGCCTCAATCCAGACGCGCCCGATGCGCCCGTAATGCAGTTTGTCGACGGCTCGCGGCCGGACACGCGGCACGTCCACATCGACTTTTCCGACAATCCTTGGTTCCCTCCCTCACTGGAGGGCGAGCGGGCTTATCTGCAAGGCGTAGACCCCGATGCCTATGCCCATGTGTGGCTCGGCATGACTCGCACGTACAGCGCCGCGCAGGTATTTCGCGGCAAATATTCGATTGAAGAATTCATGCCCGCAGCCGGTTGGAACGGTCCATATTTCGGCGCGGATTGGGGCTTCAGCCAGGACCCGACTACCTTGGTAAAAGCGTGGATCAATGGACGCACGCTGTACATAGAGTACGAGGCTTACGCCATCGGCTGCGACATCGATCGTACCCCGCAGCTATTCGAGACGATTCCGGGATCGCACAGCTACACGATCCGATCGGACAATGCCCGGCCGGAGACGATCAGCTACCTGCGGTTCCACGGATTTCAGAATGTCGGCCCGTGCGATAAATGGAAGGGAAGTGTTGAAGATGGAGTTGCGCATCTTCGATCTTATGAAAAGATCATCGTGCACCCACGATGCACGCACACAGCAGCGGAAATGCGGCTGTATTCCTTCAAGGTCGACAAGCTCACGGGCGACGTTCTGCCCGATCTTGTCGGCAAGCACGATCACATAATCGACGCGCTGAGATACGCGCTCGAACCGCTGGTAAAGCGGCGCACGCAGACGCGCTGGACAGATGAGTACCGCGGTTTTTTCCAACGTTGATTCAACACTACAGGAGCATTCGCCCTATGACTCAAAAATTTACCCGCCGCGCCGCCGGCCCGCAATTCACAGGCTTCGAGCCCGGCGCAAGACTCGAGCCCGATGCGCATGTCGCCGTCGCACCCGACGCACCGCCCGCCGCCCCCTTGGAATCGGCGGCGGGTGCGGATCATTGGGCGGCTTTCGAGGCACGCCTCAGCCAGATGCTTCAAGAATGGGACGGAAAATTGAGTGATTTGAAGGCACGCGCCGCCGACTTGAAGCAGCGAGCGCATGCAAAAGAGGGGGAGTTCCGAAGGTTGTCTCAATTTGTCCCGGTCGATCACAACAGAATTTCCGCCCTTCAAACCGAAGCCGGCAATCTGGCTCAGGAAGAGAGACGCCTAATCAACATCGAATTGCCGAAAATGCAGTACGAGCGAGATCAAATTTGCTCAGGCAATCACCCCACTTTGAATGCACTGCGGCTTGTCGCGCAGAATCGAGTGGCGGCCGATATTCGCGCGAGGCAGCCGAAGACATTGCCGAGTTTCGTAGTCCTGGAGGCTCATTTCGCCTGGCGGGAAAACGAGGTGACGTTTGGCTTCTCCGAGGGGCAGGTAGTTCGTGATCCTGCTCTCATCGGCAAATTGATCGAGCGCAATGCGCCGCTCTCGTTAGGGGCGACCGGCCCGAGGGCGGCAGCATGATCGCCTCGCCGAGAATGCGCGCGGAGTTGAAGGCCGCCGCGGTCGAAGCCGGTATTTTGGACCAGGAGACGCTCAATCTTGTCGATCTCTCGCAGGGCGGCGACGCGGCGAAACTAATCCGCGACTTGAAAACGGCGAAGCCTCATCTCTTCAGCGTGGTGCCAAGCGCGAAACCTGGCCCGGCGCAGAAGCGCGCGATCGACATGACGGACGCCGAGTACCGGACCGAGAAAGCCAAGCTCATCCGCGGCGTCCCGGTGGGCATGACCTCCGCGGAACGCGCTGACCTGGAATCGCGCCGCGCCGATGGGCCGAAAGACGCGCGCCAGATGTCAGCCGAAGAATTCAAGGCCGCCAAACGAAAGGCAGCACGCGATTCATATCGCTAATTTTCAATCAACGCACGAGGTAATTTTCGATGTCTACAGTCCAGATGACCAGCGGTATCAACGGTACTTATTCAATCCAATTGTTTCCCTCCGGCGCACTCACGGCATTCGTCAACGGGATTGCTAATGTGAACGTGGAAGACGTGCCCAATGCGTTAAACCAGGGCCTGCAATTGGTGCCTGGTCCGGCGCAGACGTGGCCTTCATCGGCCGTGCGACACCTTTCTGCACCGCCGGGCGGAAGTTTTCCGAAATCCGGGACGCTGCCGTTGGTTGACGGCTCGACAGCGACGATCTCGGGACCGCTCGGGAGCCTGGGTGCGATCACCGGCGGCACTGCGTATACGAACGGCGTCTATCCGAACGTGCCGCTGACCGGCGGCTCTGGATATGGTGCGCTCGCAACCGTCACCGTAGCCGGCGGCGCCGTGACTTCCGTCGTGATAACCAACGGCGGCCAAAAATATCTTGCTGCCGATACTGGCATCTCTGCTGCTGCTGCGAGCATTGGCGGGACTGGCTCGGGCTTCTCTGTTCCGGCGGCCACACTCGCGCGGGCAGATGCGCTGATTCCGGTCGCACTCGCAGCTTTTTACAAATCGCTCGGATGGAACTCGACGCCTGGTCAAAGCGTGGGTGAGTAGCGGATTCAGCTTTCGAGGGCGCACTGCGGGCCGGTCCATTCAGACTCGGCCCGCACCCCCTGTGCTGGTGATTCAATTAACGCAACGAGGAAACGAATAAAATGCCAGATTTTCGCACACTCAAAGACGGGTACCCGAAGGACCGGGATTTCCCTGAGCGCACGCATCATCTGCTGGCCCTGACGCGCGTCATTGAGGGGAAGCTGTACGCCGAACTCAAAAACGAGTTTGGCGAGGAAAAGAACGACGCAGGCGAATACATCAAGCTCGCCGACCGCCGGCCATCGGCGCGCACGCGTTTTTGCCAGACGGTCGTCAATGACTCGGTGGCAATGCTCTTTTCCGAAGGGCATTTCCCAGCGGTCGATTGCACTGACGAGAACACCCGCGAAGGGCTGCGCAAAGTGGTCAAGGATTCACGACTGAACGCGGTGATGATTGAGGCGGCCACGCGTGGCTCTGTCGGCTCGATTTGCATTCTGATGCGCGTGCTTAAGGCGCGCGTATTCTTCGACGTGATGCAGACGCCGTACCTCACTCCGGAGTGGGACGATGACGCTCCGGACACTCTGAAAAGCGTCACCGAGCGCTACAAGGTCAAAGGAAAAGACCTGAAAGACACCGGCTACTCGATCAAGGATGATGAGCTGAATTCGGATTTCTGGTTCCAGCGCGTCTGGGACGCCTCGGCTGAGAATTGGTACCTGCCGCTCAAGAAGACTGACGCGGAAAAGGGAAAAGAGCCGAAGGTAGACACGGCGCGCACCGTCAAGCACGGCCTGGGATTTGTTCCGATGGTATGGGTGAAGAATCTGCCGTCGGAAGACGAAATCGACGGTTGCGCAACCTTTTCGCACGAGGCCATCGACGTTCAGATTGAAGCGGACTACCTGCTCAGCCAAGGTGGCCGCGGCCTGAAATACCAGTCAGATCCGACATTGCATATCAAGGAACCCGCGGCCGGCGGCGCCATGGTCAAAGGCGCGGCGAACGCAATTGTGACCAGCGAAAAAGGCGACGCGAAGTTGCTGGAGATCAGCGGCGATTCCGCGGCGGCCGTCATGGACTGGGTGAAGGCGCTGCGCGAGATCGCTCTCGAAGGCATGGGCGGGAACCGCTCGAACGCCGACAAGCTCGCCGCCGCGCAGTCAGGCCGGGCCATGGAGCTGATGAATCAATCGCTCATTTGGCTCGCAGACAAGCTGCGCATCAGCTACGGGGAAGGGGCGCTGCATGGCTTGCTCTGTATGGTTGCTCGGGCCTCGGCGAGATTCGATCTAGTAGATAAGCACGGTCGTTCGATTGGCAAGATGCCGGACGGCGAGACGATTTCGCTGCGCTGGCCGCACTGGTACGCGCCGAGCTACGCCGACAAGCAGGCGCAGGCCGTAACGCTCGCCGCGCTGCGGTCGGCCGATCTCATCTCGCAGGAAACCGCAGTCAAGGTCATTTCGGATAGCTACGACATTGAGGATGTGGCCGAGGAGCTTTCGCAGATCGCGAAGGACAAGCCGGTGCAGCCGGTGCCGAGCATCGCATGACGCTGTGCGCTGAAGTCAAGCGTGATCGCGGCAGTGTGCCGGCGCAGGCGCTCGTGCAGTCGGGCGGCGGGCTGGCGTCCCGATGATATTTAACCCCGGCATGTCGCTGGGGCATGGCGTCAGCCGGTGAGTGGCCATGACTCAGAAACCAACCCCGCGCAATCAGGCGAGAGGCAGTAACTCTGCTTAGCGGCAGGTCTCCTTGGGCTTCGGCGCCAGGTCGTTCTCCCCTACGTAGAAAGGGGCCCCCTCCGTCGCAGGAGCCGCGATATCAACGCTGGCGCTAGTCGGCCATGTCATGGCACCTGAAATCGGCGGCGACGACGCGATAACGCGTTATACGTGAACGAAAAAGCCGCCCCGGTATGCTAGCGGCCCTTGAGTGACGGCTGACGTGGTGATCGATCAGGCTTCGTTATCTACAACCATGCGCAAGAATGAAGGGCGCGGCCGGCGCGGCTCTGGCGCCTCGTTATCGACAACGACGGCCTGCTCAAGCGCCTCAAAAACTTCGCTTCGGAAGCGATGAAGGATCGAATCCAAACGCGATATCTCATCATCCGCAAGCCGAAAGCGCGGACTGGCGAATTTGCCTAAGCCGCGCCAATGATTGCCGTTCCAAGACTTGAGATAACGGAGATTGCTCTCCATGTCATCTAACTGTTGTTCCCTCCACTCTGCCGCCGTTTCGGGTCCAGCGGCAGCGGGTTCCTTGCTCTGAGGCTCGGATTGCACAAGCACCAGCTCGGGAGCACCCAAGGTACTCGCCGGCTCCGGGATTCCTTCGGGGAACAATTCGCGCACGCCGGGCATACCCATGGCAATCTTCGGGACGGCGCAGCGCCTAAGTTTCATGCGCCTCGGCGAAGCCTTCGTTGGCGCTCGGTGGAGCCTGAACCACTTGCCGTGCTCATCGAATTGGGATCGCCCGCCCCTATGTTTGGCAGCGCGATTATCGATCATTGAAGTTGTAAGGCAACCGGCCGCAATGAGGGCATCCTCCGTGCCCAGGTAAGTCAAAATTACGGTGTCGCCAGGCCTCCCCAGAGTCCACGTTTCAAGCTGAATGCCGATGCCGCCGGGCAATGTTCCGCGGCGGACCTCGACTTGCAGAGATTTCCGGTTTCGCTCAGCCATAATTCGAGAGTCTCCGTGTGGTTTGTGGGAAAGTGGAATTCGGTTTGACGGCACCCATTGTCGCGATCATTGCTGTTGGGGTAAATGACCCGTGGGTAATGAGATAGCGTTACCCGTGGGTAGCGCGCCTGGGAGACGCGATAGGGCGGCGCTCATGCCGGCACCGGGTCCAGCGCATCACGCTGTTCCATCGCGGCTGACAGCTTGGCGTGCGTGCCCACGATGACGTTCTCGTAGCTGTCGATTACGAGGTACTGAATGGTGAGCGGGACGGTACGCTGCTGGATGATCCGCCAGCGCTCCTTGCTCCAATAGATCGAATCGCGGTCGATGCTCACTGGGCACCCGCCAGCTTGCGCACCAAATCCTGCGCGGCGACGGTCTCGGCCGCGGCTCCCCGAAGTTGCTGAGCGGTGGCCTCGGGAATTTTCTGCGCTTCTTCGAGCGCAAGGTCGAGCAGCAGGCGAGCTGCGCCGAGATGGACGTTTGCCCGGAGCGCGAGACCGCGCCAGGTCCGTGTAGAATTGATTTCAGCCATTGCGTTGAATCCTTGGTTCAATGTGTGGTTAGGGGCGCGCGCTGTTAGCGCAGCGCGTTGCCCCGTCTTTCAATCAATGGCCGTTATGCCGGCCTACCTCCCTTCGGCGCTTTCAGCACCTTGTACTTGACCAGCAAATCGTCGATCGCCTCGCGGGCCAGCACAGCACGCGGAATGCGAGTGTCCTTTGCCAGCTTCTTGAGCAGATCAAGCTTCTCGGGGTCGAGGTAGATGGTTTCGAATGCGCGCGTCGTTTTTCCCATGCGGATACATTAAGCTACATGTATCCTACCTGTCAATGCTCCAAGCAGCGGGGCAAAGGCTCGCCTCCACTCACAGGCCTACCTCGGGGGCGGCGTTTTTGTATGCGCAGGCGCGCACGGTACAATCGGCCATGGGCTATTTCCGCTTCCGCCGCACCGTTAAGATTCTGCCGGGCATTCGTCTGAACCTCTCGCGCTCAGGCGTATCGACCAGCATCGGCGTCCGCGGTGCTCACGTCACGCTCGGTCACGGCAAAGTGCGTACAACGGTCGGGCTGCCTGGCTCAGGTCTCAGCTATTCCCATGTCGAGAAAGCCGTGGGTTGCTGCCAACCGATTGAATCAATTTGCGGTAAAGTGGCGGCGGGGCAGGGTTGCAAGTAAGTGACGAATCGACCCCCCGCTACCAATTCCAATAAAATCCATTATTTATCAGTCACTTACAGGTGACGTGATTTGAACCTGCGGAGTCATTGGCAACCAGCCTTCGGTGAACCCGCGCCTTCCTTCGGCATCAATCATTCAATCTGATGGCGCCGGGGACGTTTCATCTGAAGCCGCCGATACCGGCGAGGAACTCATCGACGCTCTTTCGGCGTTTGCTATTGGTTGCCATGGTTACTCAGTCTCGTCCTGCAACACCCGCTTCGAAATGGACGTGGCGAGTGAAGGCCTTCGTCAACAATCGGCCCTAAAGTTCTATTCGTTGAGTCGCTGCGGTGTCACTATGTCAGCGACAGGCTCATTCTCGAAAATTAGCTCCGAGCTACCGTCCCGTCGTACAACTTCCGCGACTAGACGCTGCCGGTCGCCCCGGAGAGCGTCACAGAGTCGAGCATGCAGGTCGGAAAATGTAACTGACGCATATTCCACGCCCGTGAGGACTAACAAGGGCGCCGAATACTCCTGAGCCGAGCGAATCGTGCCTTTAGCTGCACCCTTGATGACAAAGACAACTGCTCGCAGATCAACAGCAACGGAATTTGGAAGCGCCGGTAGGAATGGGCTGTACGGGTCCGGAACTTCTGTGCCTACATGCGCAGGGACTCCCTGAGCGATAACAGTTACCCACTCGCAACCGATATGGAACTCGCCGAAACGAGGGAATTGGAGAGCCCACAGGGTCGCATAAATGCTCATTACGATGACTTCTAAGCTACGGCTCGCAAGTCGAAATCGGCGTGAATGACATCGTAAGGCACGCAGATCTTACGGTCCGCCGTACGCACCACTAGGCCGTGCTTGATCAACATGCTCACATCTTCATGCACTCGCTTCACGTCGCGATCCAACTCGCGCGCCAGCCCGCGCAGGGTGCTCGGACCTGTCGATTGCAAGCGCTCAATCAGTTCCCATCGCTTCGCGGTAAGAACGCGAAACAGCGCGGCAGGGGACTCGAATTGCAGCAGATCGCCATCCGACTTGCCGGTCTTCCATGCCTTGACGAATCGTTCACCCATTTCTTTCAGCGCCGTTTGGCTATCTCGGCGGATTCGAATCGTTGCCTTTTTCATCTGCTGACCTCTGTCGAGATACGTCGGCGAGAAAATCTCGGACCAATGTCTCCACGTCTGTGAAAACATATGAGCCCTCCGATTCGCCAACGTGCCTATGATCTCCCTTTGGGCGCTCATTGTCGTATCCGACAATTCGCTTTCCAGGGTGGCTGTAGAAGAGCCGGTATTTGTAGTGATGAGTGCTTCCTTTTACCGGAGTAGGAACGCGCCAGATCACCATCTCCAGAATCGCGCCGTCGTCGAAATCCATCCGGTCGCGCTGAAGCAATTCGGCCTTCATGTTGGCAATTATGCCAACAGGCTAGGAGTTGTCAATCGTGAATGCGGTGCGGGACTGTGCCGTGTTTACTGTTGCGGCGGCCGAATCTCGTACCCTGACTAACGAATACGAGTTTGCGTGGGTAGTCACGCGTTCTCCAAAAATGCAAGGAGGGGCTGACAGTCGCCAGCATCTGCCGCCTGGAGTGCAGCGATGTAACGCGCGCGCAGCTCGTTTGCAGCTACCAGCGAGCCGCGGCCCCATTCGAACCGCCGTCCTGCGAGTTCAGTGAGGAGCAAATCCGCCATAAGCCGGGCGTGTCGACCATTGCCGTTCGGGATCACATGAATGGCGACGAGGCGATGATGGTAGCGGGCAGCAATCTCTACAGGCGAGTAGGCTTGATGCTCAATCTGAGCGCGAACGTCGCCGAGCATTTGGCGTAGCCGCACCGGAATTTCGAACCAGGACACGCCTATATTCTTATCCGTGCGGCGCGACTTTCCTGCCCATTTCCAAGTCTGATTGAACATGCGGCCGTGCACGACATGAATGAAGCGCTCATCCAGTGGGTCTCCGCGCCGGCGCGCGAACAACCATGCGGTCGCCTCGAGAATGTTTGATTCCTCGTACTCGTTGAGCTCACGCTGCAATGTGAGATGAGCGGGGATAAGCCCTTTGGCCTCGTCCGGATCGATGGGCGTGGCGCCGGGCGCATACTCAAATCTCATGCCACAGCCGTGAACGTTTGCCTTCCATGAGCTTCCGACGCAGCTCCGCAATTTCGCGCTCTAAGTGCTCCCGACCGGTTGACTGATCTTCCAGCGCCATGGAATGTTTCACGCGCGAGACCTCGTCGCGCGCGATTCGCTCAGCCCGCTCCTCCACTATTTCCTGAAGCGGACGTTTCGGTACCAGCGCATAGGTCAATTCGCAACCGAGCGCCGCGGCGTATCGTTGCAATGTCGTGAGGGTGATATCGCCTTTGGCTTCGCTCCGCTCGGCGTCCACGACTGCGGCTTGGGTGACCCCCACCGCCTTGGCCAGCTGGCGCGTGGTCATGCCCAATGCCTGCCGTACCGCGCGAAGCCAGCCGCCGCTCGGCCGGGATCGTGGCAGAGAGTGCCAAGGGGTGAGCGTCTTATCTAGCTGCTGTAAGGGCAAGGAACGTAACATGGCATTATCCGAGTAGCTATAGCTATTCATTGACACTTTAAATGAGTAGTTATACCTTGTCAATAAACAAAAAATTAAAGGCTATAGCCTGTCACCCGGGGCCCTAGGCGGGAGTGGCTTGCAGCGATAATGAAAGAAAATCTCATGGAAATTCGGGCGGTTATAAATCCGAATCACGCCCCGCTACCAATTTCTAGATAACTAGAATAAAAACAATCGCTTAGCGTGTGGGGAATCCCCATCCGATTTGAACCTGCGGACTCCGTTAGCAGAGAATTACGGGCGCGACGATTTCGATGGCTACGAGGTAGCCCATGCCATCATTTACGCATCCATTTGGATTTCGGATCGACCATCTGCTTACCATCCTTCGGCGATTTCCACGGGTCTCCATAGACCTTCGAGTGCAAGGCTCGGTCATCGCCGTCACGTGAGCGCTTGACCACCGCGCGCACCGCATGACGCTCCGCGCGATGCTCGTCGACCTTGAATGGCTTGTCGCTAGGGGCTGTAGTCACTCCGATGATTGCGGTTTTTCGGCGGCTCCGACTCATTTCGACACCCTCAAGATACGTCAGCGAGAAGATCTCGGACCAATGTTTCCACATCCGTGAAAACGCTGCTCTAGATTGAATTCGGACGTGAAGCGTACTGCCGCAGCGGCGTAATGCTCAATGTTTTCCAGGTCGGGATCACGTGGCGGCATCGATCGGTGATTTGCTGGAAGCCCTCAAATCTTACGCGGTGCTCGCCTGGAACGGCAATTCCTCGAGCCATTTGCCCAACGGCAGGATCTTGATTCCCGATTTTTCCTGAGCGCGATCAAGATTGAGTACAAGCTGTAGGGATTCGTGGGGCCGCAATTTCTCGGTGTAGTACCTGAGGCTGGTCCCGGGATTGTCGTCGGAGGCTTTCACCTCGATGAGCCAATGCACGCGTCGGTTGAACGTCACGACGAAATCAACCTCGCGGCTTTCTTTGTCGCGAAGGTAGAAAATCTCCCAGCTCTGGCCGACCGCGTCCTTGCGAAATTGAGCGAATTTCAACAGGCTGCCAGCGACTAGGTTCTCGAGTTGCGCGCCGCCGGATTCATCGTATGCGGCGGCACAGTCAAAAAAATAGATCCTGCGATCCTTTCGGATACTGCGCGACAGACGGTTCGAGTACGGTGGCAGCAAAAATATGATGTAAAGCTTCTCGAGGAGTTCGACCCAGGATTTTGCCGTAGGAGGTGAAATGCTCAGCGACTGGGCGAGACTATCGTAGTTGACAGGCTTTCCCACACGTTCGCGCAATAACTCAACGAGGTCTGCCGGGCCACGCCATGAACTGACGCGCGACAGATCGCGCAAATCCTCGCGGGTGACGAGTTCCATTCGGTCATTGCGCAGCCGCGCCGCCTCTTTTGGGTTGAGATAAGCCTCCGGGAATCCTCCGGCCGACAGCAGACGCTTTATGCGAGTATCGAGCGTGAGCTGTGGCAAGAATAGTTTCGATTCGGAGGGGTCGATGGGGTGCAGGCGGTAGAAGTAGTGGCGGCCTGTCAGCGCATCGCCGGTCCTGCGAAACGCATCCAGTCGTGCGCTGCCCGTAACCAGCAACGGAGGCTTGTTGCCGAACTCATCGACGACCCCTTTGAGTAAGTTTTTCCACTTGGGTGCCTTGTGAAGTTCGTCCAGCACGACAATCGATGCATCCTTTGGCCAGGCGAGTTCGCGAATTATCTTGCGGTCTTTGGTGATATCCCAGTTGAGATACTCCCCACGGTCGTCCAATAGTGACTTGGCAAGCGTCGTCTTACCGCATTGGCGGGGTCCGGCAAGCAGGACCATCTTTTTCTGCAAATCGTTGCGCAGTCGAGGGGTGATATATCGCATCCGTCCATTCTAAAGTATAGTTCAGTTTGGTCAAGCCTGTTCAAAGACTGGCTTTACTTTGGCCGTCGCCGCATCCGTGCGCCGCCTATTATCAGGCCCACAGTAGGCCGCATGAAAGGTACCCTCCCACGTCATCCTACGGGCCGCGCCTTTCTGGAAAGAGCCCGGCATCCAGCGCCATGCCAGCGCGGCCGGGAAGGCCAGGCGCAGTGGGGCGCGCGTGCTTTCCGAGACCAGCACGCCACGGTCTATAGGGGCTGATACCACCCGGCGGGCCTGGCGGTCGCAGGTGCCGCTGTCAGAACCGACTTTGTGCTTCGAGGAAGATGCTACGGCCTGATTCGACACCGGTCGACCCTAGCTGCAGGGGTGCGGCGGTCGTACCGAATTCAAGATGATGCGGATGAAGAAGATTGGACCCTGTGAGCGCCAATGTTACCGCGCGCGAAACTGCCCAGCTGACATGCGCATTGAGTTCGGTGTAGCCGGGCGAGGCGGGACTTGGCAACGCGCCGATATGATGCAGATCCAAATACAGCAACCCGTCGCGCGCAAAGTTCATCGTCGAGCGCAGCGCGATTTGATAACTGGGGTCATCACCGGCCAGTGCGATACCCCCGATCCCGCTGCTGCCCGGGTTGAAATGCAGGTTCTCGTGCAGCCAATTCCCCCCGGCACTCATCCGCCACCACTCGCTCACCTGATAATTGCCCCAGGCTTCGAGTCCATAAGTATTTCCGGACATCCCATTGGCGAAGAACGCGGGCAAGGCGGGGCCGGGTGAGTATTCCGCGCTGCGAAGGTCGCTATACACATTGTAAAATGTCGAGATTGACACCGAACTCTTCGACGAGGGCTGCGAGCGATAGCCCAGTTCATAGGCCGTCAGCCTTTCGTCTTGAAAGTCCCCACCCCGGATGTACACCACGGGACCCGACACCTCGAAAAGATCCCGGTCGAGCCGCGAAGGCGCGCGCACAGCCCGTGATGCGGACGCCCACAAAAGATTGCTGTCGGACACCTTCCAGGAGAAGCGAAGGTTCGGGAGTGGCTCGCCGCGGGTGTAGGCGTCATGCTCGTATTTCGTCCCGACGATCAAGTTGAGTGTCCGGCTCAAGGCGATGGTGTCCTGTAGAAACGCATTGGAGTAGTCCAACGTGCGCCGCCGCGGAGAAAAAGTCAGTAATTGCGTGCTCGAGAGTATGGTCGGAAAGTTGTCGTCTTCGGTCCGCGCACCGCCGCCCCACACGATGCTCTGACGGCTTCCCCAGGTAAAAGCGTGTTGAACATCGAGGTCGTAGGAATTGAGTTCATCAAATCCAACCCCCGGGATCGAGAACTTGGTGTAATCGTAATAAGCCTGAACCTGCAGGGAAGACGTCTGCGAGAAGGCGTGGTTCCAGCGCGTGAGCAAGTTGTGACCGGAGATCGCCTCATCGGCGGTGACGCGCTGGTCTTCCGAACCTGAGTAGAAATCGCCCTGCAAAGTCACCAGATCTCCCGTCGGCATCCAATCGACACGAAATCCACCTTGGGACTTCTGCCATGCGTCCCGTGCATTCATTCCGGTGGCGGTAAGATCGTCGCCGTAGTGGAATGAATCCACGTAGGCTCGGTAGTCCACCGCGCTACCTGCCTGACCTCCATATTGAACGCTACCTCTTTGTTCGAGGTTGCCGCCGCCGACGCGCAGCGATCCATTCCGCGTGTCGCCTGCCTTGCGCGTGATGATGTTGATGACCCCATTCACTGCGTTGGCGCCCCAAAGCGTTGCGCCGGGGCCGCTGATGACTTCGATCCGCTCGATATCTTCCGGCAGCACGTCCTGAATATCCCACGACACGCCGGAGTGGTAAGGCGTGTAGACACTGCGACCGTCAATGAGCACCAGCAGCTTGGAGGCGGCCGGGCCATTGAAGCCGCGCGCGGTGACCGCGAAGGAATTCGATGTGATCTGCGCCACTTGGAGGTTCGGCGCCAGGCGCAAAATATCGGGCAAACTCCTTGCACCGGAATTCAAGATCTCCTCGCGCGTGATAACAAAAACAGCAGCAGCGGCATCGCTCAGGGGCTCGCCCCTCTTGGAGACGGAAGTGACTTCAAGATTCAACAAGTCCTCGATGCTCAAGGTCTTGAGTGAACTCGTGGAGAGGTTATCGCCTTGAGCGCCGGGCCCCGCACTCGACCTGTGGGCAACGATGAAGAAGCAGAGAAAGATCGCCACGGTGACAATGCCGCGAGCGACCTTACGTGGCTCATCGCGATGGCAATCCGTCGCACGACTCAGCGTCACCGAAACATCCTTTGCACAGGGCGGAGTTTTGTGCAGAGCAGAAACGTTACCATGACTTGCATTGAAGCGAGAAGCGCTGACGCCCCTCTCACTTTCGGTGACGGTCGGCCGGAGAATCGTTCAGGCTTTCCCCTAAATCGCTACGCGCTCTCATACGGGATCGCGGTCGGTTTGGACGGAGATTAACGTCTGCGTTCAAGTCAATCTTGCCAAAGTCCTCGTAAATGCTCGGCGTATCGTCGGCGAATAGGGTGCGTCGGTTCTCGGAGGAATTCATGGTGAGCTCGGTACCGGGTTCATGGGAAATTCAAGTACAAACGCCGCGCCCAACCCAAGGCCATCGCTAAACGCAGTAATGCTACCCCTCATCGCCTTCGCTGCTAGAGCACAACTGTGCAGCCCGAAGCCGTGGCCATTCTTGCGGGTGGTAAATCCGTGAGAAAACAGTCGCGTCAGATTCTCCGGCGCTATCCCTTCGCCGTTATCCTCGATGCGGATCCGCACGTGCGGCGCATCGGCGGTCTCTGCGATATCCAGCTTTAATCTAATCTGATGCGGTTGCCGACAAGTACCATTGAGCGCGTGCTTGGCATTGCCGATCAGATTGGTGAGGATTTGCAGCATGAGATGCTTATCGAGAAACACAGGCGGCACGTCGGCGAATTCTCTTATGATGTTTATCTGATGATGGGCGATAGAGCCGGCATTCATGCGCAGTGCATCTTCCAGAAGATCCTTTACTTGCACCGGCTCGACCAGGCTGCTCGTGCCGGAGTAGGACTGTTGCGTTGCAACGATTTCCTTGATGTGATCGATGCTCCTGGTCAGGGAATCCAACTCGTCGGTGATCCCTTGTTTCTCCTGCGCCAGCGCGGCCACTAACTTGTTGAGGTAACCGGGCAGCGCCTTTCCCCTCTCATCCAAGGTGATGAATGTGCCGAGGTCCGCTGCGTGCTCATTCATTAAATTAACGACTTTAGTCAGTCCGGCCGCTTTCGAATCCCGCAGTTTGTCTCGAATCATTGCCGCCGATACATTGACGCTGTTGAGTACGTTGCCGACATTGTGCAGCACATTGTTGGCGATCTCCGCCATGCCTGCCTGACGCGCAGTAGTTACGAGCGTGTCTTGCGCCTGCAGTATCTGCTTGTTCGCCAATTCTAAGTCACGCGTTCGATCGGCCACTTGCTCGCTGAGAGCGTCGGCCAAATGTTTGAGGCGTCCCACCCGCCAGCGGTAAAAGACGCCCGCAGCGACCGGAATGACGAGAATGCACAGCAGAATGAACCAAGAGGTTTGATAGAAATGTGGCTTGAGGGTGAAGCGAAAGCTCGCCCCTGTGTCATTCCAGACGCCATCGTTGTTGCTTGCGAGGACATGAAATGTATAGGTGCCCGGCGGCAGTCCGGTGTAGTAGGCGGTTCGGCGATTTCCGGCGTCCACCCAGTGCTCATCGAACCCTTCGAGGCGGTAGCGGAATCGTGAGCGCGGCGCGGCCAGCAGGCTCAGCGCGGTGTAATGGAATTCCCACTGCTGCCGACCTGGATTCACTTCCATTCCGTCAATCAATTGCATCGGCGTCGCATCGACCTTCACTTGTTCGATCCGCACCGTTGGTGCAAGAGTGTTGGTGCGAATGTGGGCTGGGTCGACCGCGACGATACCGAGAATGCTTGGGAACCAGAGACGGCCGTCGGCCGTGCGGCAGCCTGCAGAGGTATTGCCACCGGCGAATTCGGCGCTGCGCAACCCGTCCGCGACATCGTAGGTCTGAATGTCGGATGCGACCGATCCACCCGCCGCGAGCGAGTCTAATGTCGCGCGCGGAACTGATGCCAGGCCTTTATTTGATGTAAGCCAAATACGATGCTGATCATCCTCTAGGATTTGAAAGATGGTTTCCCGCAGCGGCCCCGCAGAACCGGCCAAGGAGATGAGCTTGCCGTCCCGCCACACCGCCACGCCTTCCGTTGTTACGAGCCAAATGACTCCCCGCTCGTCCTCGTAGATTGCGTTGACCCGATTGCTCGGCAGGCCGTCCGCTAGTCCAAAATGCCGCGTGTTGCGTCCGTCGAATACAAATAGGCCTTCGGAGGTTGTCGCGATCCAAAGTGCGCCTGTCCGATCTTCGTGAATGAAACCGATTGGCGTCGGACCGGACTTATGTAGGAGATACTGCATGGAGGTGACCGTTTTCCGGTCAATGAGATCGAGGCCCACGTCGGTGCCTATCCAGACGCGCCCGTTGCGGTCTTCTATGATTGAGGTGATCGAGCTGCCCGACAAGCCGTTTTGCCGGTTGAACACGGTGACGTGATCCTTTTCACGCCGGTAAAGGCCGGCACCGTCCGAGCCCACCCACAATGCGCCTTCACGATCTTCGAGTAAGGATAGAACTCGGGCGTTTTGAAAACCCTGTGGTGCAGCGATATGGCTAAATTTTCCTCCGTCATATGCGCTGAGACCGGCATCGGTGCCTACCCAAATCCCACCGCCCGCGCGCGGCACGATGCTCCAGGCCACATTACCTTGCAGCCCTTCCGGCGCGCCTAGGGGCACAAATTTGCCGTTCCACAATCGCGATAGACCGCCGCCGCCGCTGCCGACCCACAGGCTTCCCTCGTTGTCCTCGTACAGGGCTATCTGATCGGCGCTCGGGAAGTGAGTACTATCGAGCACGCTGAACACCCCGTTTCGCAGCCTCACCAGTCCGGCGCCAGACGTGCCAATCCACAGATTGCCGTCACGGTCGCTCGTCATCGCCCGGACCGTAGAACCTAGTTGGCCGCGCGGCGCCACGACTTCGTAGCGCACGCCCATTTTTCGATATAGACCTCCAACTTTGGTGCCGAGCCACAGGGTGCCCTTCGCGTCCTCGTGCATGACAGAAATCGGATCGGCCGGGGAGTCCAGTCCCAAGGTCACCGCCTCGAACGCATTGCCGTCGAACCGGTGCAATGAGCCGGCGGCAGTCGCCACCCAGAGGACTCCGGTTCGATCTTCCAAGAGTGCTTGGGTCCGGGAACCATGAAGGCCGTCTGAGGTACCAAACACGCGGCTGTGGTCGCCGTCGATCTCGACGATGCCATTCGTCGTACCGACCCAGAGTCGTCGCGCCTTGTCCTCGATAACCTGGAGGATGGCTTCGTGCGTGAGTCTCGAACCTGCTTGGTATGCCTTGAACCGCCCATTTTCGTACACGGCGAGTCCGTCCTGTGTTCCAATCCAGAGCCTGCCGGCATGGTCGACCAACAGGACGCGGATGTTTTTGCTTGGAATTGCGGGTTCGTTGCTGTGATCGAAGACCGTAAATCGAACTCCGTCAAAGCGCGCAAGACCCTCTTCGGTGCCAATCCACAGATAACCATCCGGCGTTCGGGCAAGTGCTTTGGCCGAGTTTTGCGGCAAGCCTTCGGGAGTCTGCCAGGTGTCCAGCACGTACTGACTGGGCTGCAGGGTTGGGTCCAGCGCGAGCGCACAATTGCCTGTGACCAGGAGCAGAACGCCGACCATTCCACTGATCCAGGCTCGTGTCACGATTGACGCGTCGCGGGGTTGATGCATGTGTCTTGATCCTGCGCTCTGCCAGAATGTGACGTCCGCGACGCCGCGCCCGCCCAACCGTAAGCTCGCTGGGCTGCACGCCTCACGCAAGGCTCGCATGAATTGAATCAGGCTCTTATGTTAGCGGCGTGCCTGCGAAGTTCTGAAGTGAGCCGGGTCACGAGAATCGATGATTCATGAGTGGCGAGAACTGAGTTCATCCGGTGCTGGCTCAATCGAAGTCGTGGGTTCCTTGTCTGCAGCGACTACAGCCCTAGGCTGGATAAGAATCGCGTCGTGAAGCCGAGCTTTCCACGGCGGCCTCCAGCCTTTAGGTGGATTTACGGCCGCGCGATTTGCGGCCGCGCATGGTGCGCTTTGCCGGCACGCTTTTCCCGTACTCGCTCCACCAAACGGCCAGCGCCTCCATCGCGGGGCCGAGCCCGCGGGCCTTGCGCGTCATCTCGTATTCGACGCGGGGCGGCACTTCCGCAAACACCGTCCGCGAGATCAGCCCGTCCGCCTCGAGATCCCGCAGTTGTGCGGTCAGCATGTGTTGGGTGATGCCGGGGATCGCCTTGCGCAACTCCCCGAAGCGATGAACCCGGGAATTGAGCAGCCACATGATTTCCAGCTTCCACTTGCCTGAGAGGAGCGCGAATGCGCGCCGCATCTCCTCCTGCATGGTGGGTTCTTCGTCGGCCATAGTCTGTTTTTCCATACTAACTGTAATGAATTCATCCTACTTGCAGATATCAATATTGGGCGATATTTTCATCCTGCACAAGATCCTCGGCATCCTCACAGGAGATGAACATGGGTAGACTCAACGGCAAAATCGCCATCGTCACGGGCGCCGGTCGCGGCATCGGTCGCGCGACCGCGAAGTTGTTCGCAGCCGAAGGCGCCAAGGTTACCGTCGTATCGCTGACTCCCGCAAATGTCGATGCGGTCGTCGCGGACATCAAGGCCGCTGGCGGCACCTCGATCGGCGTGGTCGCCGATGTCGCCAAGGCGGATCAGATCAAGGCAGCGGTCGACAAGACTGTGGAAGCTTTCGGCCACTTCGACATTCTTGTGAACAACGCCTACGATCCGATCGCGCCTTACGCTTCGATTCTCGACCTGCCGGCCGAGCAGCTACAGCGCAATTTCGATACGGGCCCGATCGCCTATCTGCGCTTTATGCAGGCGGCCTATCCCCACCTCAAGGCCAGCGGAACGGGCCGCGTCATCAATTTCGGCTCGATGGCCGGTATCATCGGGCTGGTGGGTTACGGCCCCTACAGCATGGCCAAGGAGGCCGTGCGTGCGCTGACTCGAACTGCCGCGCGCGAGTGGGCCGCCGACAACATCACCGTGAACAACGTCCTGCCGATCGCCAAGACGTGGGGGCCGGATGTCAAAGTGCCCCCGCCGGCCAATGCGCTCGGTCGCTACGGCTCGCCGGAAGAAGACATCGCGCCGGTCGTGCTGTTCCTCGCCAGCAAGGACTCGCAGTACATCACGGGGTCCAGCCTGACACCCGACGGTGGCTGGATCATCGACAGCGCGCGTTGAGCCGCCACGAAAATCCCGCTCGATACAGAGCCCTAATCGGGGCTTCCACATGAAACGGAAGGAGGAAAGCCATGATTGACCATATTTATCTCCCCGTCTCGGACCTGAATCGGTCCGGTGAATTTTACAAGAAGCTGCTTGCACCGCTGGGCATCGACATGCCTTACAAGTTCGATCAGCTCCACGGTTTCGCCATCAATAACGTTCCGGGTTTCTGGCTGAAGAATGGCGAAGTCGCCAAAAACCTTTACGTCGCCTTCACCGCCAAGAGCGCGGACGCCGTCAGGGCTAGCTACCAGGCGGCGATAGGCGCAGGAGCTACCCCAATCAAGGCACCGAGCCTTCGGCCCGAATGGCGTGCCGACTACTTCGCGGCAAACATCGGCGACCCGGACGGATACAACATCGAGATTGCCTATAAGCCTTGGCTCTACGAATAAA
>JAJPKM010000020.1 GCA_021323735.1 Gammaproteobacteria bacterium
CGGCGCGATCACGGTGATTTCTGCCAAGTCCGGTGGTGGTGCGGTTGGCAATGAAGTGATCTGTGACCACGCCGTGGAAGGACCGGAGAGGCATTCCGATGCAGCCAGGAGTGCAATCGCGATCGCCTGTCTCATGCGCCGAATTTTCGACAGAAAGGCATACTATGCCCCTCAGCGCGAAATCCGCATTCAATGGGCGAATGATTGCAAACCGAAGCAGCTTTGTCCCGTGGCATTTGTGCGCTCCTTGCAGTCGTTTGTGAAGTTTGCGGTCCCGGTATGGACTGTGAGTGGCATTTCACCTTACCCGCTAGTGACGGGCACGCCGAGTATGAGCCACACGTTCGAAAGATCGACCTCCGGACACCGCTCTGCAACTCGTTTGCGGTACCGGGCGATGTCGTCTCTTGGCGTGCGTGACTCGGGCTTTTCCATGCTCGACAGTATCTCGCGATCTCCCATGCACCTTGGCGAGCGCGCGAGGTGCAGCTGCTCCGCTTCAGACTCCTCGCTCCGCCTCGCTTCGGGCTCCGCACTGCACGCTTCGGCGACGATGGCCTTTAAGCGATCAACTTCCGCCGGACGGTCCGTATCGGCCAAATACTGACGTTCCTGACCACCCGTTAGCTTGTACACCGGAGCGGCCAAGTGGAGCGTTTTCAACTGTTCAAGCGCCTCCACGCATACAGAGACCGGTGTTTGATCAGCCCGAACCGCATGCGGGAGCAATGCCAGTCCCAACAAGAACGCCAGGTGTTTCATTCAGTGCCCGTCCCGGTATGGGTTATTACAAACTTCATCATTGCTGGCATGCAATCCAGTGTCGGCTTGCCTAAGTCAGGCTGCCCTGGCAAGACTTGCTCTGAAGGCCCGCACTCCCTCGAGGAAGGCGTCGACCTGCGGCTCGGTCCCGATGGTGACGCGGCACCAGTTCTCGTAAGGTGGAAAACGCCGTCCGACAGCGATATTCCGCTGCCGCATGAACTCGGTGAACTGCTTGAGCGGCACGCCCGTGTCGAAGAATACGAAATTGCCATGAGGTTCGGCATACGGAAAGTGCAATCGCGCCAACTCGGCGGTCACGCGAGCGCGGCTGGACAGGATCCGCCGGCGGCAGTCGGCCAGGAACGCACTGTCACCGAGGCTCGCAAGGGCGCCGCGCACGGCGAATATGTTGGGCGTCGTCATGCACGCAGTGGAGATCTCCTCGATGACCTCGGGTCGGGCGATCCCGTAGCCGCACCGAACCCCGGCCATGCCGTGAAGCTTGGAGAATGTGCGCAATACGATGACACGCTTTGGTCCCGTGACCAGGCTGACCGACGAGGGTGTGCCCTCGACGAATTCCATATAGGCCTCATCGATGATGGCCGTCACATGATCCGGAAGCGCAGCGACGAATGCTGCGATCGTCGCGGAATCGACCATCGTGCCCGTCGGGTTGTTGGGAATGCAGATATACACGGCGCGCGTCTTCGCGGAGACCGCCGCGTGCATCGCGCTCAAATCGTGGCGCAGCTGTTTATCGACGGGCACCAGCTTCAGGGTCGCCCCAGCGTGTTGCGCATACTCGGTCAACTCGGCGTAGGTGGGCTCGGCCGCCACGATCTCGCCCTGCTGGCGCGCGGCGAGCAGCCCGAGGGCGCGCAGCAACTCTCCGGAGCCGGTGCCGGTCACGATGTGATCCGGCGCGAATCCTTCTTTTTCGGCGATTGAATTGATGAGCCTTGGATTCTCGTCGTCCGGATAACGACAACCCTCCGCGATCGACCGGGCGATGGCAGAGCGGGCAGCGGGCGACGGACCGTAGGGGTTCTCATTCCAGCACAACAACATCGGCTCGTTGCCGCCCGCTGACGGAGCCGCGGCGAGGCCCACGCCCAGCGGTGCCGAAATGCTGCTCATCGGGCGCATCAGCATGATCGCCGATGCGGTCAAGAGGTCACGGCGGCTGAGCTCCATGGATCGACACCCCCAACTTGCGACAAATCCTGATCAGCGGACTCGATATCCAGGCCTAGGGTAGCAGATTGTATTTGCCGTGATCGATTCATCCTGCCGCCCGCGGCGGGTTATCGCGGTAAGCAGTACATCATGGTGGCCGCCGGAGGACATCCACAACCAGAGCGGCTGGGCGGTGCTGCCGGCGTTTACGCCACCATCGCGCTGCGGCGCCAACTGATCGGCGCGGGCGCGTTCAATTACACGTTGAATCGAAAGTGCATCACATCGCCTTCCCTGACGATGTACTCCTTGCCTTCCAGGCGCAACTTGCCCGCCTCTTTCGCGCCGGCCTCGCCGTTGAATTTAATAAAGTCGTCGTAGGCGATTACCTCGGCACGGATGAAGCCGCGCTCGAAGTCCGTGTGAATGACGCCGGCCGCCTGCGGTGCGGTGGCTCCCGCATGCACCGTCCAGGCGCGCACCTCCTTCACGCCTGCGGTGAAATAGGTCTGCAGACCCAGCAATGAATACCCGCCGCGGATCACTCGGTTCAAGCCCGGCTCATCCAGCTTCAACTCCGCGAGGAACTCCGCGCGATCGGCTTCATCGAGTTGGGCAATCTCTGCCTCGATGGCCGCACACACGGGCACCACGATGGCGCCCTCCGCGGCCGCGATCTCCCGCACCCGATCGAGGCGTGGATTGCCGGTGAATCCGCCCTCATCGACATTGGCCACGTACATGACGGGTTTATCGGTGAGCAGATGCAAATCGCGCAGCAGCGCCTGCTCATTGGCGTCCAGTTTCAATAGACGCACCGCCTTTGCCCTGTCCAACTGAACGCGTACCCGCTCGAGCAGGTCGCGCAATTTGACCGCATCCTTATCCGCCGTCTTGGCAGCCTTCAACGCCTTCTGATGCGCGCGCTCGACGCTGTCGAGATCGGCCAGCGCCAACTCCGTATTGATGACCTCGATGTCACTCCCGGGATCGATCTTGCCGGCCACGTGAATGATGTCGTCGTTCTCGAAACATCGCACCACGTGCGCGATGGCATCGACCTCGCGGATGTGCGCCAGAAACTTGTTGCCCAGGCCCTCGCCCTTCGAGGCGCCCGCCACCAATCCGGCGATGTCCACGAATTCCACCGTGGTGGGCAGAATCCGCTCCGGGGTCACGATGGCGGCCAGCTTGTCCAGGCGCGGGTCCGGCACCGGCACCACACCGACATTCGGATCGATGGTGCAAAAGGGATAATTCTCGGCCGCGATCTGCGCGCGCGTGAGCGCATTGAACAACGTGGACTTGCCCACATTCGGTAAACCAACGATTCCGCAACGAATGGGCATTACACTTTTCCTGCACGGCTGTGCAAACGGGTCATGGCGCGCTCTGCGCCTTGTTCTAGCAGCAACGGGATGCAATCCACCGCAGTGCCGACGGCATCCAATACCAAATCTTCCTCGGCGCGCGGTGCGCGCGTCAGCACATAGTCAATCACTTCGACCTTGTTGCCCGGATGACCGATACCTAAACGCAGCCGCCAAAAGGTCTCGCCGATGTGCGCGATGGCGTCCCGCAGGCCGTTGTGACCGCCGTGTCCGCCGCCTTGCTTCAGGCGCACGCTGCCGACGGGCAGGTCGAGTTCGTCGTGCACGATCAAAATGTCGTCGGGCACGATTTTGTAGAAATCGCTGAGCTGCCTGATCGCCAAGCCGCTGCGGTTCATATAGGTGGTCGGCTTCAGCAGCACGACCTCGTGGCCGTCGATGCCGATCTTGGCAGTTTCTCCGGAAAACTTGCGATAGTCGCGAAACTCGCCGCCATGACGGCGCGCAAGCAGATCCACGAACCAGAAACCCGCGTTGTGGCGAGTCACCTGATGTTCAGGGCCCGGATTGCCCAGGCCGACGATAACGCGCAGCGGTAAACCAGCCATAGATCAACACAACGCCTCAAATGACGAGGGCCGTCAACCCGACGGCCCTCATGAACGCCGAAAAGAAAATTATTTCTTCGCGTCTTTCTTCGCCGGTTCCTTCTTCGCTTCCTCTTTCTTCCCGGCCGCGGCCGCAGGCGCCTTCGCCGCATCCGCACCCGCCGCTCCGGCCGCCGCCGGCGCCGCCGCTGCCGCGCCTTCGGCACCCGCCGTAGCCGCTGCTGCCGCCGTCGGTTCGGGCTCTTCGGCACGTGGGCTGTGAATGGCCACCACCGCCGCATCTTCCTTCGCCAGCTCCACGAGCACCACGCCCGGTGGGATCTTCAGCTGCGACAGATGGATGCTCTCGTTGAGCGACAGTCCGGAAATATCGACTTCGATGAATTCCGGCAGGTCCTTCGGCAGACAGGAAACTTCCGCTTCATTGCGCATGTGCGAGACGATGCCGCCCTGCGATTTCACGCCCGGCGAGACCGCCGCTCCGGTGAAGTGCAACGGGATGCTGATGCGGATCTTCTCGTTCTCTTCCACGCGCTGAAAATCCACGTGCACGATGGCATTCTTGTACGGGTGACGCTGCACGTCCTTCAAGATGGCCGCCTGCGACTGATCCCCGACCTTCAGATTCAGGATCGTCGAATAGAACCGCTCGTTGTCGAGCATGATCAGCAGCTTCTGATGGCTCAACGTCAGCGCACGGGCGGCCGTATGACCGCCGTAAAGAATTGCCGGGACCTTTCCGTCGTGACGCAGGCGGCGGCTCGCACCTTTGCCTTGCGTCTCGCGGAACTCGGCAACGAGTTCGAAAGAGGTTTTCATAATCTTCTCCAGTTACATCACGAA
>JAJPKM010000025.1 GCA_021323735.1 Gammaproteobacteria bacterium
ATCCGCCGCGGCATCGCCTTCGCCTGCTTCGGAATCGTAACCGTCAGCACGCCATCCTTACCGGTCGCGTTGACCTTCTCGCTATCCACGGTGTCCGGCAATACGAATCGTCGATAGAACTGGCCCTGGCTTCGCTCGGTGCGACGATACTGAGGCGCATCCTCGCCATTGGCCGATCCCTTGGCGCTGCGCTCGCCCGAGAGCGTGAGGACTCCATCTTCGAGCGTTAATTCGACGGAGCTTGGATCGACACCAGGCAGGTCTACGTAGAGCTCGAAGCGATCGGTATACTCATTGATATCGACCGCCGGTACCCAACCTGCAGTTGCCGAACTGCTACTGTCGTTCTGTTGCACGTTGCCGAAGAGTCGATTGATCTCGTCTTGAAGACGCGGCATTAGACTCCACGGGTCCTGTCTCACCATCACGTTCATGGCTGATTCTCCTTGGTTGTCTGGTCAATCTTTCACGCCGGCTCCCCGCCGGCGTGTCCGAAAAGCAAAGTACGGTCAGCCGGATCAATTTCAAGGCATCCACTTTATGGGTACGCTGTCCGCACAGCTACGGCCCGAACTTCGGGAGAAAAAGTTAGCGCTAGAGTTGATTTTTCAAGGGGTATCGGGGGGTCCAGGGTGTGTTGCCGGTTTTCCCGTTTCGCGGCGCAGCACCTTGAAAAGACGGGATGCTCCCGCCTTTGTACTGTTGGGGAAGGCCCTCCAGTACCGCCCGCAGACAGGGACGACTATGGCCCCCTGATGCAGTTATGCCGCGCCTTTTGATTACGCGCGTGATGTCACCAGCTCGTCGATCAGACTCGCGATGATTTTTTCGTAATTTCGAACCCTCGGCCGCTCCGGCATCAGCGCCGGTTGATCACACGCAGCGATGCGCGCATACATGAAGACGTCGACAACGAGAGTTTCACTTGCTATCGGCTTCGAGCCCGACCGTGGCGATGACGCCGTCCGACTTCTTCAGCACTTCGCGTGCGTAGTCCCAGTGAATGGCGGTCGTGGCGTCGCCCACCGCAGCGCGCAACAGGTCGGAGAACTGATCGATGTTGGGCTCGAAACTTTGCCCTTGCGCATCTACCGGTGGATGGGCTTCAAGCAGCAACTCTCCATCGATCCAGGCTACCTTCACCGGCACGTTGATGAGGCGTACCGGTGTGCCGACAGGAAGCAGCGGAAACAGCGCCGCCACATCCTCCGGGTACATACGAATGCAGCCATGCGTGATCGCCAAGCCGACCGCTGTGGGGTTGTTGGTTCCGTGGATCTCGTACGTACCGTCGCCGAAGCCGAGCCGTATTTTGTAGTCGCCGAGCGGATTGTCGGGTCCCGGCCCCACGACTGCTGGTAGCGGATCGCCGGTTTCGGCGTGTTCCTTGCGGATCGACGCTGACGGATACCAGGAAGGATGTTCGACTTTAGCAATGACGCGGGTTTGCCCCAGCGGTGTGCTGCGACCCAACTTGCCGATGCTCACTGGGTAGGTGATAACCACCCGCTTTTCGTTGCTTTTGGTCCTCGGAAAATAATACAGCCGGTGCTCGGGCAGACTCACGACCACGCCTTCATGTGGCCCGGGTGGCAAGATGCGCCGACCCGGCAACAAAATCTGCGTTCCCTCACCGGGTAACCACATATCGACGCCGGGATTGGCACGGATGATTTCGTCGTATCCCAGGCTGTATTTCCGGGCAATGTCCAGAAGCGTGTCTTGGTAGCGGGTCGTAATGATGGTGTCAGCACCAATCACGGCCGAGCCATCGGGGGGCAATTCAAACACGGTGGCGCCGCTCGGTACGACCCACAGCCCGAGGCTCAGACCCAATACTGTCCGGACGACGAAACTACATCCGCGACCAAGTGTTAGATCTCGGCCTACGAAGTCCGCTTGCCGCATATCGTTCATTCCATGATTGTTTTCGGATTCGAGTCTACGAGTCGATGGTAGCGTTGGCTGTCCCTCGATTAGTTTGCCCAGGCGTTCAGAGTATTATACCAAGTTGGGGTGCGTCGCCATGAAGGGAGGAGTTTGTGTTGAGCGCTTCGAGTGTTTCGAGCTCATTGTTCCGCGGGTTACGGCCACTAAAAATCGCTACCCTGTGTGCCGTTCTTGGCGCGGCGTTCAATGCGACGGCGCAAGAGCTACCCCGACGGGCCGTGCTTGGGTTCGAATGGAGTCAAGAGGAAAGGACTGGTGATGAAAACTCACCTCGCCTGATCGTCAAGACAGTTTCAGCGGATGCTTACCGCCGGCACGGTGGAGTCATAGTCGGCGACCTGTTGACCAGCATCGCTGGCCGCCCGGTTGCAAATGCGGAAGATGTTGGAGTGGCGTTGCGCGACCATCACAGCGGAGAGACTCTCGAACTCGGCGTGAACCGCGCCGGGCACGCCATGGTGGTTCGCGAGCGGCTCCGTGCTCCTCCTGAAGAGCATGCCGACGGTGTCGAGGTGCTCTACCGTGCGGTACTGGTCGAAGGCGCGCAGCGTAGGGTCATTGTGACGCGTCCACGATCGGCTGGGACGCACCCTGCTATTTTGCTCGTGGGTGGCTTGGGCTGTTACTCACTGGATGGTATTTCGCCCGACGAAGCCCCTTATGGCCGTTTGCTTTACGAACTCACCCGCGACGGCTATGTCACGATGCGAGTCGAGAAAACCGGCGAGGGAGACAGCCGCGGTCCGCCCTGTACGGCGCCTGAAGCGGATTTCAAGCTGGAAGTAGCCGGCTATGTCGCGGGTCTCAAGGCCCTTGGCGCCTATGCCTTCGTTGATCCGACTCGGGTGTTCATCTTCGCTCACAGTATCGGTCCCCTGGACGCCGCGCTCGTCGCACAGCAGGCGCCTGTGCGCGGAATCATTGCGGCCGAGACTATTGGGCGCGGGTGGTTCGACTACGAACTTGAGATCGTGCGTCAACAGCCCTTGGAGCTCGGAAGTCCCTATGACGAAGTTGAGCGGTCAACGCGCCGACTCGAACGGTGTCTACATCAATTCTATGTGGAGAAGGTCTCGGCTAAAGAGCTTATGAACGCCGATCGTGAGTGTCGGGATATTTTGGTGCCGGGGATTCCGGACGCATATCTGCACCAAGTGGGCGATCTTGACCTCGCGGCAGAATGGAAGAGGCTTGATGTACCTGTGCTGGTCATCTATGGTACATCAGACCCCGCGACCAGCCCGGATGAGGGCCGTTATCTCGTCAACATGATCAACAGCTTCCATCCGGGGCGCGCAACTTATGTCGAGATCTCAGGGATGGCGCATGTGCTAAATCCCTCAGCCTCCAAAGGAGACTTCCTTCGTGATCATGGTGGGCCGCATCCGCAATTGCATCCATCGGTATTGCCAACGGTCCGCGACTGGTTACACGCGCATGGATCGGGAATCTAGGATGGCACGGTTGCAAGGCTGTCGTGCAGGGCAGAGTTCCACGCGCAGGGTTTTGCTGCATTGCTCGAGAGCTGCGGCCATCTCGATGGCATTGTTCACGGCGACCCACGGGCTGGCAGCTGGCCCTGGGGTTGATGTGGTGCGCACCGCCATGGCAGAGGTCGACGCGCATTATCTTTACGCCGACTCGCCCGGATGGGCACGCGGCCGCAAAGCGTTGCTGGCTGCACCGCCCGATGACGACGACCGACAGCATGCTCTTCTGCGATCCGTGTTCGCAGAACTTGGCGATCCTGACCTGCACCTCCTCTCGGGCGAAGAGTTTGCCGCTCTGCAAGCCGAGACCGCCGGTAAGCAACTGGGAACAGGATTGATTGACTTCAGCATCGATCGCGCCCCAACCGGAGAGGCCAGGGTCGTCACCACACTTGACGATTCGCCGGCGCGGCGCGCTGGAGTTCGCCCTGGTGATGTTCTCATGTCCATCGACGACGTCCCGACCCGTGGCGTCGATCACGAAACGATCGTTGATCGGTTGCGCGTAAGCAAGGCGGTGACCCTGTCCTTGCGGCGCGGCGGGCGAACGCTGAAACTCACGATCGTGCCCTCCCAGGAGCCATTGCGAGCGGTGACCTACGAGGTTCGCGGTGCCCCAGGGGCGACTGTCGGATACATTCGAGTGGCGCAGTTCACGCCGGACGCTGCTGCGCAGGTTCGCGAAGCGCTGGCAGCGCTTCACGATCGGGAGGCCGGGGGCTACATTCTCGATCTTCGCGATAATCCAGGTGGCCTGCTAAATGTAGCCGTTGAAATCGCCGGTCTATTCCGCGAGGGCAGCCTTGGCGCCATGGTCAGGCGCGATGGCACTATCCAGATCGTCCACGCCAATGCGCCTCCGATCATCGATGCGCCGCTTGTTGTGCTCATCAACGAGGCCGCGGCGAGTGCGGCAGAATTTGTGGCCGGAGAGTTGCAAGGGTTGCCCGAAGTGCGGCTCGTCGGTCGTCCTACTCGCGGTCGTGGGCAAGCGCAGACATATGTCGCGCTGGATCACGGGTGGGGAATCGTCATTCCGACCGCCCGTCTGCGCAGCCGCCAAGGTACGGACTTGAAGGATCATCCGCTGCGGCCAGACATACTCGTGCCCGACGCGCCGTCCGGCGATGCGGTTTACGACCGAGGGCTGAGCGTTCTGCTTGGGCTATCCAAGCCTCCCGCGCGCCTAGAAAATTGAATGCCGGACTTGAGGAAATGCCTTTGGAGGAACTCCATTGGCGTTCTTTCCGTCGGGGTCGCAGCTATCACTCCGCCTGACGCAATGGCTTGACGTTCGGCGGCGCCTTCTGGCTCGCCACCCACAGGTCGCGTTGTGCCTGCAGGTTGACCCAGGTCTGCGCATCGGTCCCAAGTGCGGCAGCGAGCCTGATGGCCATGTCGGCCGTGATGCGAACGTGTCCGTTCACGATCCCCGATACGTGCTTACTTGTGACACCGAGTGCCTTGGCGGCCTGGACAATCGTGACGCGCATCGGTGCGAGATACAGATCGCGCAGGATCTCTCCTGGGTGCGGCGGGCTGTGCATCATCGGCGCCGCCTTAATGGTAGTCGTCATAGTCAACCTCCAGCGCGTGCCCGTCCTCGAAGCGAAAGACCACGCGAAAATTTTCATCAACGCTGACCGCCCAGCGTTTCGGCTTGCCCTTGAGCGGGTGGGATCCCAGTCCGGGTGCATTCATCACACCGGCATGCGTGGCGGCGTGCAGCAAACCCAAGATCAGCTTCAGGCGTGGGGCGTGCTTGGCCTGAACCTTGCGGTGACTTCCAGTATTGAAGTATTCCGCCAAGCCTTTGTGCTTGAAGCTCTTGATCACAGCGACAGATATAACCATACTGGTTATGAAGACGCAACCTACATGGTAATGACTTGGCTGCACGTGCCGTGGCCGCGTTTGTGCCTGCACAAGCAGATTTTCCCCGCTTTTCTATGTCATGTACCGCGCTGTGCTGTGACGCATTGCCGACGGGGATTGGGCCGCAAGAACGTGATCCATCACGATTCCACGCATCCTTCGGCGGTGGTCGTACCCCTTGGGGCGTTACGGTCATCCTGCCGGGTCGCCGCCGACAGACTCCGCGGCCGATGCGTTAGGCGCTGTTCAATGATGGGTTGAGCACCCAATTCTCCCAGGCAGAATCGATTGCGCCGCCGAATCTCTCGTAGAATCGCTTGGCTGCATCGTTTCCGGGCAGAACGAGCCACCGTAATCGGCCGCATCCGCGCTGTCGTGCGTACACGATCACCGCCTCCATGAGAGCGGTCCCGACGCCTCCGCCTCGATCGGTCGCGGCAACGAATAACTCCTTCAACACCAAAGTCGGTCGTAGGTCAAAGGTGAACGGGATTTCCTGCACAACCGCATATCCTGACAGTCCGCCCGCCGCGCAATCTGCGACAAAGGCCCTAAACTCCTGACCTTGGCTCGCCGCGAGCCCACGCACGAGCAGCTCCTTTGTGGTGACGCGAAAGTCTGCTTTGTACCCCTCGAATTCAGCCAGTCGTTCCATCGATTGCAACAAAGCCTCCGCATCCGCAGCGTTTGCCAGGCGTACCGTTACCGGGGCGCGCGAAGAATGGGCCGGTGCAGGGGTCGTCAAATGCCGCAGCGCGGGCACGGTGGGATGCTGCCGAACCTTCCTATAGGCATCTTTGCTCTCGAGCAGTCCGTCCCGAAACTGAATCCAATCGCACCCGGCTTCATCGGCGACCATGTCGGTCGATGGCCATCGATAGATCCAGCGATAGTAGCCACGGTTTCCATGGATGTGCTGATCCGTGACCACCGCTATCCGGCCGGCGTCGATCGCGCGCATGTCGGCAATGCCGGCGCGAACGCCTTCGGCACCCGAGTAGGTCATGCCGGGCTCGGGTCCGATCGAGGCCCGATAAATGAAGGTCTCCGTGACGCACGCCATCACGCCCTCGACATCTCCCGCCGCCCACGACTCGATGAATCTGGCCAAGACAGCCCGATTCGTCTCTTCGATCGACCCCGGCGCAGAAAAACTACCGGGGTCCGTCGGTCGAAAAGCCTTGGATTTCAACCGGCACCCGGTTCGAGACTGTAGCCTTCATCGACCCAGCCCCAGGCTCCGCCTATCATGACTTTGACCGGGCGGCCGAGTTTTGCCAGTCGAATGGCGCCACGAAAAGCGCCATTGCAATGCGGGCCGGAGCAGTAGGTGACGAACAAGGTATCGGGGCCAAACTGCGACAGTTTCGACGCGATGATCTTCCCATGCGGGAGATTGATGGCTCCCCGTACATGCCCTTTTTCGTAGGCCGCGGGGCTTCGTACATCCAACAGTACAAAATCCGCCTTCCCCGAGCTCATCGCATCGTGGACGTCATAGCAGTCGGTCTCGAATTCAAACAGCGACTCGAAGTGCGCGAGGGCCTTCGGGCTGGCTGCCGCGGGGACAGCCGATACGGTCGATGACATGGTGTACTTCTCCTGTCAGATGTTGACTGAGGCGTGAGTCTAGCCTTCGGCGGTCCGGCCACTCAGTGGCAGAAAAGACATTCTGCGATATCATCACGCCATGAAGAACCATCTCGTGGCGGCGGTCGCCTACAACCGACTGTGCACCTTCGAATTCGGTTGTGTCGTCGAAGTGTTCGCATTGCCACGACCCGAGCTCGCAGTTGACTGGTATGGGTTCGGCGTATGCGCGGCCGACCGCGGACCAATCCGTGCGGCGGGCGGCATCACCGTGTCGGTGCCTCGCGGGCTCTCCCTGCTGGATACGGCGGATACCATCATTATCCCCGGTTGGCGTGACCCTGACGAACAGCCGTCCGGGGCACTCGTGCGCAAGATTCGCGCTGCCTACGAGCGAGGCGCACGCCTCGCATCCATTTGTTCGGGCGTTTTTGTGCTGGCCGCCGCGGGCGTCCTTGACGGCAAGACGGCAACCACGCATTGGAGATACGCCGACCGGCTCGCCTCGCGTTATCCGGCGATCCGCGTACGGCCGAACGATCTGTACATCGTGCAAGGTCAGGTCATCACCGCGGCTGGATCGGCCGCCGGTCTGGACATGATGCTCCATATTGTGAAATCCGATCACGGCACCAAGGTGGCTAACATGGTCGCGCGCCGTTTGGTCATTCCCCCGTATCGCCGAGGAGACCAGGCCCAGTTCGTGATGCGGCCGATCCTGCCGGATGAATCGGGTCGGCTCACATTGCTGATCGACTGGGTTCGGCAGAACCTGAAGCGCCCGCATACACTCAAGTCTTTGGCGGCACGTGCGACCATGAGCCCCCGCACGCTGCAGCGCCAGTTTACGGGCGCGACCGGCTTCGCTCCCTACGAATGGATTCTTCGTGAGAGAGTCGCTGTGGCACAGGAAATGCTCGAGTCCCGCAACGCCACGTTGGCTCGCGTGGCGGATCTATGCGGCTTCAGGTCGGAACAGTCAATGCGCAAACACTTTCGCAGGATCGCCGGCACGAGTCCGGCGGCTTATCGTCAACAGTTTCACGGATAGGCATCGTGCGCGGCTGATATGTTTTGTATGGGAAGAGCGCAAAGATCGCGGCGCCGGGGCGGGTTTCCTAAGTCATTTGTGGACCTGGAAGGTCAGCAGGTCACTTCCTTGAACGAGGGGGGCGTCTGAGTTAATCTAGTCAGAATGACTAGATTAACTAAATCGAAGCTGTCGACGTCGAAAGGCAATAAGGCGCGCCCTCCTAAGGGACGTACGGGCTACTGGCTTTTGCAAGATGCCAAGGCGCGCTTCAGCGAACTCGTCCGTAAGGTTCGAAGCGAAGGGCCTCAGCACGTCACTGTGCATGGACGCGACGAGGTGGTCGTCATTGCGGCCGAGGAATTCCGCCGTCTCAAAGGTAGCGCGACCGGCCAGGCACTCATTGACGCCATGCAGGTGTCGCCCCACCGCGACGTGGAGATCGCCCCGAGGCGCGGCACCATGCCTGTTCGCGATGTTTCGTTGTGATGCGATGGCTGCTCGACACGAACATCCTGTCCGAGCTTCGGCGCCCGAAACCGGAACCTAAGGTTGTCGGCTTCATCGCCAAGCAACCTCTTGAATTGCTCTATATCAGCGTCGTCGCGCTGGCGGAGATTCGGTTCGGCATTGAGGTTTTGCCGGACGTAAGACGTCGTTCCGAACTTAACGACTGGCTCGCCCACAAGGTGCGCCCAATGTTCGAGCAAAGAGTGCTGTCGATCACGGAGGATGTCATGCTCAAATGGAGGCTCCTAGTCGAGGAGGGGCGCAAGATCGGCCATACATTCTCGCAGCCGGACCTCATCATCGCCGCGACGGCGCAGCATCACGACTTAACGATCGTCTCGCGCGACACCAGTGACTTCGAAAAGGCCCGCGTTGCGGTTTTCAACCCATGGGTCGAAGTCACCCTGCCCGCAGCGGAATAGCAGCATGTCGCTCCGGTTGCGCTGTTCGTTGTGGCTAGCTTTGTACCAGCACAAAGAGATTTTCGCTGCTCTTCCCTGACGTAGACGGCGTTTGGCCTTCGCAAGTAAGTGATCAACATGATCTGGAAAAGAACTAGAGAACTGCGATTTCGTAATGCGTGGGCTAGAGGTTGTGCAACTGCCGGCCGGGGGACATCCCAGATGCGGAATCAAGATTGAGGAATGCGCGCCTCTCATGAGAAGCCGCCTAACACGGAGATATGATGATCGGGATTGATCTTGGGACAACCAATACTGCAATAGCCGTCTGGCGGGACGGGGGGCCGCAACTCATTCCAAACAGTCTCGGTCAAGTATTGACACCGTCCGCGGTCGGTATCGACGACGACGGCCAGTTGCTCGTCGGCATGACCGCACGCGAACGCCAGGTCACGCATCCACATTTGACCGCCACAGCCTTCAAACGCTACATGGGTACGAATCGCGTCACTCGTCTAGGCGAGCGAGAATTTCTGCCCGAGGAACTCTCGGCTCTCGTACTCGCACGCGTCAAGGCGGATGCCGAGCACTACCTCAAAGCCCCAGTCAATTCCGCAATCATTACGGTGCCCGCGTACTTCAATGACAAGCAACGTAAAGCCACGCGACGCGCTGGCGAGTTGGCGGGCCTCACGGTCGACCGGCTGATCAACGAACCGACGGCGGCGGCTCTTGCGTATGGGATTCATCGCAGACAAGACGAGACAAGATACTTGGTATTTGATCTTGGGGGCGGAACCTTCGACGTCTCGATTCTCGAGATCTTCGAAGGTGTGATTGAGGTCCGCGCCAGCACGGGTGATAGCTATCTCGGAGGTGAGGACTTCAACGAAGTACTTATCCAAGACATGCTGCGCCAATTCGGAGCCTCCTGGGGATTCACCTCCCGTGAGAAGGATCCATTGCTCTATGAATTGTTGCGAGACCAGGCGGAGCGTGCTCGAAGGGAGTTGAGCATGAGTCCGGAGGCCAAAATGACCGTAACCTGGAAGGACGAGCATTTCGAGCACGCCGTCACGGCCGATCATTTTGAGAGTCTGTGCCAGAAAATACTGACTCGATTGCGCGATCCCGTCGTTCGAGCGCTGCGCGACAGCAATGTTGACCTCGACCAACTAAAGGAAGTGGTGCTCGTCGGGGGTGCCACGCGCATGCCCATCGTCCGTCGCGCGGTGACTCGAATGTTCGGCCGATTCCCGGCGACTGATCTGAATCCAGACGAAGCTGTCGCCCTGGGTGCCGCCATTCAGGCCGGCCTCAAGGCGCGCGATGCCGCGCTGAAAGAGGTGGTTCTGACCGATGTATGTCCGTACTCGCTTGGAGTCGACACGGGTGAGCGGCGGCCCGATGGCACTTTTAGAACGGATGTGTTTGCACCCATTATCGAACGCAATACGGTGATTCCGGCCAGCCGGGAGAAGCACTTCGCCACGATACAGGATGGCCAGCAAAAGATTGTATTCAAGATCTACCAGGGCGAGTCACGGATCGCCAGCGAAAACATTTACCTCGGTACGATAGAAATGCCGGTGCCACCGCGGCGCGCCCGCGAGGTGGGAGTTACTTGCCGCTTCACCTATGACATCAACGGACTTCTGGAGGTCGATGTCGAAGTCTCCAATACTAAGGAGAGGCAGCAGCTCGTCATTTTTGACCGGGAGAACGCTGAGCCTGGCTTGGATCTAGAGAAGCGTCGCAAGGAGCTTGCGGCGCTGAAGGTGCACCCACGCGACCGAGACGCCAATCGCGCTGCGCTGGCCCGTGCGGCTCGCTGTTTCGAGCATTTCCTCGGAGAGAAGCGCGAAGAAGTGCGGCGGCAGATCTCTACGTTTGAGGCCGCACTCGACACTCAGGACTCGGTCACCGCAGACCACGCGCGCGCGCATTTGCTCACTGCGCTTGATGCGCTCGAAGGACAGAGCTTTCTGTGACGGAGCAGCCTGTAGTCTGGCAGACCCTCGGTATCCCCGCGACGCGCGATGTTGCGTCCATCCGCAAGGCCTATGCGTCTCGCCTCAAAGAATGCCACCCGGAGGAAGATCCCGCCGGTTTTCAGCGGCTTCGGGCGGCGTATGAAACAGCCCTGAATGTGGCGCGTGGAGCGATCGCTGCGGTGTCCCCAGAACGTAGTAGCGCGGTGCCGGCGGCAACGGCGCTTGCCACAGCGGCTCCGGCATCGTCCCTTGCAGCCGTTCCAACGGAAGTTGAAGACGATCATAAGCGGTTTGAGGCCTCGCTTAGCAACTTGGACGGACTCTTGAAGACCGACGCCGACTCGGAGACGCTCGAGCACGCGTTGGACGCCGTCCTAAGTAACCCCGGAGCACTCCACATCGGCAACTGGAGCGGCTTGGACCGACGCCTTGCGCAGCTCTTGCTGGATTCGATTCCGAGGTCCGACGCGGTTTCGGCGATCGTAGTCCAACGCCTCGGGTGGAATCACGCCGACGTCGCCACACGCAGGGCCAAGGAGATCATGGCGGTGGTTGCTCGCGTCGAAGATCTTGAGGTGGTTGCGAAGCTGCGAGTGGGCACAGATCCCGACGCCCATGCGTTCCAACTATTGAGCAACGCGGCTCCGGCTTCGTGGCTAGTCAGACGCGTCAAGGTTTTCTTTGTAGATCAAGCCGTGCGCGATTTTTTACAAAAGACGCTACCGGCGCGCCCCACACTCACGCTATGGCTAGACAAGGCATCGGTAACGACATGGATGGGAATCTTCGGACGCCCTTACCTCACGAGAAGGGCAATATTGGCCATGCCCATCTTCAGCGTGATTGCCTTACTGGCGACCCTTATCGCCGGCAGCAATGGCGTGGTCGCGCAGGCGTGGCTGAGGACCGCGTTGTTATTGGCGATCTTTGCCGGACCCATCATTGCGCTGCTTAAAGTGTACGCTTTCAGTTGGCCAATTCTTCTGATATTGCGCCGCTTGAAAGGGAAGGTCCCTCCACGGTGGGTTCGCCTGGGCTGGCCGCCGGCGTCGGTCGCAAGTGTCGTTGTGGTGAGCGTTGCGGGTCGAAGTTGGCCGGTCGTCGTACTGTCACTCATTCTGAGTGGCGGCCTTCTGGTG
The DNA here is from genome assembly GCA_021323735.1 of Gammaproteobacteria bacterium. Taxonomy (GTDB): domain Bacteria; phylum Pseudomonadota; class Gammaproteobacteria; order Steroidobacterales; family Steroidobacteraceae; genus Bog-1198. The sequence goes on from JAJPKM010000025.1 coordinate 11,980, forward strand.
TGGTCGTCGGTTGCCGCCTACCCGGTCTTCATTGCCGAAGGGCTCACTTTTACTCAGAAGTTAAGGTTGTCATTCGCGCGCAACCAGCTGATGCTGATATGGATCGGCATCGTCGTTTGGGCCGTCGGCCTTCCCGCCGGAATCGCGACTGCGGGCGCAGTGGGCGCAAGCGAAATAGCCGGCATCGGCATCGCGAAGATTTGGATGCTCGATGTGGCCGCGCGAGTTCGTCATTGGTGCATGGGTGTATTGTTAATAGTTGCCGTTACGGCGCTTGCGGTTCTTTGGTGGGTCGGCAATTCGCCGCATCAGGTGGGTTTCAGCACAGCGCTAGTGACCGCAACGGTACTCCTGCAGCGCCCAGCGCTCTTCGCCTTGCGGTCGAGGATTGTCCAAGCGTGGATGATTGGCATATTTCCGGTGTACTTGTTTGCGACTTTGTTTACGAACGCGGGCAGGGGAACTGTGCTTACCGCACGATTGACGACGGGACTCGCAGGGAGTTATTTGCTCATTGGCACCGCAATTGCATTTGCGTCCTATTTGTTCCAGGAGGTAATCCCCACTCGGGCGCAGTCGAGTGCCGATCGGTCGGAGGGACCGTTTGCTCGCTTCTTTGACCAAGAGTCTCCCGCATTGCCGGTAATACTGGGATTGGCACTGTTGGGGGGCGGGGGATACGGCTTGCTTGTCCTGTCGAATTACTCGGGCATTGATTGGATGGTGTACGTTGCCCTGGCCGGCGCCGGCATTTACGTACTCAAGCGGACTTTCGCGGTACCGAAATAGCCTGCGTATCTCTTCCGCCGGGGCGCGTTTGCGCATTTTGATCACCGGCGGGCCAAGGTCGAGTGATATTCGGGGTATTTAAACCCTTCAATGATGATTCACCTCTAAGGTCTCATGCCCGGTTTTGGCACGATTTGACCTATCAATGGCATTTTCGCCAATGGCGCGTTGTAGCTGCCTTCGGAACAATGACCAACACTACAAGGAGGGGCAGCACCATGCCCGATGCAGCAACGCTCAGCAGCCGTGCCGGGAGATGGCGATACCACATGCGAATTGCCGCCATCGGCACATTGTGGTTGCTGGTTTATCCCTTGATTGCTCGAGCTGCGGAGGCTAATCCTGAACGAACGATCCAGGCCGCCTACCAACGTTACTATGATGCCCTTCGGCACAGGGATTTGTCCGCGGCCATGGCGTTGGTAGATCCGCTTTTCACCGGTCGCCTGCCGGACGGCACGGTACTTGATTTCTCCGGGCAGGCGGAGAACCTCAAGGAATTGCTGGACGATACCAGTGTCATTGGTGAGCTGACTACCGATATCGAGGTGGTGCAATCGAAGCCCGCTGAAATGACGGTGCTCTGCCGATGCGTTCTCTTTTACCACGAACTTGACCATCAGCGAGCGGACGCCGAACCCCTCCCCAAACCCGACTCCTTTCAAGATGACTACACCCGTGACACATGGGTCGAAACGGCGCAAGGCTGGAAATTGAGGAGCACGGTATATCTTCGCAATTCGATTGCCGGCAATTTGGCCTCGCCTGAACCGCCGCCGAAGAGTGCCCGATTGGCATCCTTGGAAAAGGATTGGATGGCGGGCAATAAATCGTCTTTGGATGTGTTCTGGAGCGACGTGGCGGGTCACACGCCTCTGATAGAAAAGATTGACGGTGACCCAGAGAATTTTTTCGTCACGTTTCTTTGGCGCGGTGACGCGAGTACAAAACATGTGGGCCTGCAGGGAGGATTGCCTCAGCAGGGAGCCAAATCCCTGGCGCGGCTGGCGGATACGGATCTCTGGTATCTGACGGAACAGATGCCAAAGGATTCGCGTGGCATCTATGCGTTTAAGCTCGAAGGCGCATTTGAGGGCTTCGAGGGACAGCGCTACACAGAGACGGTGCCTGACCCACTCAACCCCAGGTCGCTTGATTCAGGATCCGTGTTTGGACTTCCCCAGGCACCTGTGCAGCACTTTGCCGCGCGGCATCCCGGTGTACCGACAGGTTCTATCGCCCACCATACGATCAAGAGTGCGCTCCTCAACGAGGAACGCGACTACGGCGTTTACACGCCCGCCGGGTTCAATCTCGAGGCGGCGCCGCACCGGGTGTTGGTGCTTTTTGACGGCGAGGTGTACGGAAACGGAGCCGACACTTTGGTCCCGGCGCCGACCATACTGGATAATTTAATCGCGCAACACAAAATTCCAGCGACGGTTTTGGTGCTCGTCAACGCCACCTCGGAGGCGTGGCGATCTCGAGACCTGACTTGCTCTCGTCCGTTCGCTGACTTCTTGGCAAAGGAGCTGTTACCCGAGGTCAGGAGGACCTACCACGTGAGCGCTGATCCCAAGCTGACCATCATCGGCGGATCGAGTTTCGGCGGACTTGAGGCGGCATGCGCTGCGCTGATGCATCCGGAAACATTTGGCAACGTCCTATCGATGTCGGGGTCTTACTGGTATGTACCGAACTGGCGGGAGCGCGGTAATTCTCCAAACCTATTCGATACCGGTTGGGTACTCCAGGAATACATGAAAAGGCCGAAACTTCCGCTGCGCTTTTACATGGAGGTGGGTCGCTTTGAACCTCAGGCGGATCAGCTCGGCACGAACCGCCACCTGCGCGATATATTGGCCCTCAAGGGATACGCAGTGAAATACGCCGAGTACGACGGGGGGCACGAGAAGCTGTGGTGGCGCGACTCGCTGGTCCATGGGCTCATTGCGCTCAGCGGGACGAAATGAGCGCCGATCGGCCTATGTATCAGGATGCCTATCGTCTGATCGCCGCGTTTGACAGGGTAGCGCTATCGGCGAGCCCAGAGGGGCACTGATTGCAAATGCCGATTGATGGACTCGCGTAGATGTTCGTTATTCAACACGTCCTGCGAGTTTCGCCAGGTCTCCGCAAACCGTGCGACGGTCTCACGCACGGTATTGAGCGTGAGTTTCATCGGTAATCGGGCTTTGGCGGCGAACCGCTCGAATTGGTCATACGTGATCGAGGAGAACTGCTTGGAGTCGACGAATGTCAATGCGAGCCGATCATCAGGCAGATAGGCGATCGTTGAAACAAAATCATAGGCGGGGGCGAGTGCTGCGCGGCGTCGATCCGGGTAGATCAAAGACCAATTCTTGAGGTGCATATCGGCATTGCCTATCAGAATATTGAATACGAGACGGCGCAGAAATTCGGCGATGCCCACTTCGCCCATTTCCGTCCAGATGACCTCGGCAATATTGCGATAGCTCGCCCGGTCATACTTTCGCTCCGGATAGACGCCGAACACCTGCGCAAAGTCTTCGATGTGAACGCGCTCGCCGTTTGCTGCGCGGTCGAATCGCTTGACCACGTATGCATTCTTGCCGATGGCATCGATCCCGGCGGGAAGGCCGGAGATGTCATTGATAGGAATGAGCGCGGTTTCAGGTACTGAGATACCAACCCGACGGGCGAGTTCCATCATGGAAAATTCGTTCTCGGGTACGTCTTGGAACTTAGTCGATGGGAGCTTCACGATCCACGAACCGCCGACACCGTCAGCGGGAATCGTCAGCCCTCCGGTTGCTTCCTTGACCGCAGAGAACTTAAGTTGCACGCCCGCGAGGGAGAAACGCAACATCGGCTGGGCACCAGCGGATTCGACTTCATTGGCGGACACATCGACATTTTCATCGAGCAGTATGGCATCGCCCGCGGGACGGATTTGAAGAGCGCCCGGCAAATCTCGTCCCAATATCGCCATTAGAAAGAATTCCCGTTCGGGCTTGACGCCGGCGCGCGCTGCGAGATATTCCCTCATCGTTCCTTCAGGAAGAAGGTTTGCAAAAAATACCGGTAGTCGCGTCTGCGTAGGCCTGACATCCGTGATCAGGCTACCGAGCGTATCCTTGAACGAAAGACTGTGTGTCGCGCGGCTTTCATCCGCAATATAGTCATCCGTGAACGCGAACAAGACGCGATCGCCGGGCAAGCGTGTCAATGTGCCAATAAGTTGCCCATAGAGTAAGACCTCGAGAACTGCGAAGTTATGCATCGGAGTCGTCGAGCCGGTAGGCCCGGCGTTGGGGCGAGCCCCCAGCTTGAGCCTCACGCTCGAGTGCCTGCACGGCCGGCACCAGTTGCTTCGGTACCAACATTAATTCAACGCCGAGAGCGCGCGCGATTTCTACCAGACTGGAGACCTGCGGATCGACGGCTGCCCGCTCGATCTTGGAGAGATGGCTTTGGGAGATCCCCACTTTGGCGCCGAGCGCACGCTGGCTTAAGCCCGCGCGCTGCCTTGCCGATACCAGCGCCGCAACGATTGGGTGGATTTGATCGGCTAAGAGGTGCATATACTTTAGTATCTTCCAGAGATCTATCGACACACTATCATACCTCAAGATTTAAGGTACTTTAATGCCTCATAATAGCCAATTGACATACTAAAGTAACTTATATGCTCTCAGGCAGAAGCCAGCGCTCAAAAGCGCCTCGCATCTGCAAACACCAGGCATCGCCTTTCGGCGTTAATTGGGCGATGCGGATGCCATAGGATTGGCGATTTCGGCGGTGTAGCCGAATCGGCACAAATCGTCCGGGCTAACGGGTCAGTTTGGCAACGCGATCGTAGGACTAAAAAGTCTTCGCGATCGTCAGCCGTCCGGTGCGTCCCTCGAGCGGGTGGATATGAACATCGGCGACGCCGGCGGCGGGTTCACCCGCAAGCCGGTCCACGTACCAGAATTCCGCGGCGTCGGCCCTCTTGTTCAGCAAGTTGTAGATACCTAAACCGACGCTCCAGCCGCTGCCGATCGCATAGTGCGCATCGCCGCTCCATTCGCCGTAACCATGGCCTTTGAAGGTATTGTCGGAAGACAGTGGGTATTGGCTCAAGTATCGATAGCCCAAGCTTCCGCTCCACGGGCCCAAATTCTTGATGTACATGTTGAATGAACCGGTGGCGACCGGTGCACTGGGCAGGTAGTTGCCCACATGCCCGGTGCCGTCGTTGAACGGGGTGGTGAAGCGGGCGCGATTGCCGGAATAGCTGCCGTAGAACTCGAGCCACTGCAGCGCCTGGTAAGTCACGTTGACCTCATAGCCGCGTCGACGGCTGCCGGGTCCGGCGCTGTCGACGCCGGCATCCGGGTCATAGGTGGTCTCGGATTCAGCATTCAAGGTGTACAGCGCGACGGTCATGGTGAGGGAGTGTGTGAATTCCTGGCGCAATCCGATCTCTTCGCCGCTTTGCCGGGCTAGTAGCGGGGCGCCGGACACGGCGCTCCTCTGTGCTGCCGTGACGCCGCGCAGATCATCGCTGTGAAAGCCACGGCCGGCACTCAAGTAGATTTCGGTCGATTCCACGGGGCGAAAGATCAGGCTGCCCTTGGGCGCGAGTAAATGTCCGCTGGCGGTGCCGCTGTTCGTGCCTTCGTCCGAACCGTACTGGATGTCATACCGGTAGCCCAGCACCGAACGAAACCAATCGTTCCATCGGGTGGTGATCTGCGCAAAGGCTGCGATGCTGGTCAGGCGAACCGAATCGGCCTCGGTGAAATTCAGGGGATCGTCAACGGCTGGAATGATGGCGCGATCCTTGGTCGGATACCGGGACACATCATTGAAGTCCGTGCGGGTGGTCAGGCCCACCAGGACATCGTTCTGGATCTCATGCATCGGCGCCGCGTGTCCATAGCTTACCGCCCCGCCGAACGCCGTGCGGCTCTCGTGCTGAGCCTCCTGATCGCCGTTGACCGGGTCCGTGAGGAAATGCGTAAAATCATTCCACAAGGTCAGACTATTGCGGAACACATAGGCGTTGGTGCGCAGCTCCCCGCCGGCGACGGGGCTGAAATATTGCAGCGTCAAACTCGTGCGCTGCGTTTCACCGCCGTCGGTGGGGTCCAAGGTGCCATATCGGCTGATGAGCCCTGCATCGATTGCGCGTAGCGGTTGGTCGGTGGTGGCATTCCAGGTGCCGTGATAGTGCATCGCCGTCAGGGTTAGACCATCCATGTCATCGCCGACGGCATAGCGCAGCACGGCGTTGATCTTGTCCAGGTCGTCCGGATGTACCCACGGACCGTCGTAGTGCTGCAGTTCCAGCGCGCCAAGCAGGTTGCCGACGCCCACGCCCGTCGAGCCGCCTGCGAAGATACGCCGGTAGCCCAGCGTGCCCCCGGTGATGGAAATCTGATCGTCGATCCCGTCCAGATAGTTGATATGCACCGAGCCCACCGAGGCGAAGTCCCCTTCGTCCGCGTAGTAGGGGCCCTTGGTGTACTTCACATTGGTGGCAAGTTCGGGGATCAGGAAGTTGAGGTCCGTGTAACCCTGCCCGTGCGCGTGGGTGGGCTCGTTGACCGGCATGCCATCGACAAAGGTCGCAAGGTCGGTGCCGTGGTCTAAGTTGTAGCCGCGCAGCAGATATTGATTCGCCTTGCCTTCCCCGCTGTGGCTGGTGACTTGTAAACCTGGCACGGTCTCCAGGAGCTGTCCCACGCGGTAGGCAGGCGTCAGCGCCAGTTCATCGTTGACCACGATGCCCTCGCTGGCCGTCGTGGCGGTGCCCAGAAGGCCTAGGCGTTCCGCCGTCACCCGGACTTCGTCCACGACATCCGGCGCCGACGAAGTTTCCGCCCGTGCCGAGAGCATTGCAGCGGCGGTCAGCCCGAGGGTTCCGATCGCACAGCGCTTATTCCGCCAAGTCAGTTTTTTTACCAAAAATCCGTCCCGCTGAGCCCCGGGATTTGAACCCAGCATGCAAGCCGGGCAGGCTAACCCCCGCGGCACGCAGGTTTCAGGTAATTTACTGTTCTATCTAGCGTTAATAACGTTAAATCACCCCATGCAAACCCCTAGGCCCGCCCTCGACGATGCTTCCAGCCGCGACGTCGAGGCTTTGCAGCAGGAGGTGGCGAGGATCCAGGCGAGCGGTGTACTCGGGGAGGCGCGTCTGCGCAACCTCTTCGATTACCTCGCCACCCGAACCCTCGCCGGGGAGTCACCGAAGGAAATCGCCATCGCGATGGACGTCTTCGGTAAGAGCGCGGATTTCGACGTTTCTCAAGATGCGCTGGTCCGCGTGTACATTCATAAATTGCGCAAGAGTCTGGACGACTACTACGCCTCGGCCGCCGCAGAGGGGGTCACAGCGCTACACATCCCTCGCGGCGAGTATCGCCTCAGGCTCAATCCCCGGACGGCGACAGAGCCGGCGCAGAGGTCTACGGCCAAGCATCGGCGCTTGCCGCTGTTGATGGCTGCGGCCCTTGGCGCAGGCATCCTGGTCGGAATCGCAATGACACTCGCCTGGCCCTCACGGAGCGAGGTGGAACAGGTTCGAGCCAATCCGATCTGGGCCGGCATACTGAAGGATGACCGGCCGATCATGATCGTGCTGGGCGACTACTATCTTATTGGCGAGACGGACGACTCGATGGAGGTGAAACGGCTGGTACGCGAGTATTCGGTCAACTCCAAGAGCGACCTGGATCGATACGTCGCGGAACATCCCGAATACGCCCCTCGCTACATGGACGTCGGCCTACGCTACCTGCCGATTTCGGCGGCGCTGGCGTTGCGCCAGGTGATGATGGTGCTGGCTCCTCAAAATCGACGTATCACAGTCAGCAAGATGTCGGATCTGGAGCCGGGTAACCTCAAGACGGCCGACATCGTCTATATCGGGTACTTGAGCGGCATGGGTATGTTCCAGGACTTGGTCTTCAGCGGCTCCCGCTTTGCGGTCGGTGAATCCTATGACGAGGTGATCGACAAGAAGACCCATCGCACCTACGTAAGCCAGGTCGGCAGCCAAGCGCTGGAGCCGGCGCCGCCGACGGGCAAGGAGCAGAGCTATCACGACTACGGCGTCTTCGAGAAACTGCAAGGTCCCGGCAACAACACCATCATTGTCATTTCGGGCACTCGCGACGAGGGAGTCAGCCAAACGGCAGAAGCCCTGACGAGTTCGCAAAAGCTCAGCGAGATTGGCCGACAAAGCGACCTGACCCTGCCCGTTGAAGCACTGCTCGAGGTGCGAGCCTTCAACGGCACGAATTTGGCGGGCAACTTACTCGTTCAATCGAACCGCGATAGCGCCGCCAAACCGTAGCGCCGCCAATAGGCGAACTCCTCGCTCACATGTTGCGCTCATCATGGCTGCGTCCGATACGCGATTGACATAAACCTGTAATAAACACCGATAGAACATAATGCCTGCCGCCAATGCTCGAGATCAGGGGTCGCATGAAGACCGCGCACAACTCAGCGGCTGGTATATCAGCGAACGAAAAATACGTGTCTCTCCGTGGCGCGGATTGTCTGTGCGCTGGTTCTCATTTTCACTTGCAGTTTGCTGCGCGAGTGTGGTCAAGTGCGCTGCGTGGAATCGTGATTCAGCGGATTACCGTTGGGCACGGTAATCAAAAATAAAACCATTGGAGGAAATCTATGAAGGGGCCCACTTCACTCAAACTTGGTCTTGCCGTAGGCGCGGTACTGCTGACATGCAGTACATTGTCCGAAGCGCTGACGCCTGCCCAAGTTCAGCAGCTCGCTCAAGAAGCACAACGCAACGTCATCGTCATCCTGCGCGACCAAGTGTCGAGCTTGCCTCCCGCACGCCGCGCAATGGGAGCGCGCGCCGCGGCACTGGCCGCCTCACAGAATTCCGTGCTTTCCCAGCTGCCCAATGTGGGATCGCGCAAGATTCGATCTTTCAGCACCATCAATGCCTTTGCGGCCACGGTATCGGCATCCGAAGCGGCGATGCTGTCCGCTCATCCGATGGTACAGGCCGTCGTCTCCGATGCGGTGATTCAGCCGCGAGCGCGAACTCAGGAAGCGGCCGCAGCCGCACAAGCTGCCGGCACCTCGGCCACCTCCGGCGCGCTGTGCAACACGTTGGAACCTGAGGCATTGCAGCTCACCCATACCGCGTTTGCCGATCCTTCCATTCCGCAGGCACAGCAGGTGCGCGATGGCCACGGTCAGCTGGTCACCGGCAAGGGCGTCAAAGTGGCCTACCTCGCCGATGGTCTCGATCCGACCATACCCGGCTTCATTCACACCGACGGCACGCCGGTGTTCATCGACTACCAGGACTTCACCGGCGATCCGGCGGGAACGCCTACGGCCGGCGGTGAGGCCTTCGGCGACGCGAGCTCCATCGCCGCGCAAGACACGCCGAACGGACAACCGCTGACGTTCGACATCAGCAAGTTCGTGAACGCGGCTCATCCGCTGCCGTCGCCCTGCAATATCCGCATTCGCGGCATGGCGCCGGGCGCTTCGCTGGTGGGCTTGAAAGTTTTCTCGCAGATCAATCCCACGACCACGTCCAACTTCGTCCAGGCCATCGAATACGCCGTGATCCATGACGACGTTGACGTGATCAACGAGTCTTTCGGCGGCAATCCCTTCCCGGACAACGCCAACGATCCCATCTCGCTGGCGAATGACGCGGCAGTGCGCGCCGGCGTGACGGTGGTGGTGAGCTCGGGAGATGCAGGCACGGCCGGCACCTTGGGTTCTCCGGCCACGGAGCGTGCCGTGATCGCCTCCGGTGCCACCACGCAATTCCGGATCTATGCACAGACCGGCGATGGCATCATGCCGCTGACGACGAATGGCGGATTCATCGACAACAACATTTCCTCGTTCAGCTCGTCCGGTTTCTCGCAGAAGAACGGACGCACGGTGGACGCAGTGGCACCCGGCGATCTGGGTTGGGCGCTGTGTTCGACCAATCAGAAGCTCTTCTTCGACTGCGGCACCGACGCGGGATTCGCCCCGTCGGCGATCGAAGTCTTCGGCGGTACGAGCGAATCCTCGCCACTGACCGCCGGTGAGGCGGCGCTGGTGATCCAGGCCTACCGCAGCACGCACGGAGACCGGGATCCGTCGCCTGCGACGGTGAAGCGCATCATCATGAGTTCGGCGACCGACCTGGGCGCACCGTCGTCGGAGCAGGGCGCCGGTTTCATCAATGCCTTGGCGGCAGTCAACACCGCCCTGTCGATCGGGGACGAGAATGGAGATGACCGGCGCCATGCCGGCGGTATCGTGGCCGCGCCGACCAGTGCCCACGTCACCGCGGAGCCGAACACTCACGTATCCCGTTCTTTCACCATCACCAATACGGGTTCGACGGCACAGCGCCTGACGCCAAGCCTGGAAACGCTGGATGCACCGTTCGCCGGTGCGACGCTCAACCTCACGTTGGATCCCAACGTGGACCCGCGCTTCATCAACGTCGCCGGCAACACACGCGTGTTCACCACCCAGACCTTCAATGTGCCGGCGAATGCCGATCACTTGGATGTCGCCGTTGCCTTCCAATCGCCGCTCAGCATTGCGGCGACCAATCCTCCGCTGGTTTTCCTGGCCTTGCTCGACCCAGCCGGACGGCAAGCGGCCTACTCGAATCCGCAAGGTTTGGGCAGCGGTTACCAGCATGTCGACGTGGTGAAGCCGCAGTCGGGCACTTGGACCGCGGTCGTATATACGCGAAAGACCGGGGTGGCTGGAAGTTACTCCGGACCGGTGCAATTGACCTGGGGCGCGGAGCGTTTCGTGAGCCTAGGTTCGGTCTCGCCGTCGCATATCGTCCTCGCGCCCGGCGCGAGCGAGACGGTGACCGCCGAATTCTCGATGCCGGCCAATGCGGGCGATTCGGCCACGGCCATCCGCTTCAACAAGTCTCCGGACGCCGCCAGCGCCAACTTCTCCGAAATCCCGGTGACGTTGCGCACGCTGGTTCCCACCGGTCCGACCGGCGGTAACTTCACGGGGACTCTGACGGGCGGCAACGGCCGAGCGGGCACGGGCCCGACGCAGACCTTTGCCTTCGACGTGCCTCCGGGCGTCAATGACATGAGCCTCAATCTCGACATCTCCGATAACGGATACTTGCTCGAAGGCTTGTTGGTGGACCCGAACGGCATGGAATTGAGCGTGCAGCCCAACCAGGACCCGATCAACGGCAGCGCGCAATTCGCACTGTCTCTGTCGCACTACAATCCGCAACCCGGGCGCTGGAAGTTCGTGCTGCTGCAGAACTACACCTCGTCGGGGAATCAGACCACGTTGCCCTTCGTGGCGCGCATCGGGTTCAACAGCGCGAAAGTGACGGCGCCGACACTGCCCAACAGTGCCAGCGTTCAGCTGTCGGCTGGCGGACCTCCGGTCACCATTCCCATTCATGTGACCAATACGGGCGGGTTGACGCGTCAGTACTTCGCAGACGCTCGGTTGACGACTGTGACTCTCCAACAGCTGTCTCCTCAGGCTTGCTCGAAGGCCACCACTCTTCCCGGAGCCTGCGGAGCCTTCATCGTTCCGACCGAGACCAGCGCTGCGGCCTTCGTCGCCCAATCGACGGTGCCGATCAATATGGATGCGTTCAACAGCGTGGGCACGGGCGTCGGCGGCACCGGATCGCCGGATATCTTCGCGAAGCCTGTGGCATCCGACACGGTGGCGGCGTTCTTGGCGGAACCGGAAGTGCCCTACAGCTTCTGGGTAGTCGTTCCCTCGCTGATCGGACCCTATGGTCCGGCCGGTGCGACCACCGAGCCGGTGAGCACGTCCGCGTTCGCCTTCACACAGTCGTTCGATTCAACGGTGTCCGCGGACAGCGGCGACCTGTGGACCGACCTCACGTTGAATACGAACACGTTCAATCCGTTGGTGCTGGCGCCGGGCCAGAGCGGAACGATCAACCTGACCATCACGCCGAACGCCAACGACGTCGGTAAGACGGTGACCGGGTTCGTCTACATCGATACCTTCGATTTCAATGTGTTCACGGGCGATGAGACTGTGCGCATTCCGTACAGCTACACAGTTGCTAAGTAAGGTGTATTGACCTCATCTCTACCCGCGCCGCCTGGCGCGGGTAGAGATTTTTCTGATCCTCTAGATCCCCCAGCCGGCGCGATACTCGCGCGTCAGGTATTGATTCGCATCTGCGGCGTTGGTGATTTGTCCGCGCTCGCCGTCATAGACAATCTTCTTGCCTTGACCGGCGCGCAATGCCACCAGACCCAGCAGCATGGTTTCGGTGAGCTGCGCCGCATACTCGATCGGGGAACTGGCCTTGGCCTCCCCGCGGATCGCCTTGGTCCAGTTGAGCTCATGACTCCAGGCGATGCGGGGAATGCTCTGCGGCACGGCTGCTGCCGCCTCGGCGAGCGCCTGCGGATACAGCCGCGGATTGGCGCCGTACGTGTTGTGCAGAAGAACACCTTTCTCGCCGATGTAGATCACGCCGCCTTCGCTGGCAAGCTCAACCTCATCCGGGAGCATGTCGGGACGGGGCGGATAGATGCCGCCGTCGTACCAGTACATTTTCACCGGCGGCTGGTCGCCGCGTGCGGGGAATTGATAGTGCACGGACGTGGACACCGGATACGAGACCGGAATGCGCTGCACACGCCCGGGGGTCGCCGGATCGGCATTGCCCGCCATGGTGCCCCACTGAGTCGAGGTAGCCTCGATGCTCGAAGGATGGCGAAGTCCCAGTGCCCAGAAGGGATGATCGATGAGATGTGCGCCCATATCGCCCAGCGCGCCGCACCCGAAATCGAGCCAGCCGCGCCAATTGAAAGGATGATAGACGGGGTGGTAGGGAACGTCTTCGGCAATCGGCCCGAGATACATGTTCCAATCGAGCCCCGGAGGCGGGGAGCCGCCGCTGCCCATGGCCGCGGCCAGTACGTCCTGCACGTGACGGAACGTCCAAAGATTGCCGAAAGCGCCGGGTACATCGGCGGGTGTCATGCCGGTCGGGCGCGGCAGTCCCTGAGGCCAGTACACCACCGGCCGGTTGGTCCACACGTGGACCTCGTGCACCGGACCTAGAAGGCCGGCGCCGATCCATTCGTTGATCAGTCGGGCGCCTTCGCTCGAGTGACCCTGGTTGCCCATCTGGGTGACGAGCTTAGGGCGGGCGAGCGCACACTCGCGCAGCACGCGGGCCTCGTGCACCGTGGCCGTGAGCGGCTTTTGCACATAGACGTGCTTGCCCATCTCCATCGCCGCCTTGGCGATCACGGCGTGCAAATGGTCGGGCGTCGCAATCACCACGCCGTCGATATTCTTTTCCTTCGCCAGCATTTCGCGAAAATCGGTGTAACGTTTCGCCTTGCTGAATTGCTCCTGCAATTTCGCGCCTTCGGGTCGAGGGTTGCCCTGCCGGTCGAGCAATTTTTCCTTCACGCGATTTTCGCTGTAGGCGAGATCGACATCGCAGACCGCGCCGATATGGTCGCTTTGCGCGAGCACGAGCGCGTTTTGCGATCCCATGCCGCCGAAGCCGACGACGGCTACATTCACCGTATCGCTGGGAGCGCGACGGCCGCGCCCGAGCACCCGGCTGGGAACGATCAACGGCGCACTCGCCGCCACCATGGCGCCCAGTGTGGCGCTGCCTGCGCTCGCGACGAACTCACGGCGTGTCAGGTCCTTGTTCTTCGGCATCGTGCGCACCTCGGTTGGCAAACTGCGAGAATACTAAAGTCCCGGCGTCGGCGTATCACCCCGATGGGCAAGCGTCGAGCACCGCCGCCTTTGATTTCGGGTTGCGAACGCCAGGATGGCGATCGCTGACATCCGGGCTGCAATGGGATGCACCCAACGGCTGGGCGCCGCGGCAATGGATCGGAGTCCTGGGTCTGCGTCGGTACGCCATCATGCCGCTGGCCGAGATCATTGCCTGCCGCTGGATGCTGGGCGTCAATCGGGTCTACGGCGAGCGGGGAAAATTGGTCGAGAGATATGACGTGGTTACCCCCGGACGGGAGGGCGGCGGCGGAGAATATCCCACGCAGGATGGATTCGGCTGGACCAATGGCGTGATGCGCAAGCTCATGGCGCTATACCCGTCCGCCACGGCGTATACTTCCGCCGACCAGTGTCCGGCCCCGGCTGCCTAGCCCGCTGTTTAGGGCTCTTCCGACTATATAATGTCGCCCTATCGCACAATAACTTTCATTTATTGTGAGGCGGATTCGATTGGACACATATATCAGCTGACACCATACTGAAGACCCCAGGCAGCGGAGTTGATCAGTGACCAGTCCGGCGATCCCCCTGGCACGAGCGGGTGCCACAAAACAACGCAAGCGCCAGGCCCCCAAGGGCCGGCGGGTGATCCCCCAGGCGTTCGCCGAAGTCGAGGAACTGATCGGCCCCCCGCCGTGGCGGCACGACCTGTTGATCGAGTACCTGCACCGGATCAATGATCGCTATCGGCAGCTGGGTGCGCCCCATATGGCGGCCCTGGCGAAACTCTTGGGACTGGCCCAGACGGAAGTATACGAAGTGGCCACTTTCTATCATCACTTCGACGTGGTGAAGGAAAATCAGGACGGGTCATTGCCCACGCCGGCTGCCTTGACGGTGCGGGTGTGCGATGGGCTGAGCTGCGAAATGGCCGGCGCCAAACAACTGCTGGAGAAACTCCCCGCGTTGCTCGGCAGAGAAGTGCGTGTCATCCCGGCGCCCTGCGTCGGACGCTGCGAGCAGGCACCCGTGGCTGTCGTTCATCAGAAGCCCGTTCCGTCGGCTACCGTCGCCTCGGTGAAGGCCGAGGTCGAGGCGGGAAATCGACACGACAATCCGCGCGGCCACATCGATTACCAGGCGTACCTGGCGCAGGGCGGCTACTCGCTGCTGCGCGACTGCATGGAGCGCCGGCGCGACCTCGAAAGCGTATTGAAGACCATGGAGGACTCCGGGCTACGAGGTCTCGGCGGCGCCGGCTTCCCGACGGGCCGCAAGTGGCGCATCGTGCGCGCGGAGGCAGCGCCGCGTTTGATGGCCGTGAACATCGATGAAGGGGAGCCGGGCACCTTCAAGGATCGGGTGTATCTCGAGCGGGATCCGCACCGCTTCATCGAGGGCATGCTGATCGCCGCGTGGGCCGTCGGTATCTCCGCTATCTATATCTACTTGCGCGATGAGTATCACGGTTGCCGTGCCTTGCTCGAAGCGGAACTGGCCAAGCTGCAAGACAATCCGCCGGCGCCGCTGCCCAAGATCGAACTGCGGCGCGGCGCGGGCGCGTATATCTGCGGCGAAGAGTCGGCGATGATCGAATCCATCGAAGGCAAGCGCGGCATGCCGCGCCTGCGGCCGCCGTATGTGGCGCAGGTCGGCCTGTTCGGTCGGCCCACGCTGGAGCATAACTTCGAAACGCTTTACTGGGTGCGCGAACTGCTGGAACGGGGGGCGCCCTGGTTTGCCTCGCAGGGACGCAACGGCCGCAAGGGGCTGCGCAGCTTCTCCGTCTCGGGCCGGGTGAAGAATCCCGGCGTCAAGCTGGCGCCCGCCGGCATCACGGTGCGCCAATTGATCGACGAGTTCTGCGGCGGCATGCAGCCCGGGCACATCTTTTACGGCTACTTGCCGGGCGGTGCGTCCGGCGGCATTTTGCCCGCCTCGTTGGGCGACGTCCCGCTGGATTTCGACACCTTGCAGCCCTATGGCTGCTTCATCGGATCCGCGGCGGTGATCGTGCTCTCCACGCAGGACACCGCCAAGGCGGCGGCGCGCAACATGATGCGCTTCTTCGAGCATGAGTCCTGCGGCCAGTGCACCCCGTGCCGTGTCGGCACGGCCAAGGCCAACATGCTGATTGCCGGTGACGCCTGGGACAAGCCGCTGCTGGCGGAACTCTCGCAGGTCATGCGCGATGCGTCGATCTGCGGGCTGGGGCAGGCCGCGCCCAATCCGGTCGACACCGTCATCAAATATTTCCCCAATGAACTGAGCTAACGAGAACACCATGAACGCCGTCACTCGCGAGATGCGTACGCCCGACGCCGCCACTGTCACGTTCGTCCTGGATGGCCGTGAAGTCACCGCCCCGGCCACCGACACCCTGATCGAGATCGCGGACCGGGAAGGCATTGCCATCCCACGCCTCTGCTACAAGCCCGGCATGGACGCGGTCGGCAACTGCCGCTCCTGTATGGTGGAAATCAAGGGCGAACGCGTGCTCGCCGCATCGTGCTGCCGATCGCCGACGGCAGGCATGCAGGTGACCACCAACAACGAGCGGGTGCGTAAGTCGCAGCAGTTGGTGATCGAATTGCTGCAGTCCGACATGCCGGAACGCGAATACACCCTGCACAACGAAGTGGACCAGTGGGCCGTGAAACTCGACGTGGGCAAGCCCCGGTTCGCACCGCGCCCCGCCGTGCAGGCGGATCTGTCGCATGCCGCGATCGCCGTGAACCTCGATGCCTGCATTCAATGCACGCGTTGCGTGCGCGCCTGCCGCGACGAACAGGCCAATGATGTGATCGGCCTAGCCTCGCGCGGCCAGCACGCCAAGATCGTGTTCGACATGGACGATCCGATGGGCGCCTCCACCTGCGTGGGCTGCGGCGAGTGCGTGCAGGCCTGTCCCACCGGCGCGCTGATGCCGGCGCGCGAGGTGGCGCTCAGCATTCCGGATAAGTCGGTGCATTCGCTGTGTCCGTATTGCGGCGTGGGCTGCCAGCTCACCTATCACGTCAAGGATGACAAGATTCTATATGTCGAAGGACGCGATGGTCCTGCGAATCACTCGCGCCTGTGCGTCAAGGGCCGCTACGGCTTCGATTATGCGCGCCATCCGCAGCGCTTGACCGTACCGCTCATCCGCCGTGCCGACGCGCCGCCGAAGTCCGGCGATTTCGTCATGGACCCGGATCATGTCATGCAGGTGTTTCGCGAGGCGACGTGGGAAGAAGCCATCGCCTTGGGCGGCGGCACCCTGCGCAAACTGCGCGATACCCACGGGCCCAAATCCCTCGCGGGCTTCGGCTCGGCGAAGGGCAGCAACGAGGAAGCGTATTTATTTCAGAAATTGGTGCGCCTCGGTTTCGGCAGCAACAACGTCGATCACTGCACGCGCCTGTGCCACGCCTCGAGCGTCGCGGCGCTGCTGGAGGGGATCGGATCCGGTGCGGTGAGCAATCCGGTCATGGATGTCACCCAGGCCTCGGTGGTGATCCTGATCGGCGCGAATCCGACGGTAAACCATCCCGTGGCGGCTACCTTCCTCAAGAATGCCATGCGCAACGGCACCAAGCTGATCGTCATGGATCCGCGCCGCAGCGAATTGGCGCGTACCGCCTATCGCTTCGTGCAGTTCAAGCCCGACACCGACGTGGCACTGCTCAATGCGATGATGCACGTCATCATCGAGGAAAATCTCGTCGACGAGAAATTCATCGCCGACCGCACGCTGGGATATGCGGAATTGAGCAAGAATGTTCGCGGCTACAGTCCCGAGCTGATGGCGCCGATCTGCGGCGTCCCGGCGGAGATGATTCGCGAGGTCGCGCGGCTGTATGCCACCAGCCCGGGCTCGATGATTCTGTGGGGCATGGGCATCAGCCAGCACATCCACGGCACCGACAATGCGCGCTGTCTCATTGCGCTGGCATTGATGACCGGACAGATCGGCAGACCGGGTACCGGGTTGCACCCGTTGCGCGGACAGAACAACGTGCAGGGCGCTTCCGATGCGGGACTGATCCCGATGATGTATCCGGACTATCAGCGCGTCGACAATCCTAAATCGCGGGAGCGCTTCTCCAAGGCCTGGGGCGTGCCGCTCGAGAAGCTGGACGACAAGCCCGGCTTGACCGTGGTCGAGGTCATCAAGGGCATTCTCGCCGGCAACGTCAAGGGGATGTACATCATGGGGGAGAATCCCGCCATGAGCGATCCGGACGCGGATCATGCGCGCGAGGCGCTCGCCAAGCTCGACATGTTGGTGGTGCAGGACATATTCCTCACCGAAACCGCCTATCTTGCCGACGTCATCTTGCCGGCGTCCTCGTTCGCCGAGAAGACCGGTTCGTTCACCAACACCGATCGCTTCGTGCAGATCGGACGTCAGGCGCTCAATCCTCCGGGCAAGGCCCGTCAGGATCTGGAGATCATCATCGATGTCGCGCGCCAGCTTGGCCTGTCCTGGGACTACGGCACCGGAGAGGCTGCCGCGGCGGCGGTGTTCGACGAGATGCGCCATACCATGCCCAGCATCGGGGGCATCACCTGGGAGCGCCTGCAAGCCGAAGACAGCGTTACCTATCCCTGCGAGAAGGAAGGTGATCCTGGAGACTCGGTGGTGTTCGTCGAATCCTTCCCGACGCCGAGCGGCAAGGCGCGATTCGTGCCGGCCGACATCATTCCGGCCGATGAGCGGCCCGACAACGACTATCCCATGGTGTTGATCACCGGGCGTCAGCTCGAGCACTGGCATACCGGCAGCATGACGCGCCGCTCCGGGGTGCTGGATGCCATCGAGCCGGATCCCGTGGCATTGCTCAATTCGCTCGACATGGCGAGCCTGGGCGCAAAGCCCGGTGATCTCATCACCATCGAATCGCGTCGCGGCACGGTCAGTCTGTACGCGCGCGCCGACGACAGTTCGCCGCATGGGGCCGTGTTCGTGCCTTTTTGCTACTACGAAGCGGCGATCAACAAACTCACCAACTCCGCGCTCGATCCATTCGGCAAGATTCCCGAGTTCAAGTACTGCGCCGTGCGCGTGACCTTGGGTGGTACGACGCCGATTCAAGCGAGCTACGGCGGCGGTCAGATTCTGGAGCCGGCCATGGCAGGCGAGGATTGAACGGGGCTCACCCGGAATACTTAAGTGGGCTTCTGGGGGGCGGGGGCTTGCAGATTCGCGAGTTCTTCCAGCGTGTTGGCATTGGCGAAGGCCTTGGGATCGTCGAACACCACCTTGGCGCTGTGATGTTGCGCGGCGAACAAGCCCGTCTTGCGCTCACCCTTGGCGACAAAGTCGGACAGGCTGTCGCGCAGCGAGGCGCGCATCAGGCAGAAGACCGGTTGCGCGCGCGGCCTGCCGTCCTCCGGCGTGTACGCAGTCGCCATGTCGCCGTCGGTCGCGGTCAGCGCTTCTGCGAGGCGAGCGACCAGATCCAGAGGGAAGTTCGGCGTGTCGCAGGGCACGGTCACCAGATACCGTGTGCGGCAATTCGAAAGACCGGCGAGCATGCCGGCCAGCGGCCCGGGATAGTCGCTGATCTCGTCCGCGTAGACCGGCGCACCCATCGCCCGATAGGCGGGCAGGTTACGATTGGCGTTGAGCATCACGGCCGCAACCTGCGGGCGCAGCCGCTCGAGCGCGTGGCGTGCCAGGGGAATACCTCCGTGCAACTGCAATCCCTTGTCGATGCCGCCCATGCGCGAGCCGCGGCCGCCGGCGAGGATCAGTCCGCTGATGTCATTCTTGTGGATCATGGGAGCATGCTACCTGATGCAGCCTATTGAGAATGCCCCGAGGCTCACGGCGAGCGCCTGTGAATCCGTGCGTGAGATCGAGATCCTGGACGAGGCGGGCGTGCGGCGCTCGATTCTCATCCCCGCCGAACGCGCGCTCACCCTGCGTCTCGATGGGCGCGAACTGGTGACGCTCATGACGCTGGGCGCAATGCCGGAGCTCCTGGTCCTGGGCTTTCTGCGCAACCAGCGGCTGATCCCGCACGCCGCCGTGCTGGAATCCATCTCGGTCGACTGGTCGGCAGGCGTCAGCATCATCAAGAGCCGCAGAGGCCAGCTCGAGGCATCCGCGGTCTTGCCGCAGATCGTCGCCAGCGGCAGTGGCCAGGGATCGGTGGTCGCCCGGCTGATGTCCCAGCTCGACTCCATTCGGCTGCCGGCGGCAGCCGAGGCGCGCATCCGCCAAAGCACTCTGCGCGGCCTTCTCGAGGTCATGCGCCAGCACGACAGCATCCACCGCCGTGCAAGATCGGTCCATGGCTGCGCCCTGTTTCAGCATGAACAGTTGCTGATGTCGGTCGAAGATGTCGGACGGCACAATGCACTCGACACGGTCAGCGGCTGGATGGCCCTGTACGGCATCGACGGCGGCGACAAGATCCTGTTCACCACCGGGCGGCTCACGGGCGAGATGGTCGTCAAGGCGGCTCTGTGCGGAATTCCGATCGTCGTGTCGCGCAACGGCGTGTCCACCTTGGGCTACGATCTGGCGCAAAAATTCGGCATGGCCTTGTTCGGGCGCGCCGTCCATCGGCATTTCAACTGCTACACCGGGGCCGAGCGCTTCGACGCGGAGTGAGTGATCGAGGGCCCGGGTCTCGGTATCCGCGTGTCGCGTTGACGGCAACATATGCACCGCGCTGCATATTGTTGACCCTTGCTCCCCATGCTAGGTTTCACGCGCTTTTTACAAGCGCTTGACGAGCAAAGCTCGCAAGCGGCCACCGCGCCACCCTCAATCCATTCCATGAGACCATCAATGAGCCGATCGATTCGCCCTGTATTGCCCTGTGTGCTTTTTTCCGTGGCCTTCGCGGCAGCCGCCCATGCCGAAGACGCCGATACCACCACGCAACCCTCCACGGCGCAGCCTGCGCTGCCCCAATTCACCGTGGTGGGGAACAAGGCGACGGAAGACAACTACCGCGTCGAGTCGGTCGATTCGCTCGGACCCTTAGGCTCCATGAAGCTGATCGATACGCCGTATTCGGTCGGAATCCTTTCCTCCGAACTGCTCCAGAACTCACAGGCGACGAATTTCAAGGACGTGTCGAAATACCTGCCGCTGGTCGCCTACCAGGAACAGCAGGGCGCCGACATCCTGCGCCCGCAAACGCGCGGCATACAGGGCGGTAATTTCCAGAACTCGCTCATGGACGGCATGGCCTTTTTCATCACAGTGGCGAATGCCATCGAGCAGTTTCAGCAGATCGAGGTGGTCAATGGCGCGGCCGCGCCGCTCTACGGTCCGGCCAACCCCTCCGGCATGTTCAACTTTGTCTCCAAACGGCCGACCGCGGAGGATTTGCGCGAAGTCACCGTCAGCTACGCCAGCGACAGCATCGGCACCGCGCATGTGGACCTGGGCGGCAAGATCGACAACAACGGCGTGGTGAGCTACCGCTTCAACGGCTTGTTCGGGGAGGGCGACGCCTGGGTCGATCGATCGCACGCCAAGCGCGTTCTCGGTAGCCTGGCGGTGGACGTCCGTCCGCTCGAGGACACCGTCATCGAAACGAACTACAGCTACTACCACCTCGTCGACACCGGCTATCCGGGCTGGTTCAGCTATGGTGAAAAAATCATCCTGCCGCCCGCACCGGATCCGGAGAACGTGGGCTATGGCCAGAATTACGCCGGGGTGGATCTGCTGACGCGCATGGGCAGCGCGCGTCTGAAGCATGATTTCAATTCCGATTGGCATCTGATCGTCGGGGCTCTCAATCAGGACGCCTCGCGCGACATCAATACGCCGGTAACAACTTGACGACGAATGGCGGCAAATACACCTCGTCGCTCGCCAACGGCTTCGCGCCGCGCTTCGTCATGACCAGCGATGCCGGATATCTCGACGGCAATTTCATTGCCTGGGGAATGGCACACGACCTGACCATCGGCACCGCCGGATACAGGGCGCAATCCTACTCGGTGATCACGCCGGCCAAACCGGCGAGCGTGCTGTTGGGGACGGCGACCATCGACAGCCCCGTCATTTTTCCTTTTCCGGCAGCCGGATTGCCCAATGTCGGGTTGAACTTCGATTCCTCTACGGCGTATCAGCAAGGCATCAATGTGGGCGACACCATTCGCTTCACCGATGCCTGGGCAACGCGTCTCGCGGTGAGCCAGGATTGGTTTCACACCGACAATTTCAACGCCAAAGCCGTCAAGCTGCCGGAGTATGCGAGCCATGGCCTGAGCCCCAGTGCCAGCCTCATGTACAAGCCCGAGAGCAACATGACGGTCTATGCCACTTTCGCCAGCAGCCTGCAGGCAGGGGACTTGGCGCCGGGCGGTACGATCAACGCGGGGCAGAGCCTCGCGCCGTACAGGAGCCAGGAATACGAAGTCGGCTACAAGGTCTCGCTGGCCAAGATCGACTTCACCGCCGCGGTGTTTCGCATCCAGCGGCCGTTCGCCAACATCAATACGGCGGACAACGCATTTGAAATTACCGGCCTGCAGGTGAACAAGGGCTTGGAACTGTCCGCCATCGGCGAAGTGGTGAACGGCTTGACGGTGTACGGCGGGGTGACCTTGCTCGATGCCAAGCTCGAGAACACGCCGCTGGCGAGCACCAACGACAAGATCTACGTGGGCGCGCCGAAGGTCAAAGGCAACACCCTGTTCGAATACCGCATTCCGGCAATCCAGGGCTTGGTGGCGAGCTTCGACTGGCAGTTCTCCGGACCGCGTGCGGCCGACGACACCAATTCATTCTTCGTTGCCGGCTACAACCTGTTCGACCTCGGCGCACGCTATACCTCGACGGTGCTGTCGAAGAGTGTAACCTGGCGCCTTGCCGTGGATAACTTGACCGACAAACACTACTGGTCGACCGTCGCACCGAGCAATCTGACCGGCGCCAACACCGGCAACTTGCTGGCCCACTTCGGTTCGCCGCGTACCGTGCTGGCATCCGCCAGCATCGATTTCTGATCATGATGCGCATCTGTTGCGCTTTGACGGTTGTGTGGCTGGCGGCGTCCTCGGCCGCCGCCGCGGACGCACCGGTGGTGCGCCTGCACGCGGCGGGAAGTTTGCGCGCGGCGATGACGGACATGGCCAAGGCGTATACCGAACTCTACGGAACGCGGGTTGAGGCGGTCTTCGGCGGGTCGGGCGGCCTGCAAGAGCGCCTGGCCAACGGAGAACCTGGGGATGTTTTCGCCTCGGCCGACATGGGTAACCCCCAAGCCCTGACGCGGATCGGCAAGTCGGGCCCCACCGTCATGTTCGCCCGCAATCGGTTGTGCGCACTCGTGCGGCCGGGATTGAAGGTCACGACGGAGACCTTGCTCACCACCATGCTCGAGCCCTCGGTCAAGATCGGAACATCGACGCCGAAATATGATCCCGCCGGCGACTATGCCTGGGAGCTGTTTAAAAAGGCGGATCTGCTGCGTCCCGGCAGCCGGGCCACGCTCGAAGCCAAGGCCGTGAAGATCGGCAATGTACCGGGGTCGCTCGCCATTCCGGCGAGCGTGACCAATGCCGTCGCCTGGCTGTTCCAGGAAAAGCGCGCCGATATTTTCCTGTCCTATTGCACGAGCGCGCCGGCGGCGGAATCCGCCGGCATTACCATCCTATCCTTGCCGCCCGCGCTGCAAGTCGAGGCCCGCTACGGGTTGACCATTCTCACCTCGGCAAATAAGGAGGCGGCAGGACAGTTTGCGCTCTACATCCTGTCGCCCGCGGGCCAGGAAATTTTGGCTCAGCACGGATTCACCGCGCCCCTGTTGCCTTAGGGCCTTCGTACAGTATTCCCCGGCGGCCCCGTTCCTGCGCCGGGCCCGGCGTGCCAGGCGCACCTGATACAATGGGCGCCACAAAAACTCGCCGATGATGGGCCCACCGGGATGCGCCACAACAAGGTTTCGAGGAATGCCGAGTCGGCCCTGGGCCTGCACTTGCGCTATGCCTTCGAGCCGGGCGAGCAGCGCGGTGCCACGCTCGGCAACCCGCTGTTCGATCTGCTCACGGCGGTCTTGGAGGCGGGGTCGATCCGCCATGCAGCGCAGTTGCTGGGGTGCTCCTATCGATATCTTTGGGGCTCGCTTCGAGAGTGGGAGGAGAAGCTCGGCGAGCCATTGCTCATTTGGTCGCAAGGACAACGGGCGCGGCCGACGCAGTTTGCGGAACGATTGTTGTGGGCGGAGCGCCGCGCGCGCACGCGGATGCAACCGCACATCGAAGCGCTACGCTCGGACCTGGCGCGCGTGGTCGCGGACGCCAAAGACCAGCGCCACCAGCTGCTCACCGTGCAAGCCAGCCACGATATGGCGCTCACCGTGCTTCAGCAGCACGTGGCGCAGGCCTTCGATCTGCACATGGACATTCGCTTCCAAGGGAGCGCGGATGCGCTGGTGGCCTTGAGCGATCGACAGTGCCTGGTGGCCGGCTTTCATGTGCCGGCATTGCGTGGCGCCGCCCCGGTGTTTGCCAGGGCGCTGAAGCCGCTGCTCAAGCCCGGGCGGCACAAGCTGATCGGCTGTGCGCGGCGCATGCAAGGACTGATGGTGCGGCGAGAGCACGCCGCGCTCGTCCGCACCTTTCCCGACGTCATCCGCCACCGCCTGCGATTCGTGAATCGCCAGCTCGGGTCCGGCACCCGCATGCTCATCGATCACCTGCTGCACGAACACTCGATAGCGCCCGGCGAGCTGCCCGGTTACGACGGGCTGGCGGAAGAAACCCACGTGGCGGTGGCGCTGTGCGTGGCGAGCGGTTTGGCCGACGCCGGCGTGGGGGTCGAAGCCGCGGCGCTGGAGTTCGGGTTGCATTTCGAACCCCTGGTCGAGGAAAACTACTTCCTGGCCTGCCTCAAGGCCCACCTGGGGCATACGGCTGTGCAGCGGCTGTGCGCCGCGCTGGCCGGCTCCGGCTGGCGCGAAATCCTCGCGAACCTCCCGGGCTATCGCGCGGCACTGGCACCGGGCAAGGTGCTGGTGATGACGGAGGCGCTGCCTTGGTGGCCGAAGATCAAGTCCCGGCCGAAGCAGCGGAAGCCCGGCGCGACACGGGCACGGGAAATACACAAAGCGCCTGCCAAGCTTCGCGATACCGCGGTTTGAGTCTCGCATCGCCGGGAACCCGGCTCGAGGATTACCTGGCTAGGGTTGCGGCCACCGGGCACTGGCCGTGAAGCGCTGTGCGCCAGAGTACACATTGCAATGCTTTTCTCGCAGAAATCCCACCAGCGTGAGGCCCGAGGCGACGGCCAAGTGCACCGCCAGGCTCGAAGGCGCGCCGATGGCCGCGAGAATGGCAACACCGGTGCGCAGCGCCTTTTGGGTCAACTCAAAACTGGCGCGGCCGCTCAACAGGATGATGTGCTCGTTGAGCGGCAGGCGGCCCGCCATCAAGGTTTCTCCGACCAGTTTGTCGAAGGCGTTGTGGCGCCCCACATCCTCGGCCACCGTGATGAGATTCCCGGAGAAATCGAACAAGGCCGCGGCGTGTATGCCGCCGGTATCGCCGAATTTGGATTGAGCCGCGCGCATGCGTTCCGGCAAACCGAATAACAGCGCAAGCTCGATCGCGCGCGTTTCGGCGATGCGGATCGCCGCCGCACGGGCAATGGCGGCATCCAGGCCCGTCGTGCCGCACACGCCGCAGCTCGAACCCGCCGAGAAACGCCGCGTCGCGGTTTGGATTTCCATGGGTACATCGGGACGCAGGCGTACATTGACCACGTTGGGCCGGCGCGTACTCGATTCGATGGCATCGATATCGGCGGCGCGGTTGACGATGCCCTCGCCATAGAGCAGACCCACCGCCAAGTTTTCATCGTCGCCCGGTGTTCTCATGGTCGTGCCGAAGGACACCGGCTCGAGCCCGAGCGCAGGATGATGCAGCAGATATTCGAGCGGCGCTTCGACGGCCACGCGATCGTCTTTCGCGAGGTGGGAATCCGCGCCCACCCGCAAGATGCGTACATTCATGGTGCCGCCCGCCACGGGCGGTTGGCCGGGGACGATGGATTCTGCCGTGCTCACTTGAGGTATGATACCGCCGTTCCCCCTGGCCGGCTGCGAAACCGTTCAGAAACAGTGTGTTAGAATCTGAACGGACGCCGCACGCGGGTACCCATGATCAAACTCTTGTCGCGCCTGCCTTGGGCCGCGTTGTACGCATTTTCCGCATTCCTGTACTTCCTCGCCTATTACGTCGTTCGGCACCGCCGGCATGTGATTCGCGAACAGCTGGAAAAAGTCTTTCCCGCCTTCACCGCCGCGCAGCGCGAGGACATTCACAGGCAATTCCTCAGGAATTTCTGCGACGTGATGGTCGAGCTGCTGAAATCGGTATCCATGGACGAGGCCGACATGCGCCGGCGCATGCGGGTTACGAACGGTGAACTCGCACGTCGATATCTGGATGCCGGCCAATCCATCATGTTCATGACCTCGCACCAAGGCAACTGGGAATGGCTGCTGCATGGAGTCACGCTGCAGCTGGGTTATCCCGTGGACGCCGCGTATAAACCCTTGCACGATCAATGGGCGGAGAAGCTGATGCTGAAGGTGCGCTCGCGTTTTGGGGCGCGCCTGGTGCCGGCGAAGGAACTGCTGGCGGATTTTTTCCGCCGTCGCGGCGTCGTGCGTGCCATCGGCATGAATGCCGATCAAGCACCGGTGTCCACGGACCAGCGCTACTGGACGCAGTTCCTGGGACAGGACACGGCGTTCTACATCGGTGCGGAGCAGATCGCGCGCGCCACGCGCCTGCCGATTTTGTACGCTCACGTGAAGCGCGTGCGGCGCGGTTTCTATGAAGTGCAGTTTCTCCCGTTGTGGGACGGCCGAGAGTCCATCGGACCCAACGAGGTCACCGAGCGGTATGCGCGAGCCTGCGAAGTCCACGTGCTCGAGAGCCCGGCCGACTGGTTGTGGTCCTACCGGCGCTGGCGTTTGAAGAAGCCCTTATACGGCAGCGATTGACAACAAGTCAGCGCGGGGTAGCTGCTTTCAACTTGCCCTCCAGATGCTTGGCGAGCGTCGCGATGGTGGGGTAGTCGAACAGCTCGGTCAGATCGATGAGGCCCGGAAAGTCGCGCTCGATGCTTTCGTGGATCTCGATGAGCTTCAGCGAACTCGCGCCGATCTCGAACAAATTGTCGTTCACGTCGATTTTCTTCCCCGGTAGCGCCGTCTCGCACAGCGTTTGCAACTGCGATTCCAAGTCGGTGCCGGCGTGCCGGTCCGAGCCGCCCCGGGCCTCGCGCAGCGAGTTGAGTTCCGCGAGTTCGGCGTCGAACTCGCCTTCGGTGTAACTCTGTTCCAAGACATGCCGCTGTACCTTGCCGCTGGTGGTCTTCGGAATACGCTTGGTGGGAATGACCTGGGCGACCTCCAAGCCCGTGTGCTCATTGATGAGCCGGCTGACCGCGTTTGCCGTGGGCAGGAACTCCGCCATGTCGCCGCGATGCAGGACGAACACCACCAATTCCTCGACTTGCGAGCCAGGTTCGCCCACGCCCGCGACGACCACCTTGTTGAGATCGAGTCCCGGGGCGCGCTGCGCAATGTTTTCCAAATCGTAAGGATAGTAATTCTGGCCGTTGACGAAAATGATCTCCTTGGCACGGCCCACGATATACAACGAGGTTTCGTGAATGACACCCAGATCCCCTGTATCGAGCCAGCCGTCGGCGTCGATGGCCGCGGCAGTCGCCTGCGGATCGCCGAAGTAGCCGCGCGTCACGCTGGCGCCGCGAATCAAAATGTGTCCCACTTTTCCATCCGGCAAGCCCGCGCGCGCATCGTCGGCGATGCGCAGTTCGGTGTTGGGCACCACATGCCCCACGCACATGACCTCGAGGGCATCGCGCGGCTCCGGCGGGTTGACTTCGATGGGGGCGCCCACGCTCAGGCGGTGCCTGTTCAGGCGCAGCCAACGATAGTCCGTGTCCGGGGGCGGGAAGGCCACGGCGAGACAGGCCTCCGCCAGTCCATACACGGGAAACATGGCCTGGCGCTTCAAACCCGTGTAGGCCAGGGCGTTCATGAATTCGTTGCACAGCGGGACCGAGATGGGTTCGGCGCCGTTGTAGATGGACCGGATCGAGGACAGATCAAGATCATCCGGCCGCCGCTCGCCCAAGACTTTGAGAAAATGTCGGTAGCCGAAATTGGGGGAACTGGTAATGGTGACGCGTTTTTTTGCGGCGAGCTGCAGCCACAACAGCGGCCGGCGTACGAACAGTTCGGTGGGCATGAGATTGACGTGCACGCGGCTCGCCAGCTGCATCAAGTAGAAGCCGATCAGGCCCATGTCGTGGGTCAACGGCATCCAGCTCAACGCGACATCCCGATCGGTGAACTTGCCCACCGACGTGGCGCCCTGGGTATTGGCCATCAAGTTGCCGTGAGTCAGCATCACGCCTTTCGGTTCGCTGGTGGATCCGGAGGAGAACTGGATGAAGGCCAGATCCTCGGGCGTCGGGCGGACCAATTTCCCGGCTTTGGAGATGTCGGTGATCGATTCCACCAAGAAGGTGCGCGACTTCAACCGGGCGAACAACGCCGACTCGCCCACTTCAGTGGCGAGGGCTTCCAGACGTTCCAGAGTCTTCGCGTCGGTGTACAGCAGGGGGTCGCCGAGCTTGCGCGCAACCCGCAGCAGCTTGTGCCGGTGCTCATCGCTGATGCCGACGGCCAGCGGCACGGGGGCAACGCCGCCGCAGACCGCGGCCCAGAATCCGTCGAGGAACTGCTCGTTGTTGTTGAGGTAGATGATCATCTTGTCGCCGTGGCGGGCGCCGGCCGCCTGCAGGTGATACAGGATGCCGAGCGCGCGCGCGTAGATATCCTTGTATAGAAGGCGCCGCTCGGCATTTTCACCGCCGATATAGGTGACGCTGCGGTCCACGCTGCGAATGCTTTCGAGCATGTCCACCAGCGTGGTGTAGGTCATGTAATTACCGACATCATTCATCGTGCTGCTACCGTCATCATGAGGTTGGATCGAGGCCGAAGGTTGATTTGTGCCTCGAATTCAATGGGTTCGTGCGTCGCGCGCGAGAGGCGAAAATGTCGCGCCATGGTGCGCATGTGCACCAGCATCTCGAACATGGCGATATTCTCGCCGATACAGTGGCGCGGACCCACGGCGAAGGGAATATAGGCGAACTTATGGCGTTCATCGGCATCGGGGCCGGCGAAACGCTCGGGCCGGAAGGCCTCCGGGTCGCTCCAGAACTCAGGATGCCGATGCAGCATGTAAGGGCTGATGAACACATCGGTGCGCGGGGCGATGGCATATCCGCCCAACTCATCGGCCTCGATGGCGCGGCGGGTTATCAGCCAGCCGGGCGGATAAAGCCGCAAGGACTCTTGCAACACCTGGTGGGTGAATGACATGGCCTCGGCCGCACCGAGCCCCATGACCTCATCCGCGCATGCAGCGTCCGCTTCGGCGGCGAGTCGCTCGGCCACGCCCGGATGTTGGCTCACCAAGTACCATGTCCAGGTGAGCGCGGCCGCGGTGGTTTCATGGCCGGCCACGATCAGCGTGAGAACCTCATCGATCAGCTCCTTGTCCGACATCGGCTCGTCGGTGTCGCGATCGCGCGTCAGCATGAACATGCTCAGGAAATCAAAGTGTTCTTCGGGCGCGTGCCGGCGCCGCTGAATCAACTCGCCGAGCAATTTCCCCAGTGACCGGAATTGGAAGGCGAATTTCAAATCACGGTTGGACTGCTTGGTCACTACTTCGAAGGGATTGGCGCCCATTTGATGTTCCAGCCGCTCCAGGTCGCTGCCGAACAGGGATTTGAGCACGATCTCGAGCGTCAACTCGCTGGCATCGCTCGAGACATTGACCGCTTCACCGCGCGCCGAGTGGTCGGCCCAGCGCCGCGCAAACTTCTCGTTCACCTCGCCGATGAGCGCGCTGAAGCGATCGATGACGCGCCGGTGGAAGGAGGGCTGCATCATGCGCCGCTGCCGGCGCCAAAAGGCCCCCTCGCTGGTCATGATGCCGTTGCCCAGGAGGATTTTGACCCGATCCATCCCTTCGCCCTTGGTGTAGTTGCGGTGGTTGGTCAATAGGACGCGCTTGACGTCCTCCGGGTGATTGATGACGTAGTTGTAGGTGCCGCGGGCGGGCGCAAATATCCTATAAACGTCGCCGAATCGGGCGAAGTAGTCCTGCAAGCGCGTGAGTGATTCATCGCTGCCGCCCAGATCGAAGCCCTCGGTCGGTCCGGGCGGAATTGCGGTGGTATGCATGCCGTTATTGTAACTTAGGCATTGCGCGCCACGGAGCGCTTCCCGACAATGCAGGCGTGCAAAAGAAACGGGAAGAGAGCGGTCTTCGCAACACCATTTACGAGCAGCAGACCCGCTCCGGCCGTCGTCTGACCCCTGCCCGCCGGTGGCTGTACCGGGCGGCGGCGCCGGTGGTGATTGGGCTCATGCGGATGGTGCTGGCCTGGTGCAGAGTCGAGCGTATCCTCGGCGCCGAGCACATTACCGCCGCGCTGACGCGCTCGCCATCCTTCATCCCCGTGTACTGGCATCAACACTGGCTGTTCTGTACCAAGTACCTGCTCGATCAGCATGCCGCCGGCGTTAAATGGGGGGTCTTGATCAGTCCCTCGGTCGATGGGGAATTCGGGGCCCTCATCGTGCGCAAGCTGGGCGGGGAGGCGATCCGCGGCTCATCCTCGCATACCGGCGCCCGTGCCCTGCGCGACTTCTACCAGGCATTGGTCCACGAGGGCATCTCGCCGGTGATAACCGCGGATGGACCGCGAGGGCCTGCCGGGAAGTTCAAGCCGGGTGCGCTGTTGCTCGCGCAGCTCTCCCAGCGTCCCATCATTCCGCTGAGCTATGTCGCGTCCCGCGCCTGGAAGGTCGGCTGGGACCGTTTCATTATTCCTAAGATCGGCGCGCGGGTGGTGATTGCGATCGGCGAGCCGGTGTACATCGCCAAAGGCTTGGATGCCGCCGCCCTGGAACGCTTACAAGCCGATATGGAACAGAGGCTTAGACAATTATTTGAAACCGCGAGATCGGCGCTCGACTAACGCTTGGTCCGCGGCTCGGTCACGTCGGGCTCCTGCTTTCGCTTAAGCCCTATTAATACAATCGCTTAGCTTGTATTCCTTACAACTTATGCGAAAATTCAATCGTAAAATCGCAGTTCCAGATGCATGGAACTGTGGGACGCATTCGAGTTTCACGGGCGATTGAGTGGCAAACTATTGATCTACAACCGTAACTCCATCCGTGGGACCATTGAAGGCGCATGGCAATAGCTCCCATCGATCCCCGCCACCCTGACCTGACTGCATCGGACATATTGTCCCCGCAAACTTGGCCGCGGCGTGGTGCACGGCCCGCAGTGGGCCTGGATGTCATTTGCACCAAAATCGCGGTCGATTTCCAAACCATGACCGCGGCCACCGCGCTCGACACCCTGGTTGTCAATCTGGAACTGTTACGCGACGCCACCCACGTCGACGCTGCCTTTCATATCGCCATAGATCCTGAGCTGGCCCAGATTGGCGATGTGCAGGTGGCGCGAGGCATGCTGGCGACCGGCAATCCTGAACAGCTGCGCGGGCATTCGATCGACGAGCTGCCCTGGCTGCAGTCGCGCCTGGCGCCACTGCGGGTTTCCGAGCTGCGTGATACCGGTGCGCCGCGCGAGGACCAGGCGGTCGATGCGGCGCTTTGGAGTCACCTGGGTATGGGATCGGTGCTGCTCATCGGCTACTCGATCAAGGGACGTGCCGCCGGCGTGCTGGGCATAGCCAATGCCCGTCCCCGCGACCACTGGGACGTGCAGCTGCACCTGTTGATGAAGCTGTTGAGCAGCAGCTTGGCCACCGGACTCGAACGGATCGAGATTCAGCGCCAGCTGGAGGACTTGGAGGAACGCAACGAACTCGCCATCCACAGCGCCAACGACGGGCTGTGGGATTTCGACACGCTCAACAACCGCGTATACCTGTCGCCGCGCTGGAAAGCCATGCTGGGCTACGATGAAAGCGACGTGGGCGAAGCGCCCGACTGGCGCACGCTGGTGCATGCCGACGACATGGCCCGGGTGCAATCCGCCATTCGCGATCACGTGGCCGGCAGGACGCCGATTTTCGACAGTCTGCACCGCATGCGGCACGCCACCGGCGAGTGGCGCTGGGTCATCAGTCGCGCCAAGGCCAAAGTCGACGACAAGGGCCGCCTGCTGCGCCTGGTCGGCGTCGAGCTGGACATCACCGAGCGCAAGCTCTACGAGGAAGCGCTGTTTCGCGAGAAAGAGAGCGCCCAGATCACGCTGCAGAGCATCGGCGACGGCGTGATCACCACCGACTCCAAAGGCGTCATCGACTATGTAAATCCGGTGGCCGAGGCGCTCACCGGGTGGCGCCTCGAGGATAGCCAGGGGCGCGCCATCGAGGAGATATTCCGGGCCTTTCACGAAGAAACCTGCGAGCCGCTGGAAAATCCTCTGGCCGTGGCCATCCGCCGCACCCGCTCGATCAAGTCGGTGCGTCCGATGCTCTTGATCCGCCGCGACGGCAACGAGATCTACGTGGAAAGCACGGCCTCGCCCATCCGCGACGGCAGCGGCGCGGTTTCCGGCGGCGTGCTCGTGTTCCACGACGTCAGCGAGGCGCGCGAACTGAACCGCCGCTTGAGCTATCACGCCAGCCACGACGTCCTGACCGGCCTCGTCAATCGGCGCGAATTTGAGAATCGCATGGAGCGAGCCCTCAAGAGCGCCAAGGCGCGCGAGACCTCCTACGCGCTGTGCGTCCTCGATCTGGACCAATTCAAAATCGTCAACGACACCTGCGGCCACAGTGCGGGAGACGCGCTGCTTGGCCAAGTCGGTGCGCTGCTCAAGTCGAAGGTCCGCTGGCGTGACACGCTGGCGCGCCTGGGCGGCGACGAATTCGGCATCCTGTTGGAAAGCTGCTCGCTGGATGAAGCGATGCGCACGGCCGAGGCGCTGCGCGAGGCGGTACGCAACTTCAAATTTACCTGGGAAGAGCGCACGTTCCGGCTGGGCGCCAGCATCGGCGTGGTGCCGATCTCGGCCGACAATGCCGATGTCGCGGCGGTACTGAGCGCGGCCGACAGCGCCTGCCAGGCGGCCAAGGAAGCCGGGCGCAACCGCGTCCACAGCTTCGAGGAGAACGACATCGACCTCATGCGCCGCCGCCGCGAAATGCAGTGGGCGGCACGCATCAACAACGCGCTCGAAGAGGGCCGCTTCGAGCTGTTCCGCCAGACCATCATGCCGCTGCAGAAAACCGAAACCGGCGCGCACTACGAGCTGCTGCTGCGCATGCGCGACGAGGCCGGCAAGATCGTCGGACCGGATAATTTCATGACGGCCGCGGAACGCTACGGGATCACCCCGAGCATCGATCGCTGGGTCATCGAAAACGCCTTCCGGTGGCTGGTGTCGAGGCGGACGAGCGCGAGAAGCTCACCATGTGCTCGATCAACCTATCGGGTCAGAGTTTGGGCGACGATAAATTCCTGCCCTATGTGATCGATCAATTTCACCGCAGCGGCCTCGACGCGACGAAGATTTGCTTCGAGATCACCGAGACGGCGGCGATCGCCAGCTTCTCGCAGGCCAATCGCTTCATCCAGGCCTTGAAGGAACTGGGCTGCAAGTTCGCCCTCGATGACTTCGGTACCGGACTGTCATCGTTCGGCTATTTGAAGCACTTCCCCGTGGATTACCTGAAGATCGACGGCAGCTTCGTCAAAGAGATTCTGCATGATCCGATCGACCGCGAGATGGTGCGCTCGATCAATGAGATCGGTCACCTGACCGGCAAGCAGACCATCGCCGAGTTCGCGGAGAACCAGGAAATCATCAACATGCTGCAAAGCCTGGGTGTCGACTACGCGCAAGGTTATGGGGTGTCGCAGCCGCAGCGGGTCTTGAAGGCCGCCAGCGGCGCCTGAGGTCAGTGTGTCCTAAGCTACGGGCCGCCGTGCCATTCGAAGCGCATCGATAGATCCACGGCGCGCACATGCTTGGTGATGCTGCCGACGGAAATGAAATCCACACCGGTCAGCGCGACCTCGCGAATCGTCTGCGTCGTGATGCCGCCCGATGCCTCGATCTTCAGGCGCCGGCCCTCGCGCATGTTCAGCGCCACACCCTCGCGCAAGGTGTCCAGCGGAAAATTATCCAGCATGGCGATGTCGGCGCCTGCATCGATCGCCTGCTTGAGCTGCGTCAAATTCTCCACCTCGACTTCCACGGGGACGGGTGACGATCCCCGCTTGGCCGCGGCGACGGCCGATGCAATGGAACCTGCCGCCGCGATGTGGTTTTCCTTGATGAGGATGCCGTCAAAAAGTCCCATGCGGTGGTTGTGCCCGCCGCCAACCCGCACGGCGTATTTCTGCGCGGTGCGCAATCCGGGAATCGTCTTGCGGGTGTCGAGCAGACGGCAGCTTGTGCCCTCCAGCAACACCGCGTAGGTATGCGCGGCGGTTGCCGTGCCGCTGAGCAGTTGCAGGAAATTGAGCGCGCAGCGCTCCGCGGTGAGCAGCGCCCGTGCCGGTCCTTCCACGGTGAACAGCATTTGATCCGCGTTCACCGCATCCCCCTCGGCAACCCGCCACTGAAAGCTCACGCCGGAATCGACCTGCCTGAAGCTCTCCTCCACGTAGGGTATGCCGCAGAGAATCGCGGCCTCGCGCGTCAGCACCGTGGCCCGGCCGGATTTTCCCGGAGGAATGAGCGCCGCGGTCAGATCGCCGCCGCCGATATCCTCGGCGAGGGCTGCGGCCACTTGCAGCGGCAAGTCCTTGGGAATCGGTATCGCTGGGCCGGGAGCCTGTCTAGGCAAATCCGTCTCGCTCGCAGGTATGGGGAGCGCGCAGACGCGCTCCCCAGGGTCGGTCAGCCCCGCCGCAACGGGTCATCCTAGAACGGCAGGCCGTGCGTCGGTCCGACCATGCACATCAGCATCGGAATCGACAGCAGAAAGTTCGTGCGCGAGGCATACAAGGCCACTTTGCGCGCCTTCGCCTTCTCCTCATCGGTGGCCGGGACGATCCCTAAGATCTTCTTCTGGTTGGGCCAAATGAGTCCCCAGACATTGAAAAGCATGATGGTGCCCAGCCATACGCCGATGCCCATGATCAAGTTGGGCCGGGATACCGGTGTGTCGAGCAGGCCCAATGTGAATGCGCCGACGAAGCGCCCGCGGGTCTGCGACAGCAACCAGGCACCCATGAGCCAGGTGGCGAGCGCCGCCCAGCGAAACCACAGCAGGGCGCGCGGCGCGACGTACTTGTTGATGCCGGCGGCGCCCGGGCCGCCCTTGTCGGCCGCAGCCACGCCCATGGCAGGGGTCTGGACGGCATTGAAGTAGTACAAAAGGCCGATCCAGAAAATGCCCGAGATGATGTGCAGCCAGCGCGCCAGCGCCGCCATGGTCAAGGTGTTGAAGTGGAGGCCGCCGTCCACCAGCGCGGCAATCACGACGGAGAGCACGAATCCTATGATTAGAGGCCATTTGACGGTAGTTAACGGGTTCATGCGGTTCCCCTCCATAATGTTTGATCGGATCACGCCACGGCTTAGGATCGTGCGTTGCGGCAGGCTGGAAGAATAGGGGACTGACCCCAATAATTCAACGAGACCCGATGCAACAAGGTGCTGGAGGGGCTGTTATCGTACAATTGAGAGGCCACCCGCCAGTGATATCCGGGCACGGGGCGCTGTTGCACGTGGGCGAGCGCGAGCGGATTTAAGCGAGCGCGACCGGACTTATATGAATCATTTGGAAAATTTGGAGAGCATCGATAATGGACGCCATTGAACGCATCAAGAGTCAGCTGTCGGCCGCGCCGGTGGTCCTGTACATGAAGGGCACCCCCGACTTCCCGCAATGCGGCTTTTCCGCTCAGACCGTCGGTGCCCTGCGCGCCTGCAAGGCGCAGTTTGCGCACATCAATATTTTCGAGGACCCGGAAGTACGCGAAGCGCTGAAAACCTACTCGAATTGGCCCACTTTTCCGCAGCTCTATGTCAACGGCGAGCTGGTCGGCGGCTGCGACATCACGCTGGAGATGTACAAGAGCGGCGAATTGAAGCAATTGCTGGCACAGGCCGGCGCCGTGGCCGCCTGAGGGGTCCCAGCCCGTCCTTAAGGTCCCGGCGGGTCAACCTCCACCTCGATCGGTCCCATGGCCGCGAGACGCCTGCGGCCGGCATCGAATACGCCTTGGAATTGATTGCACACGATGCAGAACAAATCGGCGGTGCGTTCCGCGTCATAGGCCGCCGAATGCGCCGAGGAACTGTCCCACTCCAGGCCCGCGGCCAGGGTGGCGCGCATCAAGACGGTTTGGCCGAAGGCAATGCCGCCGAGCGTCGCGGTATCGAAGCTCGAGAAGGGATGAAACGGGTTGCGCTTCACCTGGGTGCGCGCCACGGCTGCATTCAGGAAATTCAAGTCAAATGAAGCGTTGTGGCCGACCAGCACTGCGCGGGTACAGTCCGCGTTGCGCACGGCGGTACGCACTTCTTTGAAGATCCGCTGCAACGCATCTTCCTCGGTGATGCCGGGCCGCAGCGGATGATGGGGATCGATACCGGTCACGGCCATCGACGCCGGTTCCAGATTGCTGCCGGGAAACGGGATGACGTGGAAGCGGTGGGTTTCGCCGCGCGCCAGCGTGCCGTCGCTGCGCATGTCGATCATCACCGCGGCAATTTCCAGCAGTGCATCGGTCTGCGAATTGAATCCGCCGGTCTCCACGTCGATGACAACCGGCAGAAAGCCGCGGAATCGCGTGGCAAAGGTGATGGGCGGAAGTTGCGACATGCTAAGCGCGGCTCCTCATTTGCGCGAGCCGCCAAGCGATCGGCTCGCCGGCGCGGTAGGGAATGAGCGCCCCCTGGCCGAAGGCGTACTGCGGCGGTGCGGTCCAGGTTTCCTTCACCAGGGTGATGCGCTCGGCATGGCGCGGTAGCCCGTAGAAATCGGCACCGAAATGACTGGCAAATGCTTCCAGCCGGTCGAGCCGGCCGGCCGATTCGAATGCTTCGGCGTACAGCTCGATGGCGGCGTGGGCGGTAAACATGCCCGCGCACCCGCAGGCATTTTCCTTCGTGGCCTGCTCGTGCGGCGCGCTGTCGGTGCCGAGGAAGAAGCGCGGACTGCCGCTGGTCGCCGCCTCGAGCAGCGCCTGCCGATCATGCTCGCGCTTGAGTATGGGCAGACAATAAAAGTGCGGCTTGATGCCGCCGTTGAAAATCGCATTGCGGTTATGCAGCAGATGCTGTGGGGTGATGGTGGCGGCGACCCCGGCGCGTGCCGTGCGCACGAATTCCACCGCGCGCCGGGTCGTGATGTGTTCGAAAACCACTTTCAGCGCCGGGAAGCGATCGAGCAGCGGTGCAAGCACCGAATCGATGAAATGACTCTCGCGATCGAACACGTCGACCTCGGCCTGCGTCGATTCACCGTGCACCAGCAACCGCATGCCGAGCTTTTCCATCCGGGCAAGAGCGTCGTGCACATGCCGGATGTCGGTGACACCCGCCGCTGAATGCGTGGTCGCGCCGGCAGGGTAGAGCTTGACGCCATGGATGAAGCCCGCCGCGTGCGCGCGCTCGATCTCATCGGCGCTCGTGGTATCGGTTAGATACAGCGTGAGCAGCGGCTGGAATCGGCTGTCCGCCGGCAGAGCCGCCAGAATGCGCCGGCGATAGGCGCCTGCCATGTCGGTGGTCGTGATCGCGGGTTTGAGATTCGGCATCACGATGGCTCGCCCGAAGCGCTGCGCCGTGAATCCGACCACGGCCTTCAGCGCTTCGCCGTCACGCAGATGAACGTGCCAGTCATCCGGCCGTTGAATGCTGAGGCGGCTCATGCCGAACCCTTGGAAGTGGATGGCCATCCGCCGCGCAGCAGCTCCAGCGTGTAGCGCACGCCAAAGCCGGTGATCTCGGTGGCGATGTGCGCGAGGCCGCCGTGCCGCGTGCCCGCCGCGAGATCGAGGTGCAGCCAGGCAATGTCATTCGGCACGAACCGGTTCAAGAACCGCGCGGCCAAGATGTGATCGCCCTTGCCCTCGACGGCGCATTGCATCACGTCGGCGATGCTGCTTTCCAAGTCGCTGTCGTAGTCCACGTCCATCGGAAAGCACCAGACCCGCTCGCCGCTCTCGCTCCCGGCCGATTCGATGCGCGCGCGCATCTCGGGCCGGTTGGTGAAGGCGCCGCTGTAGCGCTCGGTCAGCGCGTATACGCAGGCGCCGGTGAGGGTTGCGTAGTCGATGATGGCGCACGGCTTCTTCGCCGCCGCGAGGCTGAGTGCATCCGCGAGCACCATGCGGCCCTCGGCATCCGTATGAATCACCTGAATGGTCGTGCCGTTCGCGGCGCGAACGACGTCCTGCGGCTTGTAGGCAAGCGGTCCGATACGGTTCTCCGTGATGGCCAGCCAGCAATCCACGGCGAGCGGCGAGCGCAGCGCGTGCAGGGCATACAGGCTTCCCAGTGCGACGGCGCTGCCCTCCATGTCGGTGTGCATCTCGAGCATGCTCTTGTGCGCCTTCAAATTCGTCCCGCCGGTGTCGAAGCAAATTCCCTTGCCCACCAGGCTCACGGCGGGAGCCGCGGCGCCGCGCGGCCGATAGGAGAGGCAGGCGATGCCGGCATCGCGCAGGCCATTGCCGCGTGCCACCGCGAGGAAAGCGCCCGCACCCAAACGCTTCAGCTGTGTTTCGCCATAGAACTTAAAGCTCACGCGCAACTGCTGTGCGAACTGCCGAAGCAGCCGGCGATAGAGCCTTGCATCCAGGACACTGGGCGGCAGCGCGGTGAGCCATCGAGCGAGATTGTTGCCGGCTGCGCTCGCCAGCGTCACCTCCAGCCCCGGCAATTTTTCGCGATGGGCGAGGTCTATCCGCGCTAGCGGCGTGCGGGGCTTGGGCTTGCTCTTGAAAGTCGCGAGGCGAAACGCGGCGGCCTCGAGGGCTGCAATGAGGGCATTGAAGCCGGCCTCCACGGGCGGCGCGGCGCATCCCTGCTGCCATATCAACAGCGATTGCGGATCGCCGTCCAAGGCGCTGCAGGCAAGTTTGCGGGCCGTCTGCAGCCGCTCGAAGGTACTCGCTTCGCCGGCCAAGCACGCAACCACCAACAGAGTCTGCGCGCGCGGACCGACGCGCAGCTGATACGTGTCGCCGGCCTTGCGCATCCTTTGCTCATGCAGCGCGCGCAGCTGCGCGCCGTATGGCAGTGCATTCCAATCGGACCGGGATGGCGCGAGCGGCAGGAACAGCAGCGCACTGCGGTAGCGCGCCAGCGTCCTTGCGGTAATATGCGCGCCGATCCGGCGCACGGGCACGAGGAGACGGTCTAGGGGCAAACGAGTCGGCATATCGTAAAACCGCAAGGTATCGCGACTTCATCCCGAGCCTGTTCGGATTTCAGGCTCCTTCTTGACCGTGAAAAACCAAACCCCGAAGATAGCGCGAGTAAACTTAGTGGCAGTCAGCGCAGCGGCGCTGTAACGTGCCTGCATATTAACAGGACACGTGAGTCTGTGCATTTATGACGCAACAATCGCCGTTCGAAGATATCGATCCCACCGAGACCCAGGAGTGGCTTGAATCCATCGATTCGGTCATGCGTGCACAGGGGCCGCAACGCGCGCATTTCTTGCTGGAGAAATTGGTTGACTTCACGCGCCGCTCCGGCGCTTATCTGCCCTTCAAGCCGAATACTGCGTATCTGAACACCATCTCCAAAGCGCAGGAGCCGGAATATCCCGGCGATCGCTCGCTGGAGCGGCGCAACGAGGCCTACATACGTTGGAATGCGCTCGCCATGGTGGTGCAGGCCAACCGCACGAACGCAGAGTACGGCGGGCACATCGCGACCTACGCGTCCGCCGCCACCCTGTACGAGGTCGGTTTCAATCATTTCTGGCGCGCGCGCAGCGCCGCGCACCCCGGCGACATGATCTTTATGCAAGGGCATTCCAGTCCGGGTATTTATGCCCGCGCGTACCTCGAGGGCCGCTTGGACGAGAGCCAACTGCAGCGTTTCCGGCAGGAGGTGCGCGGCGGCGGATTGTCCTCCTATCCTCATCCCTGGCTGATGCCGGACTTCTGGCAATTCCCTACCGTGTCGATGGGGTTGGGTCCCATGATGGCGATATTCCAGGCGCGATTTCTGCGCTACCTGGAGCATCGCGGCATCGTCGTTCCCTCCGATCGGAAAGTTTGGGCATTCTTGGGCGACGGCGAAATGGACGAGCCCGAATCGATGGGCGCGCTCACCATGCCGGTGCGCGAGAAGCTGGACAACCTGATCTTCGTGATCAATTGCAATTTGCAGCGGCTCGACGGTCCGGTGCGCGGCAACGGCAAGATCATTCAAGAACTCGAGGCCGCGTTTCTGGGAGCCGGCTGGAACGTCATCAAAGTTCTCTGGGGCGGGCGCTGGGATCCGCTGCTGGAGAAGGACCAGAAGGGATTCCTCAAGCGCGTGATGGAGGAATGTGTCGACGGCGAATACCAGAATTTCAAATCCAAGGGCGGCGCGTATACGCGCGAGCATTTCTTCGGCAAGTACCCTGAGCTGAAGGAGATGGTCGCGAACATGTCGGACGAGGAGATCTGGCATTTGAATCGCGGAGGCCACGATCCGCAAAAGGTCTACGCGGCGTATGCATCGGCCGTTGCCAATGTCGGGGCGCCCACGGTGATCCTGGCGAAAACCGTCAAAGGTTTCGGCATGGGCAAGGCGGGTGAGGGCCTCAACTCCACCCACCAGCAGAAAAAACTCACGGACGACAATCTGCGCGAAGTCCGCGACCGCTTCAATATCCAGATCACCGATGAGGAAATTGCCGGCCTGTCGTTCCGCAAGCCCGCCGAGGAAAGCGAGGAGCTCAAGTACCTGAAGGATAGGCGCGCCGCGCTGGGCGGTTTCCTGCCGGCACGCAGCTCCGCCGCACCGCCCCTGGTCGTGCCGCCGCTCGAGGCCTTCAGCACGCTGCTGGAAGGCACGGGCGATCGCGAGATATCGACCACCATGGCCCTGGTGCGCATGATGACCAGCCTGGTCAAGGACAAGAACATCGGTAAGCACGTCGTGCCCATCGTTCCCGACGAGGCACGAACCTTCGGCATGGAGGGCATGTTTCGGCAGGTGGGCATTTATTCGTCCGTGGGCCAGCTGTACACGCCGCAGGATGCGGATCAGCTCATGTTCTATCGCGAAGACAAGCAGGGCCAGATTCTCGAGGAAGGGATCAATGAGGCGGGAAGCATGTGTTCGTGGATCGCGGCTGCGACCGCCTACGCGAATCATGGCGTGAGCATGGTGCCTTTTTATATTTACTACTCGATGTTCGGCTTTCAGCGCATCGGTGATTTCATCTGGGCGGCGGGCGACAGCCAGGCACGGGGATTTCTGGTGGGGGGCACGGCGGGGCGCACCACGCTTGCCGGGGAAGGGTTGCAGCACCAGGACGGGCACAGCCAATTGGTCGCGACCACCGTGCCGAATTGCGTGGCCTATGACCCGACCTACGCCTATGAATTGGCCGTCATCGTGCAGGACGGTCTCAGACGCATGTACCAGGAGCAGGAAAACGTTTTCTACTACATCACCTGCATGAATGAGAACTACGCGCACCCGGCGATGCCGGCCGGCGCGGCGCAGGGCATCTTGAGCGGCATGTACCTACTGCAGGCCGGCGGCCGCGGCAAGGTGCGGGTGACGCTGTTCGGCTCGGGCACGATTTTGCGCGAAGTT
The DNA here is from genome assembly GCA_021323735.1 of Gammaproteobacteria bacterium. GTDB lineage: Bacteria > Pseudomonadota > Gammaproteobacteria > Steroidobacterales > Steroidobacteraceae > Bog-1198. Next base: position 53,290 of record JAJPKM010000025.1, read on the forward strand.
CTGGCGGCCGCGGAACTGCTGGAGAGCAGCTACGGCGTGCCGGCGGACGTCTACTCGGTAACGAGCTTCAGCGAACTGCGCAAGGACGCGCTCGCGACCGAACGCTGGAACATGCTGCATCCTGCCGAACCGCGCAGGCAGAGCTATATCGAGCGGACGCTGGCGAAGCGCGAGGGTCCCTTCATCGCCGCCACCGACTATATGAAGACCGTGGCCGATCAAATTCGGCAATGGGTGCCGGGCGCGTACACGGCGCTGGGAACCGACGGCTTCGGCCGCAGCGATTCGCGCGCGGAGCTGCGGCGCTTCTTCGAGGTCGATCGCCACTACGTGGTGGTGGCCGCGCTCAAGGCGCTGTCCGACGAGGCCAAGATCGACGTCCAGACCGTGAATATGGCCATGCAGGCTTTCGGAATCGATCCGGAAAAATCCAATCCCGTGTCGGTCTAGATCATGCCCACTCCCATCGAAGTTGCAGTGCCGGACATCGGCGGTTTCAAAGATGTCAATGTCATCGACGTGTTGGTCAAGGACGGCCAGCAGATCGAGAAGGAAACACCGCTGGTCACGATTGAAACGGAAAAGGCCGCCATGGACGTGCCGTCCCCGGTGGCGGGCAAGATCGCTCAGGTCAAGTTGAAGACCGGCGATAAGGTCTCCGAAGGCTCCTTGATCCTGCTGATCGAACCGGCTGCGGCAGCCGAGGCGTCCGACAAACCGGCCGCCGCACCGTCTTCGGTCTCGGCATCGGCGGAAGGCAAGAGTGCGCCATCCGCAGCTCCCGCACCCGCGGCCGTGCCCGTACCCACAACCGCGGCCGCTGCGCCGCGCGACAAAGCATCCGCGAGCGCCGGCGCTGCCTCCAACGCTGGGCCCAATGTCACAGGCGCCACCCCCAATGTCACAGGCGCCACCCCTGGCTCGGCCGCTGCGCCATCGGCTGCCGGGTCTCGCAGTAGCGCGCCGGCCGCGGCGAGTCAGCCGCAGGCGCTGCATCCGGAGCATGCCGCGGTGGATGAGCGAGCGTTTTCGAAGGCGCATGCCAGTCCGTCGGTACGCAAATTCGCGCGCGAGCTGGGCGCGGATTTGGGCAAGGTGACGGGCACCGGCGTCAAGGGCCGCATCACCGAAGATGACGTCAAGGCCCACGTCAAGGGCTTGCTGACCGCGGCATCGGCGCGTGCGCCGGCCGCGCCTTTTCCGCGTGTACCGGTCGTCGATTTCGCCCACTTCGGGGCCGTCGAGATCAAACCGCTGTCCCGCATTCAAAAGATCTCGGGAGCGCGGCTGCAGGCAAGTTGGCTGAATCTACCCCATGTCACTCAGCACGAAGATGCCGACATCACCGATCTGGAGGCGGCGCGCGCCGCCTTGAAAGACAAGGCTTCGCAAGAGGGCGTCCGGCTCACACCGCTGGTGTTCATCATCAAGGCCTGCATTTTGGCGCTGCGGGAATTCCCGCGATTCAACGCCTCGCTGGATGAGTCCGGGGAGAATCTGGTCTTCAAGAAGTATTTCAATATCGGCTTTGCCGCCGACACCCCGAATGGACTGGTGGTACCGGTGATCGCAAATGCCGATCAACTCGATACCTATGCGATCGCGCGTACCCTGGCCGCGATGTCGGAAAAGGCTCGGACCGGAAAACTCAAAGCCGCCGAAATGCAGGGCGGCAGCTTCACCATTTCGAGCTTGGGAGGAATCGGCGGCACGTATTTCACGCCCATTATCAATGCTCCCGAGGTCGCGGTCCTGGGCGTGTCGAGGTCGGCGCTGAAGCCCTTCTACGAACGCGGCGCATTTGTGCCGCGCCTGATGCTGCCTCTGTCGCTGTCCTACGATCATCGCGTCATCGACGGCGCCGAGGCCGCCCGCTTCGTGGTGTTCCTGGCGAAAACGCTCGGTGACGTGAAGGCATTGCTATGAGCGTGGTCGAGGTGCGCATTCCGGATCTTGGCGATGCCAAGGGCGTTTCCGTGCTGGATGTGCTGGTCAAGAAGGGCGACAAGGTCGCGGTCGAGGATCCGCTGCTCACGCTGGAATCCGACAAGGCCGCGATGGACGTGCCCTCTCCGGTGAAGGGCGTGATCGGTTCGATCGCGGTCAAAAAGGGCGATACGGTGTCCTCCGGGATGCTGATCGCGACTGTCGAATCGGAGGCGGCCGAGGCACCGCCTGCGGCGCCGTCCACGAAAGCTGCAGCGCCTGCACCGGGTGCTGAGCCCGCACCGGCACCCACGAAAGCCGCACCCACCGGCGCGGCACCCAGTACTTCCAGCACTTCCGGCGCAACGCCCGTCGCAGCGGCACCTGCCGGGGCGGTGGATGTGGTCGTGCTCGGCGCCGGCGTCGGTGGTTACACCGCCGCGTTTCGCGCCGCGGACTTGGGGTTGAACGTGACCCTAATCGAACGTTGGCCGGTGCTCGGCGGAGTGTGCCTCAACGAGGGCTGCATCCCGTCGAAGGCTCTGCTGCACGCCGCCAAGGTGATCGAAGAGGCCGCCGACATGGCCGAGAACGGCATCGTCTTCGGCAAGCCGCGGATCGAGCGTGATCGGCTGCGGCTTTGGAAGAACAAGGTCGTCACGCGACTGACCAACGGTTTGATGCTGCTGGCGAAGCAGCGCAAGGTGAATCTCATTCAGGGCGAGGCGAAATTCGTGGGGCCATATGCCTTGGACGTGCGAGGCGCCGATGGCGTACGTCGCGTGGAATTCAAGCAATGCATCATCGCAGCCGGATCCGAATCCGCGCGCCTGCCGGGCTTGCCTGACGATCCGAGGGTGATCGATTCGGGCGGCGCCTTGCAGTTGCCGCTCGACTGCAAGCGCTTGTTGGTGATCGGCGGTGGCATCATCGGTTTGGAAATGGCCTGTGTTTACGACGCACTCGGGGTGCAGGTCACCGTGGTTGAACTGAGCGAGGGCCTGATGCCGGGTACCGATCGCGATCTGCTGCGCCCGCTGCAGAAGCGGATCGAAAAGCGCTACGAGAGAATTCTTCTCAAGACCAAAGTGGCCAAGCTCGAGGCACTGCCGCAAGGTTTGCTGGCGACCTTCGAGGGAGCGGATGCGCCGGATCCTCAGCTCTTCGACCGGGTCTTGGTTTCCGTGGGGCGCTCCGCGAACGGCAACGCCATCAACGCCGCCGTGGCGGGCATCGAGGTCAGTGCCCGCGGCATCATCGAAGTGGACCGGCAAATGCGTACCAATGTGCCGCATATTTTTGCGATCGGCGACATCGTCGGTGCACCGATGCTGGCCCATAAGGCCGGCCATCAAGGCAAGGTGGCGGCGGAAGTCGCCGCCGGGCACAAGGCATCGTTCGATGTGCGGTCGATTCCCGCCGTTGCCTACACCGATCCGGAAATCGCGTGGACGGGCGTCACCGAGACCGAGGCAAAGGCGCAGGGCATTGCGTACGGCAAGGGCGTGTTCCCCTGGGCAGCCAGCGGCCGCTCACTGGCCCTCAATCGCGACGATGGATTCACTAAATTGCTGTTCGACAAGGAGACGAATCGCCTGATCGGTGCGGGCATCGTTGGCACCAATGCCGGCGATCTCATCGCCGAGGCGGCATTGGCCATCGAAATGGGCGCCGATGCCACCGATGTCGCCTTGACCATCCACCCGCATCCGACGCTGTCGGAGACCGTCGCGTTTGCCGCAGAGGCATTCGACGGCACATTGACCGATCTTTACATCCCCAAGCGCAGTCCATGATCAGGAACACCGGCGCCGCCACGCTTCTTGCGCTGCTTTTGGGTGCGCTCGGTACAGCCGCGCGGGCGCAGGATTGCGTGGATTTCAAATGGGACGTGGCCGCCGAACGCACGCTGTTTGCGGCCCCCGCCACACCGCTGACGATGGGTACTACACCTGACTCCGCGCCCACGGTGCTCCCGAATCACCTGTATGCGCTGAAACTCCAGCCGCAGAGCCAGGTGAGCTTTGCAGTCTCGCCCGGCGGCAAGACGCCGAGCCCGGGGTCTCACGCCGGCATCGTGACCTTCCACCTGCCCGCGCGCGGCAGCTACCGTGTCGCGCTCGATCTGCCGGCGTGGATCGATGTGGTGACGGATGGGGCCTTGATTGCAGCCAAGGACTATCAGGGCCAGCACGGCTGCGGTGCGCCGCATAAGATCGTGGAGTTCGATCTGATCGGAACGCGGCCGTTCTTCCTGCAACTGAGCGATGCGGCATCCGATAACTTGCGGCTCACCATCACCGCCGCGCCGGCCCGGAAACTATGAGATCAGGGGCGATCCTGGGACGAAACTCGGTTCGCTGAAACCGCCTCCGGCGGTGCACCGATGCATTCCTTCAAGAAGGCCGTCTTTTCGGCGCCCACCAACTTTTTCGCCTTGCTCTCTTTGAGGCAGCTGGTGCGCTTGGCGTGCTTCGCCGCGGCGTCGCCCGCGGTTGCGGAAGCCGGCGCGTTCGACGGCTCCGGATTCTGCGAAGCGGCCGGCTGGGCGGCGAACACCAAAAGGCCGAGACAAAGAGCGCTTGCCGCAAATGCCGGATGCATGGCTACTTCCTGGGGGCTGCTAGGAGCCTGTCTGAATTTCCGCGTGAGCCGCGGAGAATGCTCGGACCGGCACCAAAGCGTCAGAATAGCGTCCGCGCTCCGACGCACCGATGAAGCACACATGAAGCTTCCTTAACCTTCGGCAGGCGCCTTACCGACGGTTGACCGGTGGGCCTTGCGAAGGACCGGTGCCTTGGGGAAGGAGCGCTGTCTTACGAAGGACCGGCGTCCTACGCAGCAGCCGTGTCCTGCGACGCCATCAGCCGCATACAGACGAGGAGTGGCGGGAGGCGAGGGGAGCGGTGTCTTACGACGGACCGCTCGTCAAGCGACTCCGTGCGCGCGCCAAGTACCGCGCCTCATCCGGAGCCTGCCCGCTGCGCTGCGCGGTGTATAGCTCCTCACCCAGGGCTTCCATCAAGGCATGCTCCGCGAAGTGGGCATCGCCGAGCGCCTGCAACCGGCGGTGCAAGTCTCGAATTCCCGGAGGACGGTCGATGGACAGCTGTTCTCGGACCGCCAAATGCAGCCCCATGTGCAAAAACGGATTCTCGGCGTCGCCGCCGGTGCTGGGTTCGAACGCAATGGCGGAGTCGGCATCGGCGAGAATGGCCTGATATTCAGGATGCTCGCCGATCACGTCCGTGATCAGCGCTTCGAGCGGCGTGAGCGGAGCATGCGCCAAATGTTTGGCCCAAGCCTCCGCATAGGCCCGGCGCAATTGTTCGCGGCTCTGCGCCCCAAACATGCTCATGTAGGCGTCTTGTGCGGATACTCGCACAGGTCTGCGATGAGGCAGTCGGGACAGGCGGGCCGGCGGGCGAGGCAAATGTAGCGTCCATGCAATATCAGCCAGTGATGCGCGTCGTTGCGAAATTCGGCAGGCACGAACTTGATGAGTTTCTCCTCGACCTCGCGCACCGTCTTGCCCGGCGCGATACGCGTGCGATTCGCAACGCGAAAGATATGCGTGTCCACGGCGATCGTTGCCTGGCCGAACACGGTATTCAAAATGACATTGGCTGTCTTGCGCCCGACGCCAGGCAGTTCCTCGAGCGCTTCGCGGGTCATCGGCACCTCGCCGCGGTGCTTCTCCAGCAGCGAGCGGCAGGTGGCGATGATGTTCTTCGCCTTGGCATTGTACAGGCCGATGGACTTGATGTACTTGGACAGTCCCTCGATGCCGAGCGCCGCAATCGCCGCAGGTGTGTTGGCCACGCGAAACAGCTCGGCCGTCGCCTTGTTCACGCTCTTGTCCGTTGCCTGTGCGGAGAGGATGACGGCCACCAGCAGCTCGAACACCGAGCCGTAGACCAATTCGGTGCGCGGTTGGGGGTTCGCCGCCCGAAGGCGAGCGAAGATCTCCTGACGCTTCTGCGGATTCACGGTGTACCGGTGCGGCGCGCCACGAGGGCTTTTTTAGCATCGAGCTGGCGCTGTCGCTCCGCTGCCTGATCGAGCAGTCGCGCGCTGTGTGCGGCGTAGCGCCGGCGATTCAGCGCTGGGTTGTTCTCCGCCGGCTCGAGTAAGGGTCGCATGTCGATGCAGTCCACCGGGCACGGCGGCAGACACAGCTCGCAACCGGTGCAGCGCTCGATGAGCACGGTATGCATATATTTCGGAGCGCCGACGATCGCGTCCACGGGGCAGGGGCCCAAGCAGCGTGCGCAGCCTATGCAGCGCGTCTCATCGATCCAGGCGACAAGCGGCGGTTTTTCCACGCCGTGGACCGGGTTCAAGCTCATGGTCGGGCGGTCGAGCAGGCGCGCCAGGGCCTCGATGGTGGCCTGTCCCCCGGGCGGGCATTGATTGATCTGCGCCTCGCCGGCGGCAATTGCGGCGGCATAGGGACTGCAACCGCTGTAACCGCAGCGCGTGCACTGGGTTTGGGGGAGCAAGGCATCGATGCGCGCCGCCATGTCGGGCGCGACCGGCTCGTTCATCACTTCACCCGCATGCCGGGCATCGCTCCCGTGTCCGGCGACAGCGCGAAAATCTCCTTGCCCCCGGGGCCTGCCGCCAACATCATGCCCTCCGAGGTGCCGAAGCGCATTTTCCGCGGCTCCAAATTGGCGACCACCACGACGAGCCGGCCCACCAAGGCTGCCGGGTCGTAGGCGGCCCGAATACCGGCAAAAATCTCGCGCTGCCCGAGCTCACCGACGTCGACATGCAATTTCAGCAGCTTGTCGGCGCCGGCGATCAGTTCGGCATTCAAGATCTTGGCCACCCGCAGGTCAATGCGCATGAAATCATCGATGGAAATCAAATTGCCCTCCACCGAGTTTGCCGCGGCCAGCGTCTCGGTATCCGATGGGCCGCCGGTCGCTGCGCGCGCCGCGGGTTCGGAGGCTGCGGCCGCACTGAGGGACGCGGCAGACTTTGACGTCGCCGCAGGCTTGGAGCCTGCGACTGCCTCGAGGGGCGCGGCGGGCGTCAACGACGCCGCAGGCTCAGGCTCGACCAGGTTTTGCACGGCCTTCGGGTCGAGCCGAGTCGCCAGCGGCTCATAGGCACGGATGGCCGTGGCCAGCAGCGGCGTCGCCGCGGAGGCCCAAGTCCAGCGGGGCTCTTGCAAGAATGCACAGGCGCGCTCCGCCATCTGCGGCAGCACCGGCTGCAGATAAATCATCAACACTCGGAACAGGTTCAAGCCCTGCGTACAGACGATCTGCACTTCGGCTTGGGTCTTGGGATCCTTGGCAAGCATCCAAGGCTTGCGCGAATCGACGTATTGATTGGCGCGATCGGCCAGCGCCATGATCTCGCGCATGGCGCCGGCGGTGTCGCGTGCCTCGTAGGCTGCCGCGACGGCTTCGCCGGCCGAGACGAACGCGGCATACAGCCGCTCGTCCTCCAGCTGCGGCGCCAATTGGCCGCCCGAGTTCTTGGTGATGAAGCCGGCGCAACGGCTGGCTATGTTGACGAGTTTGCCGACGATTTCCGAATTCAACCGTGTCGCGAATTCAGTCAGATTCATGTCCATGTCGTCGATACCGGCGCTCATCTTGGCGGCCAGGTAGTAGCGCAGGTACTCGGCCGGGAAATTCTCCAGGTAGCGGCGCGCGGTGATGAAGGTGCCGCGCGATTTCGACATCTTCTGCCCGTTGATCGTGAGGAAACCGTGGGCGTGCACGGCAGTGGGGCGGCGCATTCCCGAGGCTTGCAATACCGCCGGCCAGAACAGGGTATGAAAATACAGGATGTCCTTGCCGATGAAGTGGTGCAGCTCGGCGGTGCTGTCGACCGCCAAGAAATCCTCGAACTTCAACCCGGTACGCGCGCACAGCTGGGTGAGGCTCGCCAGATAGCCGATCGGCGCGTCAAACCAGACATAGAAATACTTGAGGGGCGCACCGGGGATTTCGAAACCGAAATAGGGCGCGTCGCGCGAGATATCCCAGTCCTTGAGTCCCTGCGAGAACCATTCGGCGAGCTTGCGGGCAACGCTTTCCTGCACCGCGCCGCTACCGACCCACTCGCTCAAGGATTGCTCGAAGGCACTGAGGCGAAAGAAATAGTGTTCCGACTCGCGCCAGACAGGGGTCGTGCCGCTCACCACCGAAATCGGGTTCTTGAGGTCGGCCGGCGTATACGTCGACCCGCAGTTCTCGCAGGAATCGCCGTACTGATCCTGTGTGGCGCACACCGGACAGACGCCCTTCACGTAGCGGTCCGGCAGGAACATCTTGGCCGTCTCGTCGTAAGCCTGCCGAACACTGCGCTTATCGATGTAGCCGCTGTCCCGATGGATCGAATACATCCTCCCGCACAGCGCTTTGTTCTCCGGCGAGTGTGTCGAACCGAAATTGTCCATGCCCACCAACATGTCGGCCAGATCGCGCTGATGCTCGACATTGACTCGGGCGATCAGTTGCTCGGGCGTGATCCCCTCGGATTGCGCCTTGAGCATGATGGGTGTGCCGTGCGTATCGTCCGCGCAGACGTAGTAGCACTCGTGGCCGCGCAGCTTCTGAAATCGCACCCAAATGTCGGTCTGAATGGCCTCGAGAATGTGCCCAAGGTGCAAAGGACCGTTGGCGTAGGGGAGGGCGCTGGTGACCAATATTCGGCGTTGTTGAGTCATGGCGAAATTATGCCATGCCATTGACGGCCGGTCGCGGCGGCGGGCTTAAGAGTCTTCGCGGAACTGTTCGAATCGAGATTTATTGATGGATTTCTTGAACGCTTCCTTGCCCGAAATGAGCTTCGAATCGAGCAGCGTTTGGATGGCCATGTCCATGAGTTTCATGCCCGTGGCGGCACCGCTTTGCATGGCATTTTCCAATTGGTCCATTTTCCCCTGGCGAATCAGGTTGGCGACGGCCGGTGTATTGATGAGAATCTCCAGGGCCGCGACCCGCCCCTGCTTGTCGGCCTTGGGGATGAGCTGCTGGGAGACGACCCCACGCAAGCTGGTGGACAGCATGGTGCGCACGTGCGGCTGCTTGTCGGCCGGGAACGCATTCACCAATCGGTCGACGGTCGCCGCCGCGCCGTTGGTGTGCAGCGTCGCCATGACCAGAATGCCCATTTCGGCCGCGGTTACCGCGATGCTCATGGTTTCCAAGTCGCGAAGCTCGCCTACCAGAATCACGTCCGGATCCTCTCGCAATGCGGAGTGCAGGGCGGATGAGAAGGTCGCCGCATGCACGCCGATCTCGCGCTGGCTGATGAGACAGTTCTTGCGCGGGTGCACGAACTCGATCGGGTCCTCGATGGTGAGGATGTGGCCCTTCTCGCGCCGATTGATGTCATCGATCATTGCGGCCAAGGTGGTGGACTTGCCGGATCCGGTCTTGCCGGTCACCAGGATCAGTCCGCTGTTGATCTTGCACAGATCCATCACCGCCGCGGGCAGTTTCAGTTCTTCGGCGGTTTTGGCGCTGGAGGGAATCGCCCTGAACACCGCGCCCATGCCGTTGAGCTGGCGCATCACGTTCACGCGAAAGCGCGCAACCCCCGGTATGGCGTACGCGAAATCGGTGCCGTCTTTGGCCTCGAACCGCTCCACGGCGAGCTTCGGCATGATTTCGTACAGCGTGGCTTTGACCGACTCGGCCGTCAGTGGCTGATCGCTCAAGGCCTTGAGTTCGCCGTACTGGCGGACGCGCGCCGGGTCGCCGGCCAGGAAATGCAGATCCGAGCCGTTACGCTCGAGTACCTGCGTCAAGTATTGATCGATGGCAGGCACGACTTAAGGAGGAGTGGCCGGCTCCGCAACCGGCATGCCCGACATGTCGGTGACGAAGCGCTGGAATTGGCGTTTGTCGGATGCGTAAGTGTAGGCATGCTCAGGATCCACTTCCTTCGCATTGATGGCCGCGAGCAACGCCTGATCCATGAGCTGCATGCCGTATTCCTTGCCCATCTGCAGCTGGCTGGGGATCTGGTGGCTTTGATCGGTCATGATGAGCTTGCCGATGGCCTTGGTCAGCACCATGACTTCGCAAACCGCGCGGCGCGCGCGCTGATCCGGGGTTTTCAGCAGGATCTGCGTGACGACGGCGATGAGGCTGTTGGACAGGAAGCTCTTGGTCTGTTCCCGTTCGTCCGTCGGCAAGGCATCGATGATGCGATCGATGGTCTTCGTGGCGCTGGTGGTGTGCAGAGTGCCGAGCACCAGATGCCCCGTTTCAGCGGCGGTCATTGCCATGGAAATGGTTTCGGCATCGCGCAACTCGCCGACCAAAATCACATCCGGATCCTCGCGCATCGCCGCGCGCACACCCTCGGCGAATGAAGGTAGGTGGGTGCCCAGCTCGCGCTGGATGACCTGGCTGCTCTTGCTGCGGTGGACGAATTCGATGGGGTCCTCGAGGCTGATGATGTTGAGCGAGCGCGTGGAGTTCAGGTGATCGATCATCGAGGCCAAGGTGGTGGTTTTGCCCGTGCCGGTCGAACCGGTCACCAGAATCATGCCTTGATGGTAATCGCACAGCTTCTTGACGATCGGCGGCAGGCCGAGCTGATCCATCGAGGGCATGGTGGTGGGAATGGCCCGGAAGGCCGCACCGATGCCTGTTTCCTTGCGAAATACATTGACCCGAAAGCGGCCGCCCTCCGAGGACACGTAGGAAAAGTCGAGATCGTTGCCCTCGCGCAGCACTTTCATCTGCGATTGGGTCAATACCTCGGTGATGTACGCTTCCAGTTCGGTGTCGGCCAGATTGCGGAACTTGATCGGCATCAAATCCCCATGCATGCGCAGCATGGGCGGCACGCCGACCGCCAGATGCAGATCCGAGCAGCCCTGAGCCACTCCCAATTTGAGGAATGCATCGATTCTTGCCATAACGTGTAAGGCTACCCGTAAGCAATTGGTTTTTCGAGTGTTTAGGGCCGAATTTGGCCGTAAACGTGAGCTGCGTCTAGCTCGGAAGGGAGGAGAAGCCGGTTTGAGGTTCCCGCGGTCCTAAAGGAATTTCTCGAGCGATAGGCGCAGTTCATCCATGGTCTGCGCCCTTTTGGCCTTGTCCAGCGACATGCACTTCATCACCAGGCTGTTCAAATCCGCCGGCAAATCTTTGTTGATTTCGATGGGCGGACGCGCCTTGCCCTGCACATGCTGATACATGACCGACATGTGATCGCCGCGGGAATAGGGCGGAACACCCGTGAACATCTCGTACAAGATGACCCCTAGGCTGTAGATATCCGCGCGCTCGTCGACTTTCTTGCCCAGAATCTGCTCCGGCGCCATGTATTTCGGCGAGCCGATGACATACCCGGTCTTGGTCAATTGCGTATCGCCCTGGCTCTGGGCCGCCGCCACACCGAAGTCGACGATCTTGAGCAGACCGTCGTTGTCGATCAGCACGTTGGCCGGCTTCAAGTCGCGGTGCACGATGCCTGCCTGATGAGCCACCGCCATCCCGGTCGCGATATCGATGCCGAATTTTACGGCGCGCTTGAGCGCCACCGGCTTCTCGTTGACGATCTCTCCGCCCAGCGTGTGCGACGGGAAGTACTCCATGGAGATCGCATAATTGCCGCGGATGTACAGAAAGTCATAGATGCGGATGACATTCTTGTGGGTGATCTTGCGGCTGTAGCGCAGCTCATGCACGAAGCGCTTCATCATCTCCTCGTCGGAGGAGACGTTCGGGTTCAAGAATTTCAAGATCAAACGCTCTTCCACCACGGTGTCTTCCATGAGCAATACCGTGCCGAAGGCACCCTTGCCTATCTTCTCGATGAACTTGTAGCGGCCCTCGATGACATCTCCCGGCTTCAGGGTCGCAATGTCGAGCTTTGCGGTCGCCGCGGAATCCTCGCTGCGCTTGATGGCATTGGTCAGCGCTGCGTTGTCGATGAGCAGCGTCTTGGCGGGTTCCTGCATCTTTTCCGCGCGCTGGTTCGCCGCGACTTGCTGCGTCGAGAAACGATTGTCCAGTTCCTGGATCGCGCGTGCGACCGCCTGGCTCAGCGTGCCGTCCGCGGTCGTCGAGACTGCCTGTAAACGCACCCGTACGGTATCGGCGCGCCGCTCGTCCGCGAGCTTGGCCAACGCGGCGATGGCCTCGACTTTGATCTCGTTTTCCGGCCGCGCCAACATGGGCAGCAGGCTCTCGAGGCTCTTTTGATCGCCGATTTTCCCGATGGCACGGATCACGGTGGGCAGGGACTTTGCCTCGCCCGACAGCATGTCGAGGAATCGCGGCAGCGCCTTGGAGCTGCCGATCTCCGCCAGCGCATCCACCGCGCGCTCGCTGACCCACCAATCCGGGTCGCGGGTGGCCTCGATGAGCTGGGCCACGGCGCGCTCGTCCTTGGTCTGGTTGAGGATTTCGATGGCGGCGCGGCGAATGTCCTGATTCTCGTCCTTGATCAACGCCAGCACCGCATCGACCACGCGCGGACCGCCGATCTTGCCCAGCGCATCGGCGGCACGGGTGCGTACCCACCAGTCGCTATCGGCAATGACCTCCAACAAATACTTGACCGACTTCGATGTGCCCACGACGTTCAGCACTTCCACTGCGGCGCGCCGGGCATACTCATTCTCATCCTTGAGCACATCCACCAGATACTTGATGGTGTCGGGGTGGTTGACCTTCACGACCACATCGACCGCTTTGTTTTGCACCTCGATCTCAGGATCGCGCAGCATGCCGATGAGCAGCGCGATGTCGAAGCTCCCATCCATCTTGACGAGCGCCGACAACGCCGCCGAGCGGATGAATTTGCTGCCGTCCTTGAGCTGTTTCTGTATGGCTTGCTGAACCGCAGGGAGGTTGAAGCGCGCCAACACGTTGATGATGTGCAAGCGCGCGACCGGGTCCTTGCCTTCGATCCGGGCCAGCAAGTCATCCACCGAGGATTCGTCGGCGACTTCGCCGATGACCTTGAACAACCCGTTTCTCTCGCTGGGCTCCTGGGCGTAGGCGGCATTCAACAGCTCGCGCACGGTATAGCGGGCCTTCTGAGCGGCGATGACGTCCAACAGCGCTTGCTTGGGCATGCCCGGCTTGTTCAACGCCTCGAGAATCGCTTGGGCCGGGTAATTGCGGCTGGTGGACAACGCCCAGGCGATTCCGGACATGGCGCGGCCGTTGGCCTCCGACATGGTTTTCAGCAGCGTCGGCAGGGTTTTCGAATCGATGAGACGGGAAAGGGCTTCGACGTAGGCCGTCGTCTCGCGCTTTTCCGAGGTGGCCAGCGCATCGACGATGGGGTCGATGGCGTCGGATCCCAAGGCAACCAGTTTTTGCAGCGCCTGCTGCGCCAGCGGGCTGCTCGGATTCCCACTGGATTTGACTTCGGCAATCAGCCGATCGGCACGGTAATTGGCGAATAGACTCATTCGGCGCCTAAGTTAAACGGTCCGCGGAAGTTTTGCCCATTGTTACCCTAATTCAGGCGCGATCCATGGTCTTGAATCTCAATCTAGAATTATGCCATACGTCACGCTTTTATCCGCGTGCGGTACAATCGCCGTCCCTTATGAATCACCTCCCTGCCGCGGAAAGTGCCATCCGCGAGAAATTAAGCGCCTATACGGATCCCTACCTGGGCCAGTCCCTGGGGGATGCCAAGGCTGTCGGCCCGATCAAATGCCATGGCGGCGTCGTATCCCTGGAATTGGTGCTGGGGTTTCCGTGTAACGACTATGTAATGGAATTGCAGGCCGCCCTCGAAGAGCACCTCAAGTCCGTGCTGGGCGGCGCGCGGCTGGAGCTGAATTTGCGCGCTCAGATCACCGCGCACGCGGTCCAGCGCACGCTCAAACCCCTGACGAACGTCAAGAATGTGGTGGCGGTCGCCTCGGGCAAGGGAGGCGTCGGCAAGTCGACGACCGCGGCCAATCTTGCCCTGGCCTGGGCGGCGCAGGGTGCCAAGGTGGGGTTGCTGGATGCGGACATCTACGGCCCCAGCCAGCCGCTGATGATGGGTTTGAGCGGCTTAAAGCCGGTGAGTACCGACGGCAAGCACATGGCCCCTCTGAAGGCACATGGGGTCGAAGTGATGTCCATCGGCTTCATGATCGATCAGGAACAGCCGATGGCCTGGCGCGGACCGATGGTCACCCAGGCGCTGACCCAGCTGCTCGGCGATACCACCTGGGGTGATCTGGACTATCTGGTGGTGGACATGCCGCCCGGAACCGGCGATATCCAGCTCACGCTGGCGCAACGGGTTCCGGTGAGCGGCGCGGTCATCGTGACTACCCCGCAGGACATTGCCCTGCTGGACGCCCGCAAGGGCCTCAAGATGTTCGAAAAGGTTGAAGTGCGGGTACTCGGGGTGGTCGAGAACATGAGCATGCATGTGTGCACCCGGTGCGGCCACGTGGAGCATGTTTTCGGCAGCGGCGGCGGGGCGCGCATGGCGGCCCAATACGGCGTGCAACTGCTGGGCGAGCTGCCCTTGGACACCCGCATTCGGGAAGATGCGGACGGTGGGTCCCCGACCGTGGTGTCCGAACCCGGGAGCGAACGCGCCCGCGCTTATTTCCTGATGGCGCGCCGCACGGCGGCGCGCTTGGCCACGCTGAACAAAGACTACAGCCGTGCGTTTCCGAAGATCACGGTCGAAGCAACCTAATGAGCATAAAAAGCGATCGTTGGATCCGGCGCATGTCCGCCGAACACGGCATGATCGAACCGTTCTCCGCGCAGCAGGTCCGTGTCGCGGACGGCCACAAAATCGTCTCCTACGGTACGTCGAGCTACGGCTATGACGTGCGCTGCGCCGAAGACTTCAAGATATTCACCAACATCAACTCGACCATCGTCGATCCGAAGGCCTTCGACGAGAAATCCTTCGTCGACTTCAAGGGGCCGGTGTGCATCATTCCGCCGAACTCCTTCGCGCTCGCCAGCACGGTGGAATATTTTCGGATTCCGCGCAGCGTTTTGACCGTATGTTTGGGAAAGTGCGTCACAGGCGACACCCGAGTGGTTGACGCCGATACCGGCGCGTACCTGCCGATTACGGAAATGCGTTGGGGTAAATCGACGCTAGCGCTCGATGGTTCCTGGCGGCTCAAAGCGGCAAAAGTGTCGGCATTCGTGCCACAGGGCAAGAAAGAGGTCTTTGAACTGCGAACCCGCGCCGGTTTGCGTATTCGCGCCACGGCCAATCACCCCTTCCTCAAGCTAAAGGGATGGGTGCCGCTCAGCGACTTGCGCCCGGGCGATCGGATCGCGGCCGCTCGCGATATTCCGGTCTTCGGCAAGACGTCGATTCCCGATTGGGAAGCGAGCTTGCTGGGATTGATGATCTCGGAAGGGCAATGCGACACTCCCGGGCACAGCCCGACTTACACCACGGCCGATCCGGCAATGGTTGATTTGTTGAAAAGGTGCATGGCGGATTCCGGTATGGGGGTCGTCACGTTCAATGGACGCTACGGCTACCGTCTCGTCAATAGGCGAGGCCGAGGCGGCGTACCCGAACGCAATCGAGCGCACTCATGGCTGCAGAAATACCAATTGAATATTGGAGCGGGTGAGAAGTTTGTTCCGCAGAGCGTATTCACCGCGCCTGAAAGCTCGGTTCGATTGTTCCTTCAATCGCTATTCAGCGGCGACGGCAGCGTGTACAGCTCTGAAGCCGGGGTGTTTCTCGAGTACTACTCGAAATCCCGAAGGCTGATCGAGGATGTGCACCATCTATTGCTTCGATTCGGCGTGTTCTCGCTGATTCGCGAGAAAATCACAGCCATCGGAACGCGTGCTTGCAAAATCCAAATTACCGATAAGGATCAGATCCGGCGCTTTGCAGAGAGGATCGGCTTCACTCCGGGCTCCCTGAAGCAACAACGGCTTGACGTTGAAGTGCTGCCGATGATTCGAGCCCGGCCGAGGCGTCGAAGCAACTTCGACACGCTGCCCGCGGAGGCCTGGCCCATGATCGGCATGGCGGCACGCGTGGGCGGTGTGTCGTTGAGCTCGCTCAATATTCATACGCAGCCAGGCCAGTCGGTGCCCTTCTATGCGGCAACCCAGGTGGCGCTGGCAACAGGGGATATGTACGTCAGTCCTCTTGTCGACGGGCCGATGTGGGACGTCGTCGAGAGCATTGAGCCGGCGGGCGAAGAAGAGGTGTTCGATATCTCTGTGCCGAAGCTGCACAACTTCGTGGCCAATGATCTCATTGTGCATAATTCGACCTACGCAAGATGCTTTTCAGGCAACACCCGCGTCGCGTTGGTCGATGGAACATCGCCGACTCTCGAGGAAATGGCCAGAAGGCACGACTCGGGCGAACTGTTCTGGGGATATAGCATGGGCGAGAACCGTCGCCTGATCGTCAGCCTTTTGGATGCGCCTCGATTTATCGGTCGAGATTCACTGCTTGAAATTGAACTGGATAACGGCGAACGGATCCGGGCGACGCCCGATCATTTGTTCATGAAGCGAGACGGGCGGATGGCGGCAGCACACACGCTTCGCCCCGAAGATGCACTGATGCCGTTATATCGCGACCTGTTCCGCGGCTATGAACACGTTTACCAGCCGATTGATGGAGATCTTTACCCCACCTGCGCGCTTGCCAATGAATGGAACGTCAGGCACAAGATCTACGATGACGTTCCACGGAAGCATCGCCACATTCCAGAGGTAATCAAGCAGTTCAAGGGAATGTCCGCTTATCGCAATCACAAAGTCGCGGCGGTGCGCGAGATTGCCGGTGACCACGATGTGTATTGTCTGACGGTCCCCGAAGCGGGCAATTTTGCTTTGCAGGCCGGCGTGTTCGTTAAGAATTGCGGAATTATAGTCAACGTAACGCCTTTGGAGCCCGAATGGGAAGGGCACGTGACGCTGGAATTCTCCAATACCACGCCGCTGCCCGCGAAAATCTATGCCAACGAAGGCGTGGCGCAAATGCTGTTCTTCGAATCCGATGAGGTCTGCGAGACCTCATACCGCGATCGCGGCGGCAAATACCAGGGCCAGCGCGGCGTCACTCTGCCGAAGACTTAAGGCCGCGGCTCCGGCGGCGTGATGTCGGCCGGGCGATCGACGCTCTTGATGCGCATGGCGATCTCGATCTTGCCGTCCCGGCTGCGCTCCGCCTGCACCGGTACGAATCCCAGCGATGGAGCGAACCACATGCGCAGCAGGCGATTGTTGCCCGCGCGCTGGCTGGCGACGATGACGGTGTCCAGTTCGCCGATCGCAGTCCTGAGTTTCGCCTTGCCTTCCTGGGTGTAATTGAATTCCTTGAGCTGGTCCTTGTCGATGATTTGGAAGGTCCTGGGTAGGTTGCCGCGCTTCAGGTCGAGCATCACCTCGACTTGAATCGACATGACATCCTGGGTGCCTTCTTGGAGCTTCAAGTCGACCGGCTTCGTTTCCGATACGCCCGTGGCGCGCTTGTTCGGCCAGTCAAAATCGATCGCCACGCTCGATGCGCCTTCCCTGCCAGAGTACCTATCCGGTCGCACATGGTCCCCGACTATGCTCAGCCAGCTCTTTTGTACGAGGTCATCGTGGTACGCGAGGCGAAAAACGCCGTGCGCGGTAATGGTCCAGGTGTATTGATAGCTGCCCGGCTTATCGCCCCGTATCAGCTGTATATCGCTGGTGCCGACGCTGATGCCCTTCCAGGCTGCCTCATAGTGCGCGACAAACGGTGCGATACCCGGTTCATCCGCCGACGCCGCCGGCGATGCGGCGGCAGATGCGGCGAGTGCTACGCTGGCGAGCGCCGCGGCTGCGGGTGCCCTGGCAGATGCGGCGAGTGCGACGCCGACGAGTGCCACCGCAGCAGATACCGGAAGGGCGATCGGTTTCAAGTTCATCGGCGATATCGGCATCATTGAATCCTCTCTCGTCCGACGTCGGTCACTTGCCTAGGCTCGCTCAAGATGTTTCCGTCCAACACGGCTTGGCCTGCTGCGTAGCGCAATCGGCCGGTGCAGAACCAATCGACGGCCAGCGGGTAGATGACATGTTCCTGTGCCAGTACCCGCAGGCTCAATGTCGCTTCCGTATCACCGCTTTCGATGGGAACGCGGGCCTGGATCACGCGCGGTCCGCCATCGAGCTGCTCGGTGACGAAGTGCACCGTCACGCCATGCTCGGCGTCCCCGGCTTCGAGGGCACGCCGGTGCGTGTGCAAGCCTGCATATTTGGGCAACAAGGAAGGGTGAATGTTCAACATCTTTCCTCGGTACCGGTCGACGAAGGGTGCGGACAAAATGCGCATGAATCCGGCGAGTGCGATCAGAGCCGGGGAGTACTCGTCGATGGCGGCGGCCAGAATGCCGTCGTAGGTGGCGCGGTCCATGCCCTTCGCGGGCTCCAAGGCGCGCGCGGTAATCCCGAACTGCCGGGCCGTCTCGAGGCCCCCTGCATCGGCACGGTCGGCAAGGACTGCGCGTACCTCGAAGGCGGCGGCGGGCGAGCGGCTGTGTGCGATGAGCGCGCGCATGTTGCTGCCGCGTCCCGAAATGAGGACGACGATCGGCGGCCGCGGCGCCATCCCGTTCAAGCGATGACGACGCCTCGGGTTCCGCTGCGTATCGAGCCGATCACCAGCGCCTCTTGGCCCGCGTCACGCAGGATGCCGATGGCACGCTGCGCGTCGTGCGCTGCTACGTGTACCGTCATGCCGATACCGCAATTGAACACCCGATACATCTCAGCGTCTGCGATATTGCCCTGCCGCTGCAGCCATTCGAATACCGGCTCGCGGCGCCAGGAACCGCCCTGCAGAATCACTTCCAGTCCGTCCGGCAATACGCGCGGGATGTTGTCGACCAATCCCCCGCCCGTGATGTGCGATAGACCGTGGACCGAGACTTCGCGGATCAGTTTGAGCAGCGGCTTGACGTAAATCCGCGTCGGCGCCATGAGGCGGTCGATGAGGCTGATCCCTTGGAGATCGGCCGAAGTGTCCGCATGGGACAGCTCGAGAATCTTGCGGATCAAGGAAAAGCCATTGGAATGGGGGCCTGAGGAGGGCAGCCCCAAGACCACATCGCCGGCCGTTGTTTTCGAGCCGTCGATGATTGCGTCCTTCTCCACCACGCCGACGCAAAAACCCGCCAGATCGTAGTCGGCGCCGTGGTACATGCCCGGCATCTCCGCGGTCTCGCCGCCGACCAGCGCGCAGCCGGCCTGGACGCAGCCCTCGACGATGCCGGCAATGACTCGCTCGCCGACATCGACGTCGAGCTTGCCGCTGGCAAAGTAATCCAGAAAGAACAGCGGCTCGGCACCTTGGACCACCACGTCATTGGCGCACATGGCCACCAGATCGATTCCCACTCCGTCATGCCGGCGGGTGTCGATGGCGAGCCGCAGCTTGGTACCGACGCCGTCGGTTCCCGACACCAGCACCGGTCTGCGGTACCGGTCCATGGGCAGCTCGACCAGCGCGCCAAAGCCGCCGATCCCGCCCAGCACTTCGGGGCGCATCGAGCGGCGCACCCGCGGCTTGATGCGCTCGACAAGTTCGTCGCCGGCGTCAATATCGACTCCGGCGTCGCGATAAGTTACCGGCGCTCGCTCAGTCATCTGATTCCTCATGTAGGAAGGGCCAACGCGGTGGGCGTGGCAGCTGTGGTATTTTACAACACCATGGCACGATACTTATGGCGCTTTTCGGGACTAGACCTGCGGTTCGCCGCTGTCTTTTTGGGTTGCATCGCCGGGCTTGGCTTTGGCGTGCCGGCTTTTGCGCTGACGCGCGCCGAGATGTATCAAGTCGCGGCGCCGATTCCCGACCGTTCGGAGGCGTCGCAGGCGGCGGCCTTCCAGAGCGCGATGAAGGCAGTTCTGGTGCGCGTCACCGGCCGGCGTTCGGTGGATGAAGACCCCGCCTTCGGTCCCCTGATTGCCAACGCGCGGCGCTATGTGCAGCAGTACCGGGCCGCGCCGGACAGTCAGCTATGGGTGGTTTTCGACGGCTCTGCCATCGAGCGCTGGCTCACGCAGAACGGCCAGCCTCTTTGGGGCCATGAGCGGCCGAACACGTTGGTGCTCCTGGCGGTGCAAACCGGGCCCCAGACCGGCAGCATCGTCACCACGGAAGAGGTATCCGAGTTGAAGACGGCCATCGATGCGGCTGCGAGCGCGCGCGGGTTGCCCTTGGTGTGGCCGAGCGGCGCGGAACTGCAGAAGTATCACATCGACTTTGCCGCGGTGAATAACGGTTCGCCCGGCGGCTTTGCCGATATCGGGCGGCGCATGGGAAGCGACGGGATTTTGGTGGGGCGCGCCGTCGGCGGCACGGCGAGTGCGTCAATCCGTTGGACGCATCTTTTTCAGGACCAAAGTAGTGAGTTTTCCGGTACGTTGGAGGGGGTCAACCGCGCCGCCGATCTGTACGCGAGCATTTTTGCGACCAGCGGCAGCCTCGCGCCCGTGGAAATCGAGGTCGTGGGCATCAACGATCTTCGCGACTATGCCAGCCTGACGACCTATCTGGAATCGCTCACCTTCATCTCCCATGTGAGCGTGGAATCCCTGGTCGGGGATACCGTCCGATTTCGCTTGGCGACACGCGGGGGAGTCGCCTCGCTGCAGCGTGCGTTGACCTTGAATGGGCGATTGCAGCCGGCCGCCGCCGGCGAGAACGGAATTCAGCGCTTCCAATTGCATCGCTAACCTGCGCTATTCAGGAAAGATCGGTGTATGCATGCATGTTGGCTTCGAGCCCTCCCGTTGCTCATGAATAGTTCCGGCTAGTGACCCATCCGTGCGCCATATACCCAACCTCATCAGCATGATCAGAATTGCGCTGGCCGTGCCGATTTCATTGGCGCTCAAGGATGGACGGCTGGCGCTTTCCATCGGGTTGTTCGCCGTCGCCGCCGTATCGGATGCCGCCGACGGCTTTCTCGCCCGGCGTTTCGGCTGGAGGAGCGAACTGGGCGCCATGCTCGATCCGATCGCGGACAAGGCGCTGCTTGCCGCGGTCTTCGTCACGTTGGGCGTCATCAAGCTGGTGCCGCTCTGGCTCATGGCCGCGGCGGTGGCGCGGGATGTCATCATCGTGTTCGGGGCGGCGGCCTACCGCGTGGTCCGCGGCGCGTTGACGGCACAGCCATCCCTCGTCAGCAAGATCAATACGGTGTGCCAGGCTGCCTTCATCCTGGCAGTGGTGAGCCGGGCCAAATTCGCGGTGCCGTCCGATTGGGTGGTGACCTGGCTCGGCGCGCTGATGTTCGCGACGGTGGTGGTGAGCGGCATCGACTATGTGCTGGTGTATGGCAAGCGGGCAGCGGCGGCATGAAGCAACTCGCGCTGGGCATGCGGCTGCGCGCCGAGGCGGTGTTCGACAGCTTTGCCCCGGGTCAGAATGCAGAGGTGCTCACGGCGCTGCGCTCGGCGAACACGGCGCCGCTGTGGCTGTGGGGTGGCCGCGGCAGCGGCAAGACGCATTTGCTGCAGGCCGTGTGCGCCGCAGCCGGGGAGGCGGGAGCGTACTTCCCCTTGGATAGATCGATTGCCTTGCCGCCCGAGGCCCTGCTTGGGTTCGAACGCAGCCAGGTCTTGGGTCTCGACGATGTGGATGCCGTCGCCGGCGATCAGGCCTGGGAGCGGGCACTGTTCAGGCTGTTCAACGAGGCCGCTGAACTGCGCACACGTTTGATATTTGCAGCCGCGGTGGCGCCTCGGCAGGCGGCTTGGGTGCTGCACGACTGGGCCTCCAGAGCCGGTTCCTGCGTGGTGTACCAGCTACGTGAGCTAGACGATGCGGGCCGCATCGAAGCATTGCGGCTGCGTGCGGCACAGCGCGGTTTGCAGCTGCCCTACGAGACCTCCGAGTATTTGCTGAAGCGCATGCCGCGTGATTTGCCGACGCTGTTCCAGATACTGGACGCGCTCGATGAGGCCTCGCTGGTGGAGCAGCGCCGCCTCACCATTCCCTTCATCCGCGATGCCCTCGAGAAGCACGCAGGAACAAAATCATAGCGCAGAACCAGGCGAACACCAGCAGCAGGCTCATTGCGGCGACCCAGCGCGCGCGCGGATTCGCCAAAAGTTCGGTCACCGCAAAGGCGAAGTAAGGAATGGCGAACAGGGTAGCCCAGGCGTACGTGTGGCGGCTACCGCGCACCAAGCCCCGCAATGGCGCCAGCAGCGGCAATGCCGCGGCGAGACAAATCGGCCACGGATAGCCGGCGAGTATCCATGCCAGCAAGCTCACCGTGAGTGCGAACCAAAGCCATAGGGTGAGCGCGCGTGCGATTGGCGCAGCGCTCATGCGCGCGGCGCCAACCGCGCGGCGAGCGCCGCGACTCGCAGCCCTAAGGCGCGTGCCAGGACGCTCTCGTGCTCCGAGAGTTCGCCCTGCGCGGCAAGAGCGGCCACATGGCTTGCCCCGTAGGGGGTGCCGCCGCTGCGCGTGTCCGTCAGGCCCGCTTCTGTGTAAGGCAGGCCCACCAAGTACATGCCGTGGTGAAGCAGCGGCACCATCATCGACAGCAGCGTCGACTCCTGGCCGCCATGCAGTGTCTGGGTCGAGGTGAAAACGCCGGCAGGCTTGCCGACCAGCGCACCCGACATCCACAGCGCACTGGTGCCGTCCAAAAAGTATTTGACGGGCGCCGCCATGTTTCCAAACCGCGTGGGGCTGCCGAGGATCAAGGCGCAGCATTCGGTCAGGTCATCGTGCGTGGCATAGGGCGGCCCCGACTCCGGTACGGGCGGATCGAGTCTTTGGGTAGTGGCTGAGATCGGGGCGACGGTGCGCAACCGGGCCTGCATGCCGGCAACCGCTTCCACTCCGCGGCAGATTTGTCGCGCCAACGCGGCGGTGCTGCCTTGGCGTGAATAATACAGAACCAATACTTCTTTCATGAATGGTCTTCCGTGGATTTGGCAGGATCGCGTGCCGGTGCTGCGCCGGCGCAACGGCTCAGCAAGCTGAAAAAACCTATTGTATAACGGGCGCTTGTTTGACGGCTTTGGCTGCTATTGCTAGTGTCGCTGCAAGCCTATGTCGCGGATCATTCTCGTTCTGGTCGGTGTTGCCTGTCTGCTGGGTTGCAGAACGGCGCCGCCTGTACAGGAAATGAGCGATGCGCGCCAGGCCATCGTTGCCGCGGCGGCGGCGGGAGCCACCCGCGGCGGCTCCCCGGAATACGATGCAGCACAGGCGGCGATCGCCCGGGCGGAAGCGCACCTGCAGGCGCAGGAGTACGGCCGCGCCCGGCTGGCCGCGCTGCAAGCCAAACACCACGCGGCGGCGGCGCTCGCCAACGCCCAACACGCAGAGGCGCCGGCGGCGGCTCCGCATTAGACCCTAGAAGCGCCATGCGCGCTGCCAGCGCTGCATGACCAGGGCGGGATACTTATTGCGGCCCACGCTGCCGTTGTATCGGGCCAGCGCCAGGGACCAATTGCGATGCTCCGCACGCAGGTAGTAGCGCAGGATCTCGCAGCCCATGCGGATATTGGGCGCGACCTTGACGAGCTGGTTCTGAACTCCCAGCTCTCGCGGCCAGAATGGCATGACTTGCATCAAGCCCACGGCGCCGGCGGACGAGACCGCGCAGCGATCGAAGCGGCTCTCGACCTCCATCAGCGCCAGCACCAGGTCCGGCGGGATCTGCAGTGTCGGATCGCGCTTGGCCTCGCAGTACACATGATCCAGTATTTCTATCCGCGCCTCGTGCGTCGGCACGAATTGGGCCAGGCGCGGTTCCATCGACTTGTGCCAGACCTCGGATTCGTACTTGTCGGCGAAACAATCGGCACTGCCCATGATCTTTTGCAGCAGCTCCTTAAGTTCCGGGTCTCGCTGTTGATCCGCATGCGCCCCGCCGGGAACGGCCGATGCGAGGATCAGCGCGGCCAGCACCGCCAAGGCATAGCGCATAGGGCGAACTCAGCCATTTAACTTATGTCGAATATAGCCTACCGGATCGGCGGCGGAAATTTCCGTCGACTCCGTCGCGCGCCGGTGACGATATTCGAGATTTCCCGCGGCCAAGGTGCGCTCGCCGATGACGATGCGGTGCGGAATGCCCAGAAGCTCCGAATCGGCGAACTTGACGCCCGGACGAGCGTCGCGATCGTCCAGCAACACATCGATGCCGGCGGCATTGAAGTCCCGGTACAGCGCGTCGGCGGTCTCCTGTACGCGCGCCGATTTTTGATAGTTGATCGGCACCAGGATCACCTGGAAGGGGGCGATGGCCTCGGGCCACAGGATCCCATTGGCATCGTGATTCTGTTCGATCGCCGCGGCGACCACGCGCGTGACGCCGATGCCGTAGCAACCCATGAACATGGTCAGCGCCTTCCCCTGTTCGTCCAGGACACTGGCATTCATCGCCGCGCTGTAAAGCTGCCCGAGCTGGAATATGTGTCCCACCTCGATGCCGCGCGCAATCCTCAGGGTGCCGCGCCCCGTGGGGCTCGGGTCCCCGGGCCGGGCATTGCGGATGTCGACCGACGAATGATCGGGGAGATCGCGGCCCCAGTTCACGCCGCGATAGTGCACGTCTTTTTCATTCGCCCCGCAGACGAAATCGGCCAGATGGGCCGCGGCATGGTCGACATAGACCTTACCTTTGAAGCCGACGGGACCGATGAATCCCGGTTCGGCGCCTGCCGCCGCTCGGATGCGCTCGGCACCGGCCATGCGCAGCGGACGCGCGACACCGTCCAGTTTTTGGGATTTCACGGCGTTGAGCTCGTGATCGCCGCGGATGACCAGCGCGACGACATCGCCGTCGGTACCGTCCACCAGCAGAGTTTTGACGCATTGCGCGGGGCTCACGCCGAGCAGCGTGCAGATCTCGGCGATGGTGCGCGCGTTCGGCGTCGGCACCTTGGTCAGCGGCTGGGCGGCGGGTGCGCGCGCCGCGGCAGGCGGCTGAACGGCGGCGGTTTCTAGATTGGCGGCGTAATCGTCCGCGTCGGAGAACGCGATGGCGTCCTCGCCTGATTCCGCCAGGACGTGAAACTCCTGCGATGTATCGCCGCCGATACTGCCCCCATCGGCTTGTACCGCCCGGAATTTGAGTCCCATCCTGGTGAAAATGCGTGTGTACGCTTCGTACATGAGCCGGTAGCCCTCTGCCAGGCTGGCTTCGTCCGTATGGAACGAATACGCGTCCTTCATCAGGAATTCGCGCGCGCGCATGACGCCGAAACGCGGGCGAATTTCGTCGCGGAACTTGAACTGAATCTGGTAAAAATTCACCGGCAGCTGCTTGTAGCTGCGCAGTTCGCGCCGCGCGATGTCCGTGATGACCTCCTCATGGGTGGGTCCATACGCGAATTCGCGGTCATGGCGGTCCTTGAAGCGCAGCAGCTCCGGGCCGTACTTGCTCCAGCGCCCCGATTCCACCCAGAGTTCGGCCGGTTGGATGGTCGGCATGCACAGCTCCAAGGCGCCGGCACGATTCATCTCCTCGCGGATGATGTGTTCCACCTTCTTCAGGATCCGAAGCCCCATGGGCAGCCAGACGTAAAGACCGGCCGCCAGGCGGCGGATCAGCCCGGCGCGCAGCATCAACTGATGACTGACGACTTCTGCGTCGCCGGGAACCTCTTTGAGGGTGGAAATGGGGTATTGGGATAAGCGCATAGCCGCATATCTTACATCAGCCCCCCTGGTATTATGCGTGGCAATGAGCGACGTCGACGACTCTCCAGCACGACCGCGCGGAGTTTATTGGCTGCCCAATCTACTCACGACGGGCGCCATTTTTGCCGGCTTTTACGCCATCGTGGCCGCCATCGACTTGCGGTTCGAATACGCGGGCATCGCCGTATTCGTCGCCATGATCTTCGACGGATTGGACGGACGCGTGGCGCGCTGGACTCAAACCGCGAGCGCCTTCGGCAAGGAGTACGACAGTCTTTCGGACATGGTGTCCTTCGGTGTCGCCCCGGCAATCGTCACCTACCAATGGGGCGTGGCGCGTATTGCCGAGTACGGACCGCTGTGGCGCCGGATCGGGTGGTTGGTATGCTTTTTCTACGCGGCGGCGGCGGCTTTGCGCCTGGCCCGCTTCAACTCCCGATCGGCGACGCAGGACAAGCATTATTTCGAGGGCCTGCCCAGCCCGTCGGCCGCGGCCATCGTGGCGGCCCTGGTCTGGCTGGCCAGCGATCAAACCCACATCGGCCTGCCGGGACTGATCCTTGCGTTCTGCGTGACGGCCATCGCCGGCGCATTGATGATCAGCCGCTTCGCATTCAATAGTTTCAAGTATGTCAATGCCGGTGCGAAGGTGCGCTTCACCTACATTGTGCTGGTGCCGCTCGCCTTTATTTTCATTTTTCTGCATCTGCCCACCAGCTTGTTGGTGATTTTCGGCCTGTACGCCCTATCTGCACCGACGGTATGGGTATATCGCAAATTGCGACGGCGAAATCGCTCCGTAACACCGACCCATGAATAGCGACCTGCGCCGGGAATATCTTGCCGGCTTAGGGTTGGTGAGTTGGACGCTGCGCGCCGCCGAGGCTGAGGTAGCCAATTCACCCGAGCCCAATCCGGCGAGCGCAGTGCCGGCGATCGTTCCGGCGACGGAACTCGCCGACACGCCGGCGCGTGAGGCAGGCGCGGATTGGACCGAGTTGCGCGCGCGGGTGGCGGCCTGCGTTCGCTGCGGCCTGTGCGCGACGCGTACACAGACCGTGTTCGGCGTGGGCAATCTCAACGCGGAATGGCTCATCGTCGGTGAGGCGCCCGGCGCGGAGGAGGACCGTCAGGGCGAGCCCTTCGTCGGACGGGCGGGCCAGTTGTTGAATGCCATGCTGCATGCAGTGGGATTGGCCCGCGAACAGGTATACATTGCGAATGTCTTGAAGTGTCGCCCACCGGGCAACCGCGACCCCGGAGTCAGCGAAGCCGCGGAGTGTTTGCCCTATCTGGAACGGCAGATTGCACTATTGAAACCGAAGATCATGTTGGCTGTCGGGCGCATCGCGGCGCAAAACCTGCTTCGCACCGACAAGACGCTGGGCAGCCTGCGCCAGCGAGTGCATCGCTTCGGCGCGACGCAGGTACCGATGGTCGTCACCTACCATCCCGCTTATTTATTGCGCACTCCTACCGACAAGCGCAAAGCCTGGGAGGATTTGAAATTCGCGCGCGAGGTCTGTTTCCGTGTCTAGCGTCAAGCTGGACATGGAGCCGGCGAGGGTCGACGTCAGGCCCATGCATGAATTCGACATTCCCGTCATTGCCGCCATCGAGAAGTCCGCGTATCAATTTCCCTGGAGCGAGGGAATCTTCCGCGACTGTCTGCGCGTCGGCTATGTGTGCCGCGTCATCGACGTGGCCGGTGATTTGGGGGGCTACGGCATCATGTCGGTCGGCGCAGGCGAGGCGCACATACTGAATGTATGCGTCAGGGATGAATATCGTGCTCGTGGGTTTGCCCGCAAGGTCATGTTGTACCTGCTCGATCGAGCCCGCGCCGCGGGCATGAGCGAAGCGTTTCTGGAGGTCAGGCCCTCCAATGTGGCAGCGGCCCGGCTGTATCACTCCTTGGGGTTCGAGCAAGTGGGCATCCGCCGCGGATACTACCAGGCCACCGTCGGACGCGAAGACGCCGCGGTGTTGCGCCGGGTGCTGACGCAGCCGAAATGAAGCGAAAACTTCTGCTGTGGGCAGCGATCGTCGGCAGCCCCTTGTGTGTGTTGGTGGTCTATCTTTGGGTGTTTGGCCGTGCAGCAGGTCCGTGGTCTACCACTAGATTTTCGATCCTTGTCGGGCTCGCGGCGTTGCCCGGCC
Source organism: Gammaproteobacteria bacterium (assembly GCA_021323735.1). Classification (GTDB taxonomy): domain Bacteria; phylum Pseudomonadota; class Gammaproteobacteria; order Steroidobacterales; family Steroidobacteraceae; genus Bog-1198. Next base: position 80,986 of record JAJPKM010000025.1, read on the forward strand.
TCTATGGCATAGCGCTTTCGGTTCGCGCTCACTTGCCGCGGGTCGCGGCCATGATGGCTTACCTTGTGGCGATTACAGTCGTTTTTATCTTTGCCGGCCTCATCTATTCCTGCGACGTGCTTCAAGACTGTCTTTAGGTCTTGATTTCCTTGATTTCGTGAACCGGGACGGTGCTCCAAGCCTTACAATAGGCGGCTTAGTTGCCCGTGGCCGCTCGCCGGGCACTCCTTGGAATCTTGTACAAGAAATTGTACGAAGTCGGAATTTCAACTCATGTCGAACACTGAATTACTCGAGGAAATAGGCAAAAGAAGAACCTTTGCCATCATCTCCCACCCCGACGCGGGCAAGACCACGCTGACCGAAAAGCTGCTGTTGTTCGGGGGTGCCATCCAAATGGCGGGTACCGTCAAGGGCCGCAAGGCCACGCGTCATGCCACGTCCGACTGGATGCGTCTGGAGCAGCAGCGCGGTATCTCGGTCACCTCATCGGTGATGCAATTCCCGTTCGACGATTGCATCGTCAATCTGTTGGACACGCCGGGTCACGAGGATTTCTCGGAGGATACGTATCGCACACTGACCGCGGTGGACTCCGCCTTGATGGTCATCGACTGCGCCAAGGGCGTCGAGGAGCGCACCATCAAGCTCATGGACGTGTGCCGGCTGCGCGACACGCCCATCATGACCTTCGTCAATAAACTGGACCGTGACGGGCGGGCGCCCATCGAACTGCTCGACGAGATCGAGAGCGTCCTCAAGATCCAATGCGCGCCCATCACCTGGCCCATCGGCATGGGCCGCGATCTGCTGGGCGTCTATCATCTGATCGAAGACAAGATCTATGTGTACGTGCCGGTGGAGAAGGGGCGGGTGGGAACCCACGAGACCATCGTCGGCATCGCGAGCGATGAGGCACGCGAATTCCTTGGCGACCGCTACGACAAGTTCCTCGACGAGGTCGAGCTGGTGCGGGGCGCCAGCCCACAGTTCGATTTGCAGCGCTACCGGGCGGCGAAGCAGACGCCGGTTTTCTTCGGTTCCGCGGTCAACAATTTCGGCGTGCGAGAGTTGCTCTCGTCCTTTGTCGCCCACTCGCCGGCGCCGTTGCCCCGTCCCACCTTGCAGCGTCCTGTGCAAGCGGACGAGCCCAAGCTCACCGGCTTCGTCTTCAAGATTCAAGCCAATATGGATCCCGGACACCGCGATCGCATCGCCTTCATGCGGCTGTGCTCGGGGCGCTATGCACGCGGCATGCGCCTGTACCATGTGCGGCTCGACAAGGATGTTCGCATCGCCGATGCGCTCACCTTTCTGGCGGCGGATCGCAGTCAGGCCGAAGAGGCCTACGCAGGGGACATCATCGGTTTGCACAATCACGGCACGATCAATATCGGCGATACCTTCAGCGAGGGCGAGAACCTCACCTTCACCGGTGTGCCGAATTTCGCACCGGAAATATTCAGGCGTGCAGTGCTCAAAGATCCGCTGCGCATGAAGGCGTTGCAGAAGGGCCTGTCGCAGCTCTGTGAGGAGGGCGCGACGCAGTTGTTCAAGCCGCTGCGCAACAATGACCTGATCTTAGGCGCAATCGGCCAGCTGCAATTCGAGGTGGTGGCCTTTCGCCTACAGGACGAGTACAGCGTGCAATGCGTGTTCGAGCCCATCAACGTGGCGGTGGCACGTTGGGTGAACATCCAAGACGAGAAGCGCCTGGCCGAGTTTCGCACCAAGGCCCACGACAATCTCGCCGTCGATCACGCCGGCGAACTGGTGTATCTCGCCCCGACCCGGGTGAATCTCGGGCTGACCGAGGAGCGCTGGCCGGAAATCAAATTTCTGAAGACGCGGGAGAATCTGGCGGCCTAGTTCGAAGCGAGGGATCGGACTCCGCACACCCTCGCGCGGCGGGCAAAGAGCGTCGTTTTGCCCGCCTGCCGCCGACTGCAGCGGCTCACGGGGATGATCAGCTCAGGGCATCGGAACGCGCTTGCGGCCTGCCAATTCATCCGCCGTCTGCTCGATGTTGCGCTGGGCGAAGTGATCGAAATAATTCCACCCGCCGTAGACCGGCTTCAATTGCGGCAGTACCGACTTCACCACGGCGGCGGACCCCTCGGTACCGCGTGCGGCCGCGACTGCGGTGCGCAGCGCCGCCAGGTAGTCCCTGAAGGCCTGTACGTCGGCAGCCTTGCCGACCTCGCCGTGCCCCGGCACGAAGGAAGCCTTGAAGTAATCTTTGAGGAAGGTATCGTTGCTGGCGATTTGCGCCTGAGTATCGGCATCGATTAGGTTCGGCAGGGAGTGGTTCCAGAACATGTCGCCGGTGAACACCACGTCTGCATCCGGCACGACCACGACCGAGTCGCCGCCGGTATGCCCGGGGAGTACGCGCACGACGACTTTGCGGTCGCCCAAGAAAAGCTCAACGCCGTCGCGGTAGACGGCCGAGGGCAGCACCAGCGTTTCGACCAGCTGCTTCTGCTGAGGTGTGATCTTGTCGCCGAAGAACTTCAGGTTCTCGGTATGTTCCCAGGTCCGCACATTGGCCTGCGCGAGGATCAGCGCCCCGGAATCCTTGAACACGCCATTCCCGGCGACATGATCCAGGTGATAGTGGGTATTGACCACGTATCGCACCGGGAGCTTCGTCTTGGCATGGATCTCATCCAGCAATGCCTGCGCGGCCGCCGGATCCACGAAGGAATCCACCACCAGGACCCCGTCCGATCCGATGACGAACCCGGCATTGCTGCCCGCCTTGCCCCTGGCAGGCGAGATCGCCGCCCATACCCCGGTGCCGATGGGACGCAGGGTGAAGAATGGCGTCGGCTCCTCCGCCATGAGGGGTCCGCAGGTGGCGCTCAGCAGACATGCGGCGTAGATCATTGTTCTTATCGACATGAGTTCTCCCCAGGGGCGGTGCTTGAAGCCCGGCATCCTAACGTCATCGGTGATCGGATCAAAGTGTCCGCATCGCTCGCTTGGGTCTGAAGGCGCGCACGCTCGCCTGGAACTGGCCCAAAGTAATGCTTCTCGAGGGGGTGGCGTAGCGCAAGGCGGAGTAGTGGCGGCACAGGGCGGTTACCGTTTTCGCAAGATCCGGGCGCTCATGCGCCACGCGAATCGCGTAGGCCTCCGCGCCTTCGTGGGGCTTGCGTGCGACCCCCGCAGCGGCCAGTTTCGCGCACAGCCGCGCGTACGTGCGGCCCGCGACATCTTTGGAAGGAGGGGCGAGTTCGCGATGCACCTGCCAGGTGAGCCAGACGAGCACTAGTGCCATGGCGGTGCCCATGACCAACACCAGTTTCTGGCCATCCGGTTCCGGGATCTTGAGGAATTCGAGCAATTTGCGCTGTGAGTCCTGATTGAAATCCAAGATGCGTTCGCGCCACATTTCGCGCAGCAGATCGAGTCGCAGCCGCGCGCCCGCGAACCACGGCGTCTTTCGTTGCCAGCGGCTGGCCAGGGAGTCATCGGCGCCGGCGGCGTTGGACAGCCCCTTCTCGACGCGTTCCGGGGCGATGGCGGCCGTGGGGTCGACGCGTACCCAGCCGCGTCCTTCGATCCAGATTTCCGTCCAGGCGTGGGCATCGCTCTGCCTCAAGATCCAGTAGTCGCCGTAGGGATTGAGCATTCCGCCGTGGTAGCCCGTGACCACTCGGGCGGGAATACCGGCGGCGCGCATCAATGCGGCGAAGGCGGAGGCGTAGTGGCCGCAGAATCCGCGTTTGGTGTCGAACAGGAATTCGTCCACCGAGTTGTCGGCGAGCTTCGGTGGTGTGAGCGTGTAGTAAAACGGTTGCTGGTGAAACATGCCGAGCACGGCGCTCACCAGATCCATGTCATCGGGATGCGCGCCGCGCATTTCCTGCGCCAGCTGCTGCGTGCGCGGGTTGCGGTCCGCCGGTTGACGCAGATCGCGGCGGCGCGTTCCCGGCTTCAAGGGTTCCGAGTACTGAACCCGGGTATACGACGTGCCGACCACATCGATGGGCCGCGATAGCGGATCCCGTTGCATCAGAGTGTAGTCATTGGAGAGCTCAGCGCGCGGTTGATCCCAGGTGGAGGGCCAATCGAGCATGAAAATCCAACGATGTTGATGAGGTTCCATCATCACGGTGTAGTGATACGCGGGCCCTTGCGGCTCCTGCGGCGGTGGTGCGCCGCCCGTGCCGGAAGTGCCTCGCGTCCAGGTATGCCCATCGAAGGTGTCGAGCACCGGACCCCGCCAGTAGCGATCGGATGCCGGCGGGACTCCGGTGTCGAAGCGCACGCGGAAGGCGACTTCATCCGACAAGGCCAATTGGGTGATGTCGCCGGGACTCATGGTGTCGCTCAGGCCCGAGGCGGCCGTTCTCGAGTCACTCGGGATTTGCCACAGGGGCGATGCCAACCGCGGGAACAGCAGCCACAGGACCAGTGTCAGGGGCAGCGCTTGGGCCAGTACCCGCCCGCCATAGCGCAGGCTGCGCTGCCAACCATGCGCCGAGCCGCTGCTCGTGGCGCGCAGCAGGGTGGCCGTGGTGAGCCAGCAGACGCCGATCAGATACCCCAGCAGCCAGAAGGAATCGCCTTCCAGCAGCGCGGCCAAGCTCACGAAGTAAATGATCAGGGTGATGATGTAGATATCGCGCTGGGTTTTCGTCTCCAGCAGCTTCAGGCCCGCGGTTACGCTGAGCAGCGCCGTCCCCGCCGCCAGACCGTTGAAAGTGTGGAAGCGCAGAAACAGCAGCGGCATCGCCAGGGCGGCGAGCGCGATGAGAATGCCGCGCGGCGGCGCGCCGCTGCCCCTGCGTGCCAACAGCAGGCGAATCACGCCGCAGACAACGACGATGGCCAGTACCCAGAGGGGCAGCGCCGTCACATGCGCCAGTAGCGCCAACCCCAAGCAGCCGGATATGCCCAGCAGCTGTTCGTAGGAAACCCGATCGGTAATCATCGCCCAGGCTCCGCGGCGTGATCGGACCCGAAGGCAGCAAGTGCTCGCAAGCAGGCGAAGCGATGGGCGGCACCGCCCGAAGGTGCGATCTCGCGGCCGGGGATGCGCAGACCATAAGGCCTTTGCGCGGCATCGCTTTCCAGCACCCAGAGGCAGAGCTGCGACAGGCGCGCCTCCTGCTCCATGCCGTCGAGCGCGGACCATTCGAGCCACTCAGGCTGTGCCGCCAAGCTCGAATAGCTGCGCACCGCGGCCTCGCCGCCGCGCGCCAGCACCTTCCAAGCCATGTATTTCAAAGGCACGCCCGGCTCGTAGGCGCGCAGGCCGGAGAAATCCTCATCGCCTCGCGCGTCCGAGTGGGAGCCGCCGCCCTTGGCGCCCGCGGAAGGTAGAGTTTTGGTTCCGGCGGGTGCGGGCGCCACGTAAATGGTGATGAGCCCCTGCACATAGGTCCAGGAAAAGAACCACCCAAAGGGATAGCGGGTGCGCAGCTCGAATTGACGAACGACGGTCACGCCGCGCCGTGCGACCGGGGCGATGACCTCGATGGTTCCGCTCTCCCGCGCCGGGATACTCCCCATGCCGCTGCCCGCATGACAGCGAGCTTCGACATCGCATCGATCCACATTCGAGGCGTTGCGCAGCGCAAACTCGAAGGTGGCCTCGTGCCCGGCGAACGCATCGACCTCCGTGGTCACATCCACCGACAGGCGCTGCAGGTTGCGATTGCAGTGATGCATGATGACGAACGCCACGCTCGACATCAAGAACGCAAACCCCAGCGCGAGGTTGCTGTTGTAGTTGAGGCCGGCGATCAGCATCGCGACGAGTATCGCGCCCAGCATGAACCCGAAGCGCGTCGGCATGAGATAGATGCGGCGCCGATGGATGTTGATGGGCAAGCTGTCGCGGCCGTGGCGGCGCATGGCCCAGGCTCGCAATCGCTCGGTAACTGCCCGGCGCACGTTCACGGGACCTCCGCGCTCTAGCTGATAAAATTCATGAACAACGGAGAAACTCGCGCATGAATGTACCGATCCTTCATGAATTGTCCGGATTACGGGACGGGAACGGCCTCGAGCAGCCGGGTCACCGCGACTGCGTCGCTGCCGCGCTGGCGCACGCGATGTTCCACCACCGCCGGAAATATCGCTTGCACATGTTCGGGAATGACCGCATTGCGCCCACATATCAAGGCCCAGGCACGGGCGGCACGCAATAACCCGATGCCGGCACGCGGCGAGAGGCCCGCGTTCAAACCCGGTGCGCGCCGTGTATGGGCGATGAGCGCCTGGACGTAGTCGAGCAGCGCGGGGGCGACATGCACCTCGAGCACGCTCTGCTGCAGCCGGCGAAGGCTATCGGTGGTGGTGATGGTCTTGAGCGTTTTCACCAGATCGCGCCGGTCGACGCCGCTCAACAATTCGCGCTCCGCGGCCGCGGCCGGATAACCTAAGTGCACTCGCATCAGGAATCGATCCAGTTGCGATTCCGGCAGCGGAAACGTGCCCACCTGGTCCTGCGGGTTTTGCGTGGCGATGACGAAGAACGGTTCCGGCAGGGCCATCGACACGCCGTCGAGCGTTACCTGATGTTCTTCCATGGCCTCCAGCAGTGCGCTCTGCGCCTTCGGCGAGGCGCGATTGATTTCATCGGCGAGCACCAACTGGGCAAAGATCGGGCCGCGCTGGAAGCGGAATTTCCCGGTTTCCCGATCGAAGATCGAGACGCCGAGCACGTCGGCGGGGAGAAGATCGCTGGTGAACTGCACGCGCTGGAAAGACAGTCCGAGGGTCTGTGCAATACCGTGCGCCAGCGTGGTCTTGCCCACGCCGGGGATATCCTCGATCAGCAGATGGCCGCGCGCCAGGAGGCAGGCCAGGCACAGCCGGATCTGCGCATCCTTGCCGAGGACGACCTGGTTTAGCTGGGCAAGGATGGCATCGATCTGCGAGTGCAGCGGATTCATGGGTGTTTAAGCTGAGTCACCCGCGCAGTCTGGGCCGATAATTGACCGATTTCCGTGCGCAATTCCTCAAGGCGCTGCTGATCTTTGGCCACGATATCGGGCGGCGCATTTTGGGCGAATTGGCTGTTGCCGAGCTTGGCCTCCAATTTGCTCATGTCAATCTCTGCTTTGCGCAGGCGTTTCGCCAGGCGGTCGAGTTCCGCCGTCGGATCGATCAAGCCCTTCATGGGCACCAGGATTTCCAGATTTCCCAACAGCGCCACCGATGCAATGGGCGCCGCTTCGCCGGCTGCCAGCACGCGCGGCGGCTCGATGCCGGCGAGCCGCATCAAGTAGTGCACATTGCGCTCGAGATACTCTACATCCCGCGGTCCCGCATTCTGCAGCAGCACGGCCACCTTGCGGCTCAGTGCAATATCCATTTCGCCCTTGATCTGGCGCACGCCGAGGATGAAATCCATCACCCAGCGCATTTCCGGCTCCGCCAAGGTGTCGGCGGATACGGCCGCGGCGGTGGGGAATTCCGCACGCATGAGGGTCTCGCCCTGGACCCCGGCACTCACCCGCACCCGTTGCCAGATCTCTTCCGAAATGAAGGGCGCGAGCGGATGCAGGGCGCGCAGCAAGGTCTCGAGCGTGTGAATCAGCGTAAAGCGCGTGCCGCGCTTGGCCGCCGGGGAGGCGGAATCTGACTGCAGTACCGCTTTCGACAGTTCCACGTACCAGTCGCAGAATTCATGCCAGGTGAATTCGTACAGCGCATTGGCGACATTGTCGAGCCGATAGTCGGCGAAGCCGGACTCGACCCGCGCCAGCATGGCAGCCAGCCGCGAACGAATCCACCTGTCGGCCAGGCTGTACTCGGCGCCTTGGGGGTTCAGATCCTGACCCTCGGCGTTCATCAGCACGTAGCGCGCCGCATTCCACAGCTTGTTGCAGAAATTTCGATACTCTTCGACTTTTGCCATGTCGAAGCGCAAGTCACGGCTCTGGGTTGCGAGTCGCGCGAAGCACAGGCGCAGCGCGTCCGTGCCGTAGGCCGCGATGCCCTCGGGAAATTGCTTGCGCGTGGCCTTTTCGATGCCCGATTTCATCTGCGGCTGCATCAGACCCGTGGTGCGCTTCTCAAGCAACGCCTCGAGGGAAATGCCGTCGACGATGTCCAACGGGTCGATGACATTGCCCTTGGATTTGGACATCTTTTGGCCGTCTTGGTCGCGTATCAGTCCATGGATGTACACGGTGCGAAACGGCACGTCATCGGTGAATTTGAGCCCCATCATGATCATGCGGGCGACCCAGAAGAAAATGATGTCGAATCCGGTCACCAGCACGGCGGTGGGATAGTAGGCTTGCAGCGCCGGGGTTCGTGCCGGCCAGCCCTGCGTGGAGAACGGCCACAGTGCGGAGGAGAACCAGGTGTCCAGCACATCCTCGTCCTGGCGCAGCGGGACCGACGCATCGATGCCGTGCACGCTGCGGGCTTCCGCCTCGCTGCGCGCGACATAGCAGCGGCCATCCGGGTCGTACCAGGCCGGAATTCGATGACCCCACCACAGTTGCCGGCTGATGCACCAATCGCGGATCTTGTGCATCCACTCGTAGTAGACGCCGGTCCAGGTCTCGGGCACGAATCGCACGCGACCTTGTTCGACCGCCCGGATCGCGGGCCCGGCCAACGGCTTGATGTCCACGAACCATTGGTCGGTCAGCAGCGGTTCGAGCACCGCGTTGCTGCGATCCCCACGCGGTACCGTGAGTTTGTGCGGCTCGATGCGCTCCACCAGGCCCATGGCATCGAGGTCGGCGATAATCTTTGTGCGGGCGGCGAAACGTTCGAGACCGCGGTAGCCATGCGGCACGCTGTCATTGAGCGCGGCATCCAGGGTCATGATGTTGATCAGGGGCAGAGCATGCCTCTGGCCGACCTCGTAGTCGTTGAAATCATGCGCCGGGGTGATTTTGACGCAGCCGCTGCCGAATTTAGGGTCCACGTAGGCATCGCCGATGATGGGCAATTCGCGATCCGCCAGGGGTAGGCGCACCTTGCGGCCGATCAAATGCCGATAGCGCTCATCGTCCGGGTGCACGGCGACCGCGGCATCGCCCAGCATGGTCTCGGGCCGCGTGGTAGCGACCACGAGATACCCCGGACCCTCGCTCAATGGGTAGCGCAGGTGCCAGAGGCTGCCATCTTCTTCCTCGGCAACCACTTCCAGATCGGACAGCGCAGTCTTCAGTACCGGGTCCCAATTCACCAGGCGCTTGCCGCGATAGATCAGACCTTCCTGGTGCAGCCGCACGAACACTTCGGTGACCGTCTGCGACAGAGCGGGGTCCAGCGTGAACATGTCGCGCTGCCAATCGACCGATGCGCCCAAGCGTCGCATTTGCTTCGCGATCATGCCGCCGGAAGTTTTCTTCCATTGCCAGACGCGCTCGATGAAGGCTTCGCGGCCCAGGTCCACCCGGCTTTGCCCCGCGGCGTTCAGCTGGCGCTCGACCACCATCTGTGTCGCGATGCCGGCGTGATCGGTGCCCGGCTGCCACAGCGTGTCAAAGCCGCGCATGCGATGAAAGCGGATGAGTGCATCCATGATGGTGTCTTGGAATGCATGCCCCATGTGCAGCGTGCCGGTGACGTTCGGCGGCGGGATGACGATGGAATAGGCGGGCCCGGAGCCGCTGGGCGCGAAATATCCGCAAGCTTCCCAGTGAGCGTATAGGCGCGTTTCGATATCGGCAGGTGAGTAGGACTTGTCCATGATGTCGGCGTCGGTGGTCAAACGTTCGCCGTTTCGTCGATCTGATGCGTCTCCAGTGTGAGCTTCAGATCCCGATACGCCTTGAAGCGCTCGCGCCCCAAGCGCCGGCGTTCCTCATCGGCGTCGACGATCTCGGCGACGCGCGCGCAGTGCTGCAGCTGCGCGGGCAGCCGAGGCGCGAGATTCACCAGCAAATCCGCCTCGAGGATATCGGTGGACTCCAGCACCAAGTGCACCGGTGTCGCCGGATCGAATGACTGCCCGGCCGCGCACACCTTGTGCGGGATGAACGAGCGTTCGTTGAATGTCCACAGCAAATCGTCGAGTGCCTGCGCATCCGCCGGCGTGTCGTTGACGATGACGATGTTCAGATCTTTGAGATAGGCCTTTTCGATCAGGCGGCAGGCAAAGGCCCGGCGTTGTGCTGCGGCCGAGCTCTTCAAGACGTAAAAGTCGACGCGCTCGGTCATGCTGCCTTGGTTCGATGGATCAGGAAATCGACGAGCAGGGGAACCGGCCGGCCGGTGCCGCTCTTTTGAGCCCCGCTCACCCACGCAGTTCCAGCCACGTCCAGATGGGCCCATGCCAGATCCTTGGCGAACTTGCCGAGGAACGACCCGGCGGTGCAGGCGCCGCCCTCGCGGCCGCCGACATTGGCCAAGTCCGCGAAGTTGCTCTTGAGTTGATCGACGTATTCCTCGCCAACCGGCAGACGCCAGGCGCGGTCGTCGGCGCGCAGACCGGCCGACTCCAGCTCCTGGGCCAACGTGGGGGTGTTGCTCATCAGGCCGCTGATATGGTTGCCCAGGGCGACGATGCAGGCACCGGTAAGGGTGGCGACGTCGATCACCGCCGCCGGCTTGTAGCGGCGGCTGTAGGTGATGGCATCGCACAATACCAATCGGCCTTCGGCGTCGGTGTTGAGGATCTCCACGGTCTGTCCCGACATGGTGGTGACGATGTCGGCAGGCTTCACGGCGGTGCCGCTCGGCAAGTTCTCGCAGGCCGCGACGATCGCCACCACATTGACCGGCAGCTTGAGCTCCGCAATTGCACGCAAAGTGCCCAATACCGCAGCGCCGCCGCTCATGTCGAATTTCATCTCGTCCATGGCCGGCGGGTCCTTCAGCGAGATGCCGCCCGAGTCGAAGGTGATGCCCTTGCCTATGAGACAAATGGGCGCCACGGCTTTCCTCGTTCCCCGGTACTCGCATACGATGAGGCGCGGAGGCTCCTCCGAACCTTGCGCCACGGCGAGGAATGCCCCCATCTTCAGGGCTTTGATGGCGCCGGCATCCAGCACCTTGGTCTTGATGCTCGGGAACTCCTTGGCCAACTGCAGTGCGCGATTCCCCATGTAAGTCGGCGTGCAGACATTGGGCGGAAGGTTCGCCAGGTCGCGCGCGAAGGCAAGACCGCTGCCGATGGCGGCGCCGACGCGCAACCCCTCCGCCGCCGCTTTCTCGCCCCGAGCATCCGCGGTCGCCACATGCACCGTCGAGAGTCGCCGCGCCTTGGGTTTCGGCGAGGTCTTCAGATCCGGAATCTTGTAGGCATGCGAGGTGAAGATTTCGGACACCATGCGCGCGCGATACTGCACGTCGAGTTCAGGCACCGGTTCCAGGGCGAGGTAGATCATCGCATCGCCGGCGCCGGTCTTGGCCAGCGCCTGGGCGCTGGCCTGCAACGCCTTGCGGTATTGTCTGCGTCCGAAGGTCGCGCGCGGTCCCAACCCGACCAGCAACAGCCGCGAGGCGGTCGATCCGTCGGCCAAGGGCAGCATGAGCGTGTCGCCCAGCTTGGCCGTGAAATCGCCGCTGCCGAGCAGACCGGCGATCAGGCCGGCCAATTGCTTGTCGATTTGCCTGGCTGCGGTGCTCAGTTCCTCGCTCTCGTAGATGCCAACAACCGCGCACCCGGCCGGGGTGCGCGCCTTTGCATCGACAATTGCCATGAATTCCATATCGCAAGCTCCGTTTTGTCTAAAAATCGTGGTGCATGGTATTACAAATAGTTTACTAGATTATTGGGAAGGCTCTAAGCTCAGAGCATGAAATGGACAGTGCAAAGATATGTGCTGCGTGAGGTGGTGCAGACCTGGCTTGCCGTGACCGGCGTGCTGGTCGCCATCCTGGTATCGAACCAACTTTCCCGGGTTCTCGGCCAAGCGGCCGACAATCAGTACGGCAGGGGCGTGGTATTCGACTTGATCGCGCTCGGTGCCATCATGAACCTGTCGGTGATCGTACCGGTCGGCCTGTTGCTCTCCGTGGTATTGACGCTGGGCCGGATGTACCACGACAGCGAGATGGCCGCCCTGCAGGCCTGCGGCTTCGGCCCGGCGCGACTGCTCGCGCCGCTGTTTGGCTTCGCGCTGCTCATTGCCTTAGGGTTGGGCTGGCTCGCCTTCGTGCAGGTGCCGCGTGCCGACAGCCAGGTACAGCTGCTGCGCCAATCGGCGATCAAAGAGGCTCAATTCGGCCAGCTGGATGCCGGCAGATTCCGCGCCTTCAGCGGCGGCGACGCCGTGTTCTACGCGGAACGCGTCGACCAGGAAGGAGTGCTGCACAATGTCTTCGTGCAGCGCGAAGCGGCGGGCCGCATCGAAGTCGCACTGGCGGACACCGCCACATACTCCAAGACAAGCTCCGGCGCCATGCACCTGGTGACGCTGTTCAATGGCCGGCGTTACGAGGGAGTCCCCGGCCAGGGGGATTTCCGCATCATCGAATTTCGGGAACACGGTATTCCCATCGCGACGCCGGAGGATGTTCGCGGGCCCTTGGATCCGGATACCAAGCCGACGCATCTGCTGTGGGGATCTCAGGATCCGTCCGACATTGCCCAGCTGGAATTCAGGGCATCCACGCCGCTGATGGCCCTGATACTGACCTTGGTGGCCGTGCCCCTGAGCAAGCTGCGACCGCGGCAAGGCCGGTACGCCCGAGTGGGTTTCGCCATTGTGGTGTACTTCGTGTATTCAAATTTATTGTCTGCCTCCAAGATCTGGGTCGAGAAGGGCGAGTTGACGCCCGCGATCGGGGTGTGGTGGGTGCATGCGGCCGCACTGGCGCTGGGACTTTATTTGGTGATGCGCGAAGCGAGGACGACGTGAATATCCTCGATCGCTATCTGTATCGCACCGTGCTGGTCTACACGGCCATGGCGTTGGCGGTGCTGCTGGTGCTGGGCGCGCTGGTGCTGTTCATCAGCGAACAAGGCGACATCGGCGTCGGTCGCTATAACGCGGGCGATGCGTTTTTGTTCACGCTGTTCAACATGCCGCAGCAGGCCTTCGAGCTGTTGCCCATCGCTGCGTTGATCGGCGCATTGATGGGCCTGGGCAATCTGGCCTCGGGCAGCGAATTGGTGGTCACGCGAGCATCGGGAGTCTCGGTTTGGCGCATCGCCTGGCCTGTGGGTCTCGCCGGCCTCACGCTGGCGCTCATCATGTTCGGCATCGGTGACTACGCCGCGCCCTCGATGGCGCAGTTCGCAAAGCGCCAAAAGACCACTCTGAAATTGGCCAATGTCAGTTTCGCCGGTACCAGCAGCGCCTGGGTCAAAGACGGCAACCGAATCTTGCGCGTGCAGACCGGCGAGGTGAATCGAGTGTTCGGCGGCGTCTCGGTGTTCGAGCTGGATGGGCCGACGCGCCTGCGCTCCATCCAGCGGGCCGCGAGAATATCGGTGGCCGATCCTGGGCAATGGAGCCTGCACAATGTCGCGACATCGCGGTTCGAGAAGGACCGGATCGAGGGGGACACCACCGGCGAACTGATCCTCCGTTCGAGCGTGAGCCGCGAATTCCTGGGGTTGGCGGCCACGGATCCGCAGATGTTGACCCTGAGTGGCCTCGCGTCCTACATCGATCATCTACGGCGCAACAGTCTCGATACCGCGGCGTACGAAATCGGCTACTGGTCGAGGATTGCGCGGCTGTTTGCCGTGATCGTCGTGACCTTGCTGGCGCTGCCCTTCGTGTTCGGGCCGTTGCGGACCACGGGCGCCGGCACGCGCACCGTGATCGGTGTGTTGCTGGGCGTCATCTTTTTCCTCATTACGGGCACGGTGGAGAAGGGCGGGCAGCTCTTTAATCTCAATCCCGCCTTGGTTGGCTGGTTGCCGACGGCCGTGGTCGGCTTCTGCACCCTAATTGCGATTTCACGAACGCGCTAGGCTGAGGAAGAGCGGCGCGATGCCATCCATGCGTCATGGCCGCATCATTGCCGCTTCCGTGCGCCCCATGGCCACCCGCTCTTCTCGGACGCCCGTTTCATGAATTCTTCAGGCTAAGCGGATCACCCGCGTTTTGGACCACCGGTCGTGCAACGCCAAGTGATCGCGATCGACGTACAACCACAGCACGCCCAAAGCCGCGGGCACCCACGCCGGCGCGCCCAGCAGCACCCGCAGCAGTGCGGCTTTGAAGTGGAGCGGTTGGCCCGCGTCGCTCACCACGCGCAGGCGCCACGCGCGCATCCCCAACGTCTGGCCACTGCGCAGCCAGTTGATCAGGTAGTAGCCGCCGATCACCGCAATGAGTCCGGCGCGATAGGCATAGACCCAGGCACCGGCGGTGTCGGGCACGACCGCAGCGCCGTGGGTGAAGAACAGCGCGCCGCCGGTGAATATCATCAGCAGCGCGGCCAGCAGCAGGAGGTCGTATACCAGCGCCGCCACGCGGCGCCCGAATCCGACACTCGCACCGCCGATCACGGCTTCGGCGCGGGCAGGGACTTCTTCGCGGCGGGCGGCTGGGGCTTCGGCACCAGCAATTGCTCCAAGGGCCTGAAAATCGCATCGAAGCGATAGGAAGCAATTTCGAAGGCGCGTCCCTGAGTCTTCGCACTCAACGAGGCATCTTTCGGCGCAGCGACTTGGATCCAGCGCTTGTCGCCGACCACGGTGCCGGTCAAGGTGAGCGCGCTGCCATCGGCCAGGGTCATCGTGATCATCGAGGGCTTGCTGAAATCGATGTCGCCGGCCGGGGCCACGTCCTCGGCCGTGAGGCCGCCGAGCATGGTGGGCGAGGGCGCCAAGGTTTGCGAATCGGCGGGTTGGCGTCCACTCGGTGCGCCCTCCAGCACGAACTTAAGGGAGGGCGGTGCGGTGCTTGCCGCAGTGGCCGCGCCCGCGCCCGCACTCGTGCCCGTGGTGGGCGCCGCCGAGGCAGGGGTTGCAGCCGGGGTGGCCGCGGCTGATGCGGTCGTTGTCGGCGCGGCTGGGGTTGCGGTGGCGCTCGGGCCGGCGGCCTTAGGCTGGGGCTTGGGTTCGATGACCCGGCGCACGGCATACGCGGGACCGCCCGCCGGCTTGGCTTCGATGCTCTGAATTTTGTCGGCGGCGACGTCCAGCAGATGCGTGTCGATCCAGTAGCGGGGCTCGGCTTCGAATGAAATACCCGGTTCGACGGCGTAGCTGGCCTTCTCGCCGGCGCGCCGGACGAAATTGCCCGCTCCGGCGGACTTGCCGACGATCACGTCATGCTTGCCATCCTGCGCGGTCAGCTCGATTTGCGCACCGGTGGCGCCGGGCTGCGCCGGATCCTCAACGCCGAGGATGGGATAGCTCTCGGGATTCGAGGTCTTTTCTTCGCGGATCTTGGCATCGCTCAAGGCCAGCAGCAGTTTGCGCAGCTTAGGTAAATCCGCCGGATACTCGCCGCGCTCCGCCACGGTCCACTGTTCGCCCTGCTTGTGGAGGGTGACGGTGGGATTGGCGCCGCCCTTGCGCACGGTCAAAGAGGTCACCGAATTCAACTCAGTCGCCAGCGAGGGCAACAGCGGCAGCCCGTGCGGGTCGCGGGGCAGATTGCGCTGGGTGCTGACATACAACGCGCCGCAGATGGCCACCAGCGCCGCTGCCATCAGAACAAGGAATCGTTGCCGGTTCATAGGGTACCCGCCGCGGCCGCCTTCGCGTCCTTCCGGCGACGCCGTCGCATGGACAGAATGAGCACTCCAGCCACGGCGACGAGCAGCGGCGCAATGGCGATGTTGATCGCTTTCAGCCAAGCACCCAAGCGATTGATATCCACATCCAGGCCGCGCTCCGTTTCGCGTAGCTCCTTCCGCACGCGGGTCTTTTCCGCGGTGAAGCGCTTCAGCTCCGCTTCCTGTTCAGGCGAGAGCATCAGGGAACTCTGATCGTTGCGCTTCGCCTGCAGCTCGGTGAGCTTGCTCTCGGTTTGCTGCAATTCCGATTGCAGTTCCAGGGCCTTGGCACGCAGCCGATCGTCCGCCTGACGCTTCAGCGCCTCTATCCTCTCGAAGGGCCGCGAGAACGATGCGCGGCCGCGCACGCTGATGAGTGCGCTGCTGCCGCTCAAATTGTCCAGAACGTTGGCAATGAAGTCGCCGTTGTTGGCGAAGGGCTGCGCGATCCGTTGACCGAACAATTCGCGGGTTTGCACCCACAGATAATCCATCAAAAAGTCCGTATCGGCGATCACCACGATATTGGCAGGTGCCGTCGACTTGGCCAGGTGCGGGATCGGCGGACCCGGGGTGGGCTTCTGCTCTCCCGGCGCTCCATTCGGATAGGCCGAATCCACGGGGCCCGTGATGCGCGCCGCGATGGTGTAGCGCACGCCCGTCGATTTGAAGCCGTCGCGCAGCATCGCAGGATCGATGAGCGCGCTGAAGCGCTGCGCGGGCAGGGGCTCGGCGCTCGCGGAACTCTGCAGCAGGGGTTCGAAGGTGGTCTTGGCGCCGGCGTGCGGCGCGAGCGAACCCACGGTGGCGAGATTGATGGACTCCAGGGAGGAGGTCACCACGTCCTTCTGGTTCAT
This sequence comes from Gammaproteobacteria bacterium, assembly GCA_021323735.1. Classification (GTDB taxonomy): domain Bacteria; phylum Pseudomonadota; class Gammaproteobacteria; order Steroidobacterales; family Steroidobacteraceae; genus Bog-1198. Next base: position 97,455 of record JAJPKM010000025.1, read on the forward strand.
GTCATCGTGACGCAATCCCAAGATGCCGATGTGGCGCACCGGCGCCGAGGAGGCATTGGTACGTACTTCCAGTCCGCGGCCCAGATCGCCGATGACCTTGGTGGGATCGTAGTCGATGCCCCATGCGGCGAGCAGCGGCTGCAAATCCGAGGAGTGATTGGCCATCGCGGCCGCCAGCGGATTCGACGGGTCCTGTCCGCTCAAGTCCGCACCCGCACTCGGATCCACCATCAGCAGCACTCGGCCGCCGCGCATGACGAATTGATCGATGGCGTACAGGGTCTTGGGCGCCAGCTGCTTTGGATGAACCAGCATGAGCACATCGACATCTTTGTCGATATGGTCCACATCCGGCGTGAGTGTGCGCAAGGTGAACAGTTGCTGAATCTGGGTGTAGATCGGCCAAGGATCTCCCATCTGCCCGTTCTGGGGATTGAACTGTCCCTGCAGGCCGATGGAACTCAACAGGCCGACCACGGGTTTCTTCGGCGTCCCCAATTCCTGGATGAGCTTCGCGACGTCGTATTCCAGGAACTCCTCGCGGTCCGGCGTAAAGACCGGAAGCGCAGAGCGGCCGTCGGTCGAATTGGTGCCGGCCAAACCGAAATACAGCGGCTCGCCGGCACCGCCGTGTTGCAAGGACTGCAGGCCGAACTCGGCGGCACGATCCTCATCGTCCGAGAAGGGCTGCGGATCGATGACCTGCAAATGCACCTTGCCGCCGGCACGTGCGCTGATTTCCTCCAGGAATTCGCGCACTCGAGCTGCATACGGCATGATCAGCGGCGACTGCTTCGCCGCGGCATCGCGCGAGAAGTAGAAGTACAGATTGACCGGCTCCTTCAGTTCCCGCAGCACCTGCTGGGTGCCCTTGCTCAAGGTATAGAGTTTGTTCTGCGTCAGGTCCGCCCGCATACCGCGCAGACCCACGTTCGAGAGCATCACCACGGCCAAAAACAGCACCGCCAATGCGGCTAACCCGCCGACCCCGAAGCCGACTCTTCGCCAACGATTACCGTTCACCTATTCCGCCTTCTTCATGTCGAGTACCAAGGCCGTGGCGGCCAACCAAAAGCCGATGAGAGCGGCGAAGTACGTCAGATCGCGTAAATCGATCACGCCCTTGGAGATCGCATCGAAGTGAGTGAAAAAGCTCAAGGATGCAATCGCATCGACGATCGCCTGCGGCAACACGCCGCGCACGAAATCCAGCACCAGCGGAAAGCCCGCCAAGAGGAAGATGAAGCCCACGAGGGCAGCGGTGATGAAGGCCACCACCTGATTGCGCGTGGCCGCGGAAAGACACATGCCGATGGACAGGAATCCGCCGGCCATCAAGAAGCTGCCCACGTAGGCCGCAACGATGGCGCCGTTATCCGGAGAACCCAGGTAGTTCACCGTGATCCACACCGGAAATGTCAGTGCCAGCGCAATGCCCGCGAAACACCAAGCGGCGAGGAACTTGCCGGCCACCGCCTGCCACAGGGTGATCGGAAACGTCATGAGCAATTCGATGCTGCCGCTGTTGCGCTCCTCCGCCCACAGCCGCATCGAAATCGCCGGTATCAATACCAGGTATAGCCAGGGATGCCACCGAAAGAAGGACTGCAGGTCCGCCTGATTGCGCTCCAGGAAACCGCCCACCTGGAAAGTGAAGACGGCGGCCAACACCAGGAAGATGACGATGAACACATACGCCAGGGGCGTGGCGAAATAGCTGCGCAGTTCGCGCCGGAATACCACCAATACTTTATCCATGTTCTAAAGCTCCGCCGCCGCCGATTGCTCGATGCCCTTTCCCACGCTCGGTTCCGTCAAGGAACGGAACACCTCATCCAACCGCCCGGATTCCAAGTGCAGTTCGGGTACATCCCAATCGAACTTGGCGATGATGGCGCCTACGGCGGACAGCACGTTGGCCCCGGCCTTGGGGATTGCCGTCAGCCGCAGCTCCCGCTCATTCGACTCGATGGCAGCGACTTCCGCCAGCAGGGTGATTTCCCGGCGCGCCGCCGCCAGTTCATCCGCCTTTTCGAAGCGCAGGCTCACCGCGTGGTGATAGCGCGAGCGGGCTTCCAGTGCCGTCGGAGTTTCATCGGCGACGATTCGGCCATTGGCGATGATGATGGCGCGGGTGCAGACCTCGTGCACCTCTTCCAGAATATGGGTCGAGACGATTACCAGCTTGTCCTTGCTGAGTTCATTGATGAGCCGGCGCACCTCGTGCTTCTGGTTCGGATCCAGTCCATCGGTGGGTTCATCCAGAATCAGCACCTGGGGGTCGTGAATCAAGGCTTGAGCCAGTCCCACACGGCGGCGAAATCCCTTCGATAGGGTCTCGACGACTTGGTCGACCACGGGTGCCAGCCCCAGCCGGTCGATGACTACCGCGCGCCGTTGCCGGCGCAGCTCGCCGCTCAGTCCGCGCACATCGGACACGAAATCCAGAAACTCACCCACCGTCATTTCGCCGTAGCACGGCGCACCCTCGGGCAGATACCCCATGCAGGATTTCGCCTGTACCGGCGCCTTCTCGATATCGTGTCCGCACACCGAAACCTGCCCGGCCGAAGGCGAAATAAAGCCGGCAATCATGCGCATGGTGGTGGATTTGCCGGCACCGTTGGCGCCCAAGAAACCGAGCACCTCGCCCGGTGCCACCGAAAATGTCAGGTCGTTGACGGCCAGCTTGTCGCCATACCGCTTGGATAAATTCTTGATCGTAATCATGAGCGCCTTTGAGCGTTGATCTTCGCAGGGGTTCCCTAAATATTATTATGCGTGGAGCGGCGATGCACGCCTTAGCCCGGCTTGGGCTAGGAGAGTCTTAAGTATTCCGTGCCCACGGAACTTTAAGAATGTTCAGACAGGCTTAGCTCCCGACCTTCTTTTCGATGGCTGCTTTATGCTCCTTCAGTATACGCCGAACATCGGGCAGAGAGGGACGGTCGGCCATGCGCGCGATGAGCTCGGGAAGCTCGAACCATTTCCTGCCCCATTGCACCAGGCGGGCGGCATCGGCAATGACCTGATCCTTCGCGGCCTCCGAAGGTCCGGCGCGCTCGGGTTGTGCCGCGGGTTTCCTGGGCGGCGGCTTGACCGGCGCCTTCACCGCCGGTTTCGCCGCTGCCGCGGATTTACGTTCGTTGCGCGCAACCTGCACCGTGCCGGCCGGCGGAGTCACGCGCTTGGTGCCTAGGAATTTCGGCATCTCCCGGGTCGCGGTGATGCTCGCCGTGGGTTGTTGGGAGGTATTGGCGGTGGCAAGTTCCGCGGTTCTTGACGTAAGGTCGCGCTCGTTGCTCGCATCCGCCACCGGAATGTAGCGTTCGATATGTTCGGCGCCGACCAGGTTGGCCAGGAAGGCCATCAACTCGAGCGCGTCGGAGAACTGCGTGTCGCCGGTTTTGGCGCGCTGCTCGACTTGGGCGCGCAAGGCCAGCGTCTTTTGCCGGGCCAAGTCGATGATCCAGCGGGTGGGCCGCTGGTGCTCGGACCAGGGTTGAACCTTCCAATAACTGTCGTCGTCCAGCGACGAATACTTGGTATGTAGATCGAGACTCTCGATCCATCTACCCAGCAGTTCCAGCATGCGTTGATCGGCGGATGTGGCCATGTGATATCAGCTCCGACGTGCACCCTAAACGAAGCCTCGCTCAATGGCTAGCGGACATTGTGCGTTAGACTTGCGGCCATGTGTGGTATCGCTGGAATCGTCGGACCGCTGGCAAGTGCGGAAGTTGCGCAGAGCATGGCGCAGCGCTTGCGGCATCGGGGACCGGATGGGGACGGGGTGTGTAGCCAGCCCGGCGTAGCCCTGTCGCACCGCCGGCTGGCCATTCAAGATTTGACGGCCGCCGGCCGCATGCCCATGCTTTTCGGTCCGCACGTGCTCACGTACAACGGCGAGCTCTACAACCATGTGCGACTGCGCGAGGGGCTGCCGGGACCCTGGGCGTCCAGCGGCGACAGCGAGGTGCTGCTGCGGCTGCTCGCCACCGAGGGCCGCGCCGGTTTGAGCCGGGTGGTCGGCATGTTTGCATTTGCCCTTTGGGACACCCAGGCCAAACGGCTATTGTTGGCGCGCGATCGGCTGGGCATCAAACCGCTGTACTACCGTGTCTTGCCGGACGGCATCGCCTTCGCTTCGGAACTCAAAGCCCTCCTGCCATTGGGCACGCCCGACATCGACCAAAGCGCGGTACGCGACTTTTTATTTCATGGCTATGTACCGGCGCCGAAGAGCATTTACCGGGGCATTTGCAAATTGCCGGCGGGACATATGCTCGAGTGGCAGGCGGGCCGCCTGACGGTGCAGCGCTACTGGCATCCCTCGACCGACCGGGTCGAGCGCAGTGCCGAGGAAACCGTGCAGGAACTCGATGCGCTGCTGCGGGAGGTGGTTCCACAGCACACCGTGTCGGACGTGCCGGTGGGGGTTTTCTTGAGCGGCGGCGTCGACTCGGCGGTAACGGCCTACTACCTGGACAGCCCGCACACTTACACCTTGGGGTTCGAGGCCGGCGCCCGCTCCGAAGCGGAGGCGGCGCGCCGTGTTGCGGCGCATCTGGGTACCGAACATCTGGAGATGATGGCACCCCAGGCGGACTTTGCCGGTGCCCTCGATCTGATGCCCGAGCTGTTCGATGAACCTTTCGGCGACAGCGCCGCATGGTCGAACTACTTGATCGCCCAGTTTGCGCGCCGCGAAGTCACGGTTGCCTTGAGCGGCGAGGGAGGCGATGAGATTTTTTGCGGCTACCCGCGATATTGGTCGCGCATCGGCGCGCGCTCGAATCTGCTGAATCGATCGTTGGCCCGCTACCTGCCGCCGCTGTCGCGGCTGGCCTCCTCCATGCAGCGCCACGGCTATGTGGGGCTTGCGGCTTTTGCCGCGGCCTTGGGCGGCATGACGGCACAACAGATCGATGCCGTGCTCGGATCCGACTGGAAGGAATCCCAGTACGACTACCTATGGTTTTATCGGCAATTCTGGCGCGAAGATCTCACGCCGCTCGCGCAACTGCGCTGGCTGGATTTGAACACCGATCTGGCGGAAGGCTTGTTGACCAAGGTCGACAGAACCAGCATGGCGCATTCCCTGGAAGTGCGACCGCCGCTCCTGGATCATCGCCTGGTCGAATTCATGCTGAGCGTGGAGCCGCGGCTGCTGGTCGACGAACGGCGCCGGCGTGGAAAATTGCTGGTGCGCCGGCTGATGGAGCCGCGTTTGCCGCCCGATCATTTGAACCGGCCCAAGTCGGGTTTTGGTCTGCCCGTGCACCGTTGGCTGAGGCAAAACCCCAAGTTGCTGCAGGACGCGGTGCGGCGGCTGATGGATCGGGGTGTGCTGCGGCGAGCGGTGGGCACGGAGTTCAGGCGCGCTTGGTACTTGCTGGTGCTGGACCGCTGGTTCACCGCCTTTGGTTGAGGCGCCGCGAATACTGTTCGTGCCCGTGTCCGGCCCCTTCGGTATGGGCGAGTACGCGCGCAGCTTGAGCATTGCGCAGGGCGCGCAGAACCGCTGGCCGCAAGCCCAGATACATTTCCTCTTGAGCCGCCGGGCCCCGTATGCCGCCGCCGTGCCGTTTCCCGCCACCTGGCTGGATTCATCGCCCACGTTTCACTCCGCGGCGGTCATCGCGTCGATTCAGGAGTTCAAACCCCACGTCGTGATCTTCGACAATGCCGGCCGCACCGCGCAGCTGCGTGCGGCAAGCAACGCCGGCGCGCGCCTGGTGTTCATCAGCTCGCGCCCCCGGCAAAGACGCAAGGCGTTTCGGTGGCGATGGATGCGGCTGATCGATGAGCACTGGATCGCCTACCCGCAATTCATCGCCGGGCGCTTCAGTATCCTCGAACAATTCAAGCTCGGCAGGCTGCGGCGGCCGGTGGTGCGCTATCTGGACATGATCTTGTCGCGAGCCGGTACGAGCGAGTCGTTCCTGGCGCGTTCCGGATTGACCCCGCAGAGCTATGTGCTCGTGGTTCCAGGCGGCGGCACGGGTCATCCGGGCGCCGGCGACGCGAGCACGAAATTTCTCGCGGCGGCCAACACGCTGGCGGACGGCGGCACCCCCACGGTATTCGTGGGTCCCATGGGCAACGGTTCACCCAGTGCATCGCTGCACGGTTTCAACGCACTGCCGCAGTCGGATCTCGCTGCCCTGATGAGCGGTGCGCGGCTCGTCATTACCAACGGCGGTTCAACGCTGCTGCAGGCGATTGCCTGCGGCTGCGCCTGTCTTGGCGTGCCCATCGCGCAAGATCAGCCTAGGCGCATCGAACGCTGTGTCGAGGCTCGGGTGGCGCTCGCGGCGGCGCTCGATATCCCGAGCATGGTGCAGGCGGCCCAAGAGCTGCTGAGCGACGAGGCCAAGCGCGCCGCCCTGGCGCAGCGGGCCTCCGATCTTCGGCTGGCCGACGGCATCGACGTCGCACTGGCGGCGTTGACGAGTCTGCTGAGAACGAGGCAAGGCGAAGGGAGCCTGTCTGAATGAGGAGGCGACGATGAAAGAAGGCAAGTCAGTCCGCTTCGCAGAACCGACGCGACACGAGGCTCCGGACCGCGCGGTTCAAGGCCGCTCAGGCAAGCTCATAATATGACGAACATCATATGACGAACATCGTACTGCTGGGATACGGTCTCGATCAGCCCTCCTATCGGCACCGCATGCGCAGCTTGGTCGAACCGTTGCGGGAGGCAGGCTGGCAGGTACGCACCGAGCAATTCCCCGGCGGTCGCTACGGCCTGCGCACCTGGGAGCGGCGCGAGCTGTTTCGTTGGGCGCACGTCACGGTGCTGCATCAGATCAAATTGAGCGCCATCGAAGCGCGCCTATTCGCCTCTTACAGCCGGCGCAGCATATTCGACGTGGACGATGCCATCTACGTGCGCAAACCGCGGCGGCTTGGCGATGCACCGGACGAATCGGCATGGCGTAAAAGAAAATTCGCAGCGACCTGCCGCTGGGTCGATGCGGTCGCAGCCGGCAACGACGTGCTAGCCGGTGTCGCCGGCGCCACGGCTGAGCAAGTCGCCGTCCTACCCACCTCCCTCGATACGGGGTGCTACATCACCAGCACGGCGGGACCCGACGATCCTCCGACCATTGCTTGGATCGGCAGTCCCGAAAATCTCATCTACCTGGACATGATCAGGCCGGCGTTGGCGCGCCTCACCCAGCGGCATCCCACCTTGAAGCTGCGTGTGATCTGCTCGGAGTTTCCCGATTGGAGCGACGTCAGCGTCGAGCGGGTGCCCTGGAGCTCGGCCACCGAGGCGCAATCCCTGGCCGGCGCACACATCGGGGTCATGCCATTGACCGACGATGCCTGGTCGCGCGGCAAGTGCGCGTTCAAGCTGCTGCAGTACATGGCGGCGTCGCTGCCCTGCGTGGCCTCTCCCGTGGGCGCGAACACCGAAGCCGTGATCGACGGCGTCAATGGTTTTCATGCCACCGATGTGGATCAGTGGGAACGCGGCTTGGAGCGGCTGATCGTCTCGCCGCAGCTGCGAGCGAGCTTGGGTAAGAACGGCCGCGCGCACGTAGAACAGCGCTATTCCCTCCGCAGCTATCGCGAGAATTATCTGGCGCTGCTCACCCGGATGGCCGCGATCTCGCCGCAGCGGCGTTAAATCGGTATCCTTCCGCCGTGACACAGCTGACGCGGGAATTCTGGCGGGATCGCCGGGTGTTTTTGACCGGCCACACGGGCTTCAAAGGCGCGTGGATGAGCCTTTGGCTGCGGCAGATGGGCGCAGAGGTCACCGGTTATGCGTTGGCACCGCACACCGAGCCTAATTTGTTCGAGCTCGTGAACGGCAAGTCAGCCTCGCACTTGGCCGACATCCGCGACCCGGCCAGGCTCGAGCAGGCGCTCGCCGCCTCGGATCCGCAGATCATCGTTCACATGGCGGCCCAGGCATTGGTTCGCGAGTCGTACCGCGATCCGCTCGCCACGTACGCCACCAACCTCATGGGTACGGGAATCTTGCTGCAGGCGTGCCGGACGCTCGAGCACCTGGAATGCGTGCTCATCGTGACCAGCGACAAGGTGTACGAAAATCACGAGGCAGGGCATCCGTTCATCGAGAGCGATCGATTGGGCGGCCATGACCCCTATAGCAACAGCAAGGCTTGCGCCGAATTGTTGACGGCAAGCTTCCGCGACAGCTTTTTCAAGGACGGACCGCCGATCGCCTCGGTGCGCGCCGGCAATGTCATCGGCGGCGGCGACTGGTCGCAAGAGCGTCTCATTCCCGACTGCATCCGCGCGCTCGAGGCCGGCGAGCCGGTGACACTTCGATATCCCGATGCGGTGAGGCCCTGGCAGCATGTGCTCGAGCCGCTCTGCGGCTATCTGACGCTGGCGCAGGCATTGGTGAGCGCGCCGGCCGCCGCGCCGCGCGCTGTCAATTTTGGCCCAAACCCGTCATCCTTTTGTACGGTGCATGAGGTGGTGGACGCCTTCAGCGCAAGGTTTGCAGGCCGCCCCGGGTGGCGGCGCGATGGCGGCGTGAACCCTAAGGAGGCGGGCGCGCTGACCCTCTCCTCGTCGCTGGCACATGGTTCATTGCACTGGTATCCACGGCTCGACATGAAGGAAACGCTGGCGTGGACGGCGGATTGGTACAAAGCCCACGCGGCAGGGGAGGATATGGTGAAGTATTCCGAAGCGCAGATCCTGCGTTATCAATCGCTGCCGGCATTGCCCGCGTGAAGTGCGTCATTTTGGCCGGCGGCAAGGGAACGCGCATCGCTGAGGAATCCAATACGCGCCCGAAGCCCATGGTGGAGATCGGTACGCGCCCCATCCTCTGGCACATCATGAAGCTGTATGCCTCCTTCGGCGTGAAGGAATTCATCGTGTGCTTGGGCTACAAGAGCTACATGATCAAGGAGTATTTCGCGAATTATTTCTTGCATCAGGCCGACGTGACCTTCGATATGGCCGAGAATCGCGTCGAGTACCACGACTGCCGCGTGGAACCTTGGAAGGTCACGCTGGTGGATACGGGCGATGACAGCATGACCGGCGGCAGGCTGCTGCAAGTCGGCAAGTACTTGACCCCCGGCGAGTCCTTCTGCATGACGTATGGAGACGGCCTGTCGAATATCGATATCGGAGCGGAAATTGCGTTTCACGCCGCGCACGGCCGCCGGGCCACGGTCGCCTGCGTCCGGCCCCCTGCGCGTTTCGGCCGAATCGTGACTCAGGATGCGCGAGTCATGTCCTTCGAGGAGAAACCTTCGGCCGAAGGAGGGCTCATCAACGGCGGGTTTTTCATTCTGGAACCGAGCGTGCTGGAACTCATCGACGGCGAGGACACCGTTTGGGAAAAGGAGCCCATGGAAAATCTGGCTCAGGACGGTCAACTGGCCGCGTGGGTACATCACGGTTTCTGGCAGCCCATGGATACGCTGCGCGATAAGCAGCATTTGAATTCATTGTGGGAGAGCGGCGCGGCGCCGTGGAAACTGTGGCAGGGATAGCGAGGCGTTCCGGGATGGCGATGCGCTGCAGGACCGAGATGGGTAGCGGGACCGACATGAATTGTGGGATCGAGATGAATTGCGGGACGGCGGCGCAATGGTAGGGCCGGTCGCCGGCTGCCGCTCATGCGGTGGCCGCCTCGCCGTGACCATGGCGGATTTGGGATTGCAACCCGCCTCCAATGCGTTCATCGATTCGCCGGCCGCGATGAACCAAGAGAAGCGTTATCCGCTGCGCGCCAAGGTTTGCGAAGATTGCAAACTGGTGCAGCTGGATTACGACGTGGCGCCGCAAGAGCTATTCGGCAATTACGTCTATTTCTCCTCGTACTCGGACCAATGGCTGTCCCACGCCAAGGCCTACTGCGACATGGCACGGGAGCGCTTTGCGTTGAACTCCGCCAGCCTCGTGGTCGAGCTGGCCAGCAACGACGGCTACTTGCTGAAGAATTTCTTGGCCATGGGGATTCCGGTCCTGGGTATCGATCCCTCCGATACCGTTGCGGCCGCAGCGGGAAAAATCGGCGTTCCCACCCTGGTGCGATTCTTTGGCGAAACGGTGGCCAGGGAGTTGGTGCAGGAGGGTCGACAAGCCGACCTGATCGTCGCCAACAACGTGCTGGCGCATGTGCCCAAGCTCAATGAATTCGTGGCCGGCATTGCATTGCTGCTGCGCGCGGACGGCACCGTGACCATCGAGTTCCCGCATTTGCTGGAACTCATCGAACACGCGGAGTTCGATACCATTTATCATGAGCACTACTCGTACTTCTCTCTGTACGCCATCGAACAGGTGTTCCGCCGCCATCGCTTGCGCATCTACGATTTGCAGCGGTTGTCCACGCACGGCGGATCGCTGAGAATATTCGCCGCCCACGTGGCACGGACGGATCTTTCGGACAGTGCGACGCTGCGCGAGGTGCGTGCGCAGGAAGCGGCGGCGGGACTTGCCGATCTACAGACCTACCGGCAATTCTCGAAACGCGTCGAGGAGTGCCGCGATGCCTTGCACGCGTTCCTCGCCGAAGCTAAGCGTGAGGACAGGCGCGTGGTGGCCTATGGCGCCGCGGCCAAGGGCAATACGCTGCTCAATTTTTGCGGCATCACGCCCCAGGACATCACCTTCGTTGCGGATCGAAGTCCGCACAAGCAGAACAAATGGCTGCCGGGAACCCATATTCCGGTGGTGTCGCCGGAGGAGCTGATGGCCGCGAAGCCGGACTATGTGCTGATCCTGCCGTGGAATCTCAAGGACGAGATCCAGCTGCAACTCGCCGGTATAAAGTCCTGGGGCGGACGATTCGTAACGCCCGTGCCCGTAGTGCGTATCCTCAGTTGATTCATGAATCGTTCAGGCCATAGGTCATGATTTTCACCGAATCGCCGTTGCCGGGCGCATTTATCGTCGACTTGGCGCCCGTCGCGGATGAGCGGGGATTTTTTGCGCGCGCCTACTGTCCCGAGGAGTTCGCCGCAAATGGATTGGCGATGGAACTGCGCCAGTGCAGCGTGTCTTACAACACCCGCAAAGGCACGTTGCGCGGCCTGCACTATCAACGTGCGCCGCACGAGGAACACAAGCTGGTGCGCTGTACCGCGGGAGCGATTTTCGACGTCGTCGTGGATATCCGCCCGCACTCGGCACACTATCGGCGGTGGTTTGCCACGGCATTGACGGCACAGAACCGCCGTTCCCTGTTCATTCCACCCGGATTTGCCCATGGCTTCATGACCATGAGCGATGAGGCCGAGGTCTACTACATGATGTCGACTATCCACGCGCCGGCGTCTGCGCAGGGCTTTCGCTGGAGCGACCCTGCATTCGCCATCGAATGGCCGATGGCGCCCACGATGATCTCGCCGCGCGACGCCGCCTATCCGTTGCTGGACGTGCCGGCAGCCCCGTGACCTTGCGCAAACGCGTGCTGATCACCGGCGCCTGCGGCTTCATCGGCCGCTGGAGCGTGGCGCCGTTGCTTCGCAAGGGCTACGAGGTGCACACCGTGCTGTCCGGTGCCGGGACCGCTCCCGTCGAGCTGCACGGCGCAACGCCGCACGTGGCCGATTTGCTCGATGAGCTTCAGGTCGAGGCCTTGTTGGCGCGTGTGTTGCCCACGCATCTGCTGCATTTTGCGTGGATTGCGACGCCCGGCGTGTACTGGCAGAGCGCCGACAATTTTCGCTGGCGTGCGGCGAGCGAGCATCTCTTGCGACGCTTCCGCTCTCTTGGCGGCATTCGCGCCGTGATGGCGGGCAGCTGCGCCGAGTATGATTGGTCCACCGGCGGCGTGTTCGACGAGCAGTCGGCTCCGGCCGATGCGGCGGCTGTTCCCTTGAGCCCTTATGCCGCCAGCAAAATCGCTTTATCTCGGTACGTGGCGGAATTTGCGCGGCAGGAACAGCTCTCGGCGGCTTGGGGCCGTATCTTTTTTCAATATGGACCCCACGAGCACCCGGACCGTCTGGTGGCCTCGGTGATTCGGCATTTGCTCCTCGATCAAGAGGCCTTGTGTACACATGGCGGGCAAATTCGCAGTTTTCTGCATGTCGCCGATGTGGGTGCGGCGTTTGCCGGCTTGCTCGACAGCGGCTGCGAGGGAGCAGTCAATATCGGTTCGGCGGAAGGCATCGCCCTCAAGGATCTGATCGAGCATATCGCGCGCGATATCGGACGGCCGCATCGGGTGCGCTTGGGCGCCCGCAGCGCGCCCACCGGCGAGCCGCATACCTTGGTGCCGGATATCCGCCGCCTGCGCGATGAAGTGCAGTGGCAGCCGCATTATTCGCTGAGTGCGGGAATTGCCGACACCATTGCCTGGTGGCGCTCCCGGCTGTCCTTGCCGAGCGGCACATGAACCCCTGGCCGGGATGGCATCCCCTGGTGGTGCACTTTCCATTGGCATTGGTCTTGACCGCGGTGCCGCTGTTGCTCGCGGCACGTCTGTTGCGCAGTGACGCGTTGGCATCGACCGCTGCCGTGGTGGGGACCTGGAACTTATGTCTCGGTACCGTAGCCGCTGTCTTCGCCTTGGCCACGGGGTTGGGCGCCGTGCTCGACTTGCGAGTGGGTGAGACCGCGCGCCAGGCGATTTCGCTGCACATGAAATGGGCGATGTTCACCAGCCTGGTGCTGGTTCTGTTGGCCGTTTGGCGCGGGGCCGGCACGGCGCCCCGCTCACGGCCGTCCTGGATTTTTATTATCGTGCTCTTGATGGCGGCGGCGGCGCTGGTGGTGACCGGCTACCGCGGTGGGGAGAACGTGTACGAGTTCGGCGTGGGTGTGAAAAAAATCGCCGTGCGGGCCGAGCCGCACGGCGATCGTCCTTCGATGCGAGTCGCTTATTGCCCGGGCAGTTCTCCGGTGAAGTACGCCATCACGTAGGCCTTGAGCGATCCGTCCGCCTGCGGCACGCCGTATACCTTGACGGGTGCGCCCGCGGTGAGTCCGCTGGTGAGCGTCGCCAGACCGCCGGCGGTGGTGATGTCGACCGGGCTCACCGTCAGCACACCATTGGTCATGTCCACTTGATAGACCAGGGTGGCGCTGCCGGCGGTCGAGCTGACATCGATGGCCGGCGCGTTGGCACCGCCGGGAACGGTCATGGTGAATGAATTGGCGGTAAGGCCGGTGGCGACGAAGCCCAGCGGCAGCAACGAGGGCGTCAAGATGGTCGCCGAGGCTGACCAGCCGTTGGCATTGGCCGGGTCGTTCCACTTCGCGAAGCTGATGCCGCGCGAAGGCACGGCACCAACCGTGCCGCCGAAGTTGACACTGCCATCGGTGGCGGCGATGAATTGGCTGATGGCATTTGTGCCGCTGGTTACCACGGTGGGGTAGGCGAAGTTCCACCACTGGTAGCCGGTGATGGGGTTGCCCATGGGATCGGTGCCGTTCGCCGTGGTGCCGTCGATGTAGTTCAGCGTGATCGTATAGTCGTCCGACGCGGTCCGGAACGCACGGGTGTAGGTGAATCCCGTCATACCGGGCGCCGAGATGGCGCCGTCGTACTGCGCCACTTCGATATCGATGGTCTGTGCAACCAAGGGCGTGGCGAGCGGATCCACCACGCTGGCATGGACCTTGAAGCCGCGCACCAGGTCATGGTTGGCGAGGAACGCGGTTCCGGTGGCAATCGGCGTGGCGTCGGCCAGGCCGTTTTCCGGCTGCCTGAAGAAGAATTGCGTGTTGCCGTCGACCACCAGATCGACGCCTCGGCCGGACTCGTTTTCCACCGTGATGACGTTGGTGCCGGTGTTCACGTGCAATACATGGCCTTCGGGACTCAGCCATACGTTGTTGAACTGGCTGCTGGACCAGATCCGGGTTGCGACCAGCGTGCCATTGTCCTGATAACGCGCCGCGATGCGCACGAACTTGCCCACCAGCGAGCTTTGCGCCGAGAAGTCCTTGATGACGTTGCGTGTCTTGGCATCCACATCGTAGAAAATCGTGCCGTTGGTGCCGTCCGCCAAAATTTGCAGCGACTGGGCGGTCGCGACGGCGGTTTCGGGACTCACGACAGGTTCCGTCGGCAATTCCTTCGTGATGGTGATGCTGGTGTTGTCGCTCGCGACCGCGGTGACATCGCCGTAGCTGTGACGCAGCACCAGGCGCGACAAAGCACGCAGCGGATGGTGGCGCACCGGACCGCTGAAATTCACTGCCCACTGCGTCGTGCCGGCACCCGGCGGCACGTGGCCGACGATGAACGCCGGATGCGCCAGGTCGAATTCCAGGTCCAACGCATTGCTCTGCGTGGCGCTCACCACCAGCGGCGAGACGAAGTCGACCTTGACCGGCGCGGTCAGATTGGGCGCGCTACCCTGCGCGTGCTGGATTTGAATTTGCGATGCCGGAATCGTCGCGCCAGGGGCTGCGGCAAAGCCGGCTTCAGGATCCGCCGCCGCGGTCAACAGAATGTCGCCGGAATTCGCGCTGATGGTCAGCACCGCGGCGCTGTAGGTACCGGTCGGGACGGTGACATTGCCGAGAATTTCGGCTATCTGGTCGAGTTGCGCCAGATTGACCACCGGTGCGGGCGAGGGCGCCGTGTAGACGGTGACGTTGCTGCCGCCGCCCTGGGGTACGAGGGCAATGGACAGAATTTTCACGCCGATCGTGGCCCAGTCCTCGGTGGACGCATCACTGATCACCAGGGGCATCGATGTGCTTTGGGGCGCGGGATTGGGCTGGTTTGTCAGGCTTGCACCGGAGCCTCCGCCGCCACATGCGGCAAGCGCCGCAGCGGCCAGGCCAATGCCCAGCAAGCGTGTTTTGTTCGAGACCATATCGGCTTCTCCTCTTAATTTAACGATAAGCAATTGAGTAATTCAGGTCGCGTGCCGCTCATGCAGTCACGTCTCGTTGTTGCATGCATCAACGGCGAATTGAGACACGCGTTGACAAACGATGCGGCGGTGGCACGCGCGGAATGTCCAGGCAGCTCATGCGGGCCGGGCCGCCGGCGTCGCTCGTCGCGTGATGGCGACAGGGTCGAGTGCTTCGAATCGTGCGCGGCATCACGAACACACCGGCGGACGCTGCGCTATGGTACGGAGCGACTTCAAGGAGCTCATATGGCAGTGCGTAAATCGCCGTGGATGTTGGGAATCTTGGCATCCGGAGCGTTGACCGCCGGCTGCGCGACGGCTCCCACCGCCGTTGTCCCGGCCGGGCAGGATGCTTATCGCGTGAGCGTGTTCGGTGCGCGCTACGAGACTCAGGCCGATACGAATCTCAAGGCGCTGCGCGTCGCGGGCGAATACTGCGACAACATGGCCAAGCACGTCATGTTCCGCCAATCGCGCGAGACCAGCGAGCATACTTGGTCGCCGAAGGAGGAAGACTTGACCTTCGTGTGCATGGACGCCAAGGACCCCGCCTACATGCGTTCCGCCGCGGAACACAACTCGACGGTGGTTGCGCAGCAGTAGCGGCGCGCGCGGACGGCTCTGGTCAAACCTTGGGCGCCGCCAGCAATTGAACCCAGTACAGACCGCGCTTGGAGGAGTGGCCGGGCGCAAACGCAATGCCCATCTCGGCGAATCTTGGGTCCATGATGTTTTCGCAGTGCCCCGGGCTGTCGAGCCAGCCTTGTACGACTTCATCCGCGGACTTGGGTCCGTAGGCGATGTTCTCGCCGACCAATTTCTCCTGGTAGCCTACGGCACGCACGCGATCCGCCGGTGAGTGGCCGGTGAGATCTTGATGTTCGAAATAATTGTGCCGCGCCATGTCATCGGCGTGTCCCAAGGCGACACCGTCCAGAGTGTTCGATAACTTCACCGGCGGCGCGGGTGCGAACGAGCGCTCACCGCAGCGCGCACCGCGTGCGCGAACTTGGTTCACCAATTCCAATGCGCGCGCCGCGAGAACGGGCGCTTGTGATGCGGGTGGAGTGACATACGCTGCCGCCAGTACCAACCAGGTATCCGAACCGCGCTGATACACCCCGATGTCGTTCATCGCCGGATTCGTCACGGTGCGGCAGCCGGCCTGCTTGAGTAGCTGCACGGTGGCGGAACTCGGTCCGCTGATGTGCAATCCTGCCGCGGCTTGCGGCCCGTAGCCGCTGCGTTCGGCGGCATCATTGAGCGAGCGCCCGCCGGCCCACTGTTCGGCCGCCCGATCCAGTGCGGCAAGCCGATGCAGCGGCCTTGCGGGTGGAAGAGTCCCACCGCATCCTCCTTCGCGCAGCAATTGCATCGCGGCGATGGGATCAGCGTACGACAGGCGGGTGGTTGCGATGCCGCTGAACAGCAGGACAAGGCACAAAAACAGCTTGGGCGACAAGATCTTCACCATACGACCAACAACGCGAGTGTCGCGTATTGGATGACCGCCGAGGCTGGAAGCAGGTCACAGAATGGGTGACGGCCTCAAGGAAACTTCTGTAGGTCGCCGTCCGAGTCTTCGACCCAGTACAGGATCATTGTGGTATCTGGAAAATGTAGCTCCCAACGGCCGTTGTCGAGCATACCGGCTGATCCGCCGGCGTCGCGCGCCTTCTTGATGTTGGCCTCGAGAAGTCCCATCGCGATCTCCCGGGAGTCACACTCGGTTTTGCGGGGTGGGCGTGTACGGCAGAGGCTGAACTGGAGAGCTTCGGTGGCCATGGGTGAGTTCCTCGGGGTGGGTGCCGGGAAGCGATTGGCCGAGTAAGTATAGCGCCTGCGCCGCGCGCGAAGCCGAAGAAACGCTGCGCGACCAAAAAGCCTGCCGGGCAGGAGACGCGGGGCGGCGGGCAATGCTGCGAAGGCTGCGGCTACCTGGGCGTTTGCTGCGCCACGCGCCAGGGCGAGCGATCCTGCCAGCCCTTCAATGCCTGGGCGGCCCAATCGGTGGTCTTGTCTGCGTGGCACAGATTGCAGGCGTTGGGGATCTTGAGTGAATCGCTCTCGGCCGGTGTAATGAACCGGAAGGTATGCGCTCTGACATTGACGTCAGTGATGGTTTGCTCGATTTTGGGCATGTGACAGGCAATGCACTCGCTGCCCGCGCTGCCGGGGGCGTGGTGGGTATGCTCTTCGAGGGTGGGCGCATGTGGGCCGTTCTGGGTGTTCGGTCCGTGACAGGTCGCGCAAATCTCCTTGGCCGGCTTGATCAGCATCGCATCGTTGTCGGAGCCATGGGCATCGTGGCAGCTGAAACAAGTGACGCCGCGGGTGTACATCAGGCTCTGCACGAAATCATTGCCCTGCATGCGATTCTTGTGTGCCGTGCCGTCGGGAAAATGGGTGAACGACATCTCGCCGAGCTTGTGATCTTCGAGCTTCCAGAAGTCAACGAGCTTGCGGCCCATGTGAAAGCCCACCGGCCAATCGTAGTACTTGCCCTTGATCGGGTTGCTCCGGGGTTGACCCTGCGAATGGCATTGAATGCATGTATCGCTGGCATCCACGAACCCCAGCTTCGCCGGATTGACGATGTTGAGTTTTCCCGGGTGTTCGACGTGCTCGCTGCCCGGTCCGTGGCAGCGCTCGCAACCGACGTTCCACTCCGTGACTTTCTTCGTGTCGATGTCGTAATTCACCGAGTGGCAACCATCGCACAATGGTCCGGTGGGGCGCTGCATGTTGTCGGGCGGGTAGAGCGGCGCCCACCAGTCCGTTCCGTTCTTTACGAAGTACGGCCGCCACAGGCTGTGGATGACATCCCATTGCGCCGGAAAGACAAAGTAATCATCGCCGACCCGTTTGAAGTAGCGCTGCTTCCATTTGCTGCCGTAGGTGAGGGCGATATCGTCCTTGGTAAATGTCAGCAGGGGATCGGGTTTTGAAAGATCCGGAATGATGGCCTGCGGATGCGCATGTGGGTCCTGCACCACGTTGGCCATGCGCGTTTTGGTCCATCGCCCGAAGATTTCCGTATGGCAATCCTTGCAGGCGGCAGACCCCACGTAGTGCGCGGTAACGCCGGCCGGCAGCTCCGCGGCGGCCATCTGCGGCGATAACGCGGCAACCCGCGGCAGATGGCGCAGATACGCACTGACCTGCCAGAGTTTTCGATCCGGCAGCGTCCAGGCCGGCATGCCGGTGTGCCGAATCCCATTCTTGAGGTGATAGAACAACTCGCCGTCGCTCATGCGCTGTACGTCGGCGCCGCGTAAATCCGGCGGCCGGGGATACTGGCCGCTGCCGATCTCGCTCTTGCCGCCGCCGTCGTAGGCATGGCAGATCTCGCACTTCTGCGTATACACAGCATGACCCGCTTCTACGTCGGCGCTGTTCGGCGCGACATCCAGGGGATTCTTCATTGCCCTCACGCTGGCCGGCACCGTGTAGTGCAGCAGCCATTGCGCGGCGGCCGCCTCGAGCTTCGGCGCATCTTCCCGGGCACTGGAGCCCTCCCAAAGCACCAGCGATACCAAGCCGGCGATTGCAACGGCAATGACTGCGGTGGTTGCCGCGGTGATTTTCAATGCCCGCTTGGAAATCATTCGCCGGTGTCCTTTCTTTGCATTGGCGAATCTTAGCGCATCAATCTTGGGGGACGGCATCCGGACTTTATTTGTGTGGTCAATGGGCGCGCCTTCGCCTTGAGCGTGTTGTATGCCCACTGGTTGGAGAAATTCCGGGGCGTAATGGCGCCCATCGTGGGCCACGATGTCAGCGACGGGGTGGAGTTAGGCTCGTCACTCTTGTGGGTCGGGGCGGTGTCTTAGGTTTTGGATGCCAGCGGAAGCGCCGGGCTCCTTAAGAGCAGGTTGTTTGACAATGTAGCCTCATGAGGCTACATTCATGCTCTATGAAGACAGTAGGTATCCGCGAGCTGAAAAACCGATTGAGCGAGTATCTTCGCCAAGTGCGTTCCGGCGAGAGCATGCTGGTGACGGATCGGGGAGAGGTGGTTGCTGAATTCTCGCCGCCAGGGCGCGCGTTGGCTGATGCCTCCGTGCCGGCCGGCCTGCTTGGGCTTGCGAGACGAGGCCTCCTGACTCTCGGTTCTCCTGCTGATGCCAGTGTGTACGTGGCGCTGCCGCGCGTTCGCCGCGGCAAGCGCAGTGCCGCTGAGCTTCTCGACGAAGAGCGCGGCGCGCGGTGAACCTGTACGCCGAGTCGAGCGCAGTCCTGGCTTGGCTCCTGGATGAAAACTCGGCCGCCGATGTGCGTCGATCACTCGCTGCTGCGGAAATCATCGTTGCCTCGGATTTGACGCTCATCGAGTGTGATCGCGTCATCATTCGAGCGGCGGTACTCGGGGAGCTGACGGAGGTTGAGGCGGCCGATCGGCGCGCACACTTGACCGCCGCGGCATCTCACTGGCAGATCCTGCGTATGGCGCCAGAGATCGTGGAGCGCGCCCGGCAACCGTTTCCCGGCGAACCGATTCGAACGCTGGATGCGATCCATCTTGCCTCCGCGCTCACTGCCAGGACGGCGATCGCGGGACTGAAGCTCCTCAGCCTCGATGACCGTGTCCGCAAGGCCGCGAAGAAACTCGGGCTGGATGTCATTCCGGAGTAGGCACCTTGCCAAAAAATACGTCCGGCTCGATCGAAACGGAACTGCCCGTCGGCAAGGCCTCCGGCGTTCCAATCGCCCGGACGGTCGATTGGTCGAACCCTTAGTATCTGAGAGCAATAATGGCGCTCCCTATGGGATTACTCGGCCTTCGGCCTCGCCCCTTCGGGGCCGCCGTCGGCAAGGCCTCCGGCGTTCCAATCGCCCGGACGGTCGATTGGTCGAACCCTTGGTGCCTAAGAGCAATAATGGCGCTCCCTACGAGATTCGAACTCGTGTTACAGCCTTGAGAGGGCCGTGTCCTAGGCCTCTAGACGAAGGGAGCGGACTGGCGGATCTTTGGGCTTTGGGGACCCAAGAGGGCTGGTAGTATACGGGCCAATTTTTTGGACTCAAGCGGAACCCTCCTTTTTGAACGTATCGTCGACTCTACTTGCCCCGTTAGTGATTCCCCGGTCTGAGCACTCGATCTCGCGTGCGGCGATCTCGCCAAATGCGTTGAAGGTGCTGTATCGGCTGAAAGAAGCGGGTTATCAGGGCTTTTTGGTGGGGGGTGCGGTGCGGGATTTGCTGCTGGGGCAGCGTCCCAAGGACTTCGACGTCGCCACCAATGCGCTCCCCGAAGACGTGCGGCGTCTGTTCCGCAATTGCCGGCTCATCGGGCGGCGTTTTCGCCTGGCGCATGTCTTTTTCGGCAACGAAATCATCGAGGTGGCCACTTTTCGGGCCACTGCGGCGCCTGAGCGCGAGGATGCGGAGGATGGGGACGCGGACGCAGAGGCAGCCGGGGGAGGCGACGAGGTTCGAGGTGGCGATGAGGGTGAGGCCGAAGGCCGCCATGAGCCGGACGTTGATGACGCGGCTGAATTCTCGCCGCCCAGCGATTCGGAGCATCGCGCCTTCGACCCGCGGGGGCGGATTCTGCGCGACAACATCTACGGCACCATCGAAGAAGATGTGTGGCGGCGCGATTTTGCCGCCAACGGTTTGTACTACAACATCGAAGACTTTTCGATCTGGGACTTCGTCGATGGCGTAAGGGACATCAAGGAGCGCCGCCTCAGGTTGATCGGCGATCCGGAAACGCGTTACCGCGAAGATCCGGTGCGCATGTTGCGGGCGGTGCGGTTTGCGGCAAAGCTGGATTTCTCCATCGAACCCAACACCGAGCAGCCGATCAAACGGCTGGCGTACCTGCTCGACGGCGTGCCGCCGGCACGTCTGTTCGATGAGGTCTTGAAGTTATTCCTGTCCGGATTCGGCGCGAAAGCCTACCGGTTGCTGCAACAGTACGGTCTTTTCGAGCATCTGTTTCCACAGTCCGCAGCGGCCTTTGCCCTGGCGCCCTATGCCTATGCCGGCGAGATGCTCGAGCGGGGCCTCGAGAACACCGATGAGCGCATCGCGGCGGATAAGCCGGTGACGCCCACCTTCCTGTTCGCGGTGTTGCTGTGGAGCGCGGTGCTGCGCGAGCTGAATGAAAGGCAGGCGGGTCCGAGTCCGGATCTTGCGCTTCTCATGCAGGCGTGCGATACGGTGCTGCGCACGCAGCAGTCGCGCGTGGCGATTCCGCGGCGCTTTGCCATTCCCATGCGGGAGTTGCTGATGCTGCAGCCGAAGTTCAATCGGCGCAGCGGCGTGAAATCCTTGAGTCTGCTGCAACATCCGCGCTTTCGCGCCGCCTTCGACTTCCTGCTGCTGCGGGCACAGGTCGGCGTCGCGGATCCCGAACTTGCGAAGTGGTGGACCGATATTCAGGTGCTGCCGCAAGAGGAGCGGGTGGCGCTGGTGCAGGCGCGTCCCGCCGAGCCAGCGGCCGAAGGGTCTGCGGCACCCGGCCGCCGTCGCCGCCGTCGGCGGCGCGGCGGAGCGGCGCGCAGTTAGGAGCCTGTCTGTTACCTCTGTGGCCGCGAGCAAGGGGATTGGTATCGTCGAGGTGGAACCGACGAAGTCGGGCACGCTCCTCATGAGGATGCGACAACGACGGGTGAAGGTAAATCCGTCCGCTCTGCCGCCAATGCGGCTCACGCGGAATATTTACACAGGTTGCCGGCGATGAGTCTGCTCTGGCGTCCCGCGTATGTGGGCATTGGCAGCAATCTTGATTCTCCGCGCGAACGCGTGCTCGAGGCCATCGAGCGCATGAAGGCGCTGGCAGCGACGCGCCTGGAAATACGCTCGCCTCTGTATCTCACGCGTCCCCTAGGTCCCCAGGATCAGCCGGACTTCGTCAACGCCGTCGCCGGTCTGCTCACGCAGCTTTCCGCGCGGGATTTGCTCGGCGGATTGCTCGGCATCGAACAAAACATGGGTCGGGACCGGCGCGAGCGTTGGGGGCCGCGCATCATCGATCTGGATCTCCTGTGGATGGTCGGTGCGGCGATCGACGAGCCGGGGTTGACGGTGCCGCACCCCGGAGTGTCGACGCGCAATTTCGTCCTGTATCCTTTGGCTGACATCGCCCCCCTCATCAAGATCCCAGGGCTTGGGGCCCTGCTCGACCTCAAGCGGGACGCCGGCGGTGACGGTATTTCCGTCCTCGAGTAAGAAGAAGAGTTCAATGACCGTGGCAGCAGCGCATCGATTCATAGTCGTGGAAGGGCCGATCGGCGTGGGCAAGACCAGTTTGGCGCGCCGTCTGAGTCAGTCGCTCGGCGGCCAGTTGGTGCTGGAACAGGCGGACCAAAATCCATTCCTCGAGCGCTTCTACAAGAATCCGCGTGCGGCGGCATTCCAGACGCAATTGTTTTTTCTGTTTCAGCGGGCACGTCAACTCGAGGATGTTCGCCAGGAGGATTTATTCGGCGCCGTGCGCGTGGCGGATTATCTCTTGGAAAAGGATCGGCTGTTTGCGCGCGTCACGCTGGACGATGCGGAATACGGGCTATACGAGCGTGTCTATGAGCGCGCCGTGGTGGACGCGCCCCAGCCTGACCTGGTCGTGTACCTCCAGGCGCCCGTCGATGTGTTGATGGATCGCATCGCCAAGCGCGGCATCCGCTATGAACAGCATATCGAACGCGCCTATTTGGAGAAACTTACCCAGGCGTATGCGCGTTTCTTCCACAGCTATGATGCCTCGCCGCTGCTCATCGTCAATTCGGCGTCCATCGATCCGGTCAACAACGAAAGCGACTACGCGCAATTGTTCGCGGAAATCACCAAGGTCCGGCGCGGCCGGCATTTCTTCAATCCCGCCGGCAGCAGTTTGTTGCCGGCCGGCTGAGCGATCACCAGACCACCTCGCTCGCGGCCATGAGGGAAGGGCGTCTCATCCCGTCGTCGGCCGTCGCGACGCCGACCGGTGACGCTGGCTTGCGGCACCGACAGGCGCATCGATGCGGCAGGGCGGCTGCGGCGCTCAACGTGCCGCCGTACTCGGAGCGTGCTGCGCCAGCGCCCACCGCACATGTTCGCGCACCAGGGCGGAGGGATGCCGGGCTCGGGCTTCAAGTGCGGCAACGATGACCTGCGAGCTGGGCGCGTTCCCCAGCGCCACGGCGATATTGCGCAGCCAGCGCTCGTAGCCGATGCGCCGGATGGCACTCCCTTGGGTCTTTTCCAGGAACTCTTGCTCGCTCCAGGCAAACAGCTGCGCAAGCTGCGAGTGGTCCAATCCATGGCGAACGTCAAAATCCTTCTCGCGCGTAGGACGGGCAAACTTGTTCCAGGGACAGACGAGTTGACAGTCGTCGCAACCATAGATGCGATTGCCGATGGCGCGGCGAAATTCCACCGGGATACTGCCGGTCAGCTCGATGGTGAGATAGGAAATACAGCGCCTTGCATCGAGACGGTAGGGTGCGACGATGGCGCCGGTGGGGCAGGCCGGCATGCAGGCGGCGCAGGTGCCGCAGTGCGCGGTACTGGGCTCGTCGACCGGCAATGGAAGGTCGAGGTAAATCTCCCCCAGGAAAAAATACGAGCCGCTGTGGCGATCGATCAGGTTCGTATGCTTGCCGATCCAGCCCAAGCGGGCGTTGCGCGCCAAGGCCTTCTCCAACACCGGCGCTGAGTCGGTGAACACGCGGTGCCCGAACGGACCGACCTCGGCCTCGATGCGCTCGCAGAGCTTTTGCAGCCGTGAGCGTAGTACTTTGTGGTAGTCGCGACCCAGGGCATAGCGCGACACGTAGCCCATGTTACCGTCGGCGAGCGTGGCGGCCGCGTCGGCCGATTCCTGCGGCCAGTAGTCCATGCGGACGCTGATGCAGCTGACGGTGCCCGGTATCAGTTCTGTCGGTCGGCTGCGCTTGCGGCCATGGCGCGCCATGTAGCCCATCTCGCCGTGGAAGCCGGCGTGCAGCCAGTCCAGAAAATGGGTCTCATCCTCGGGCAGATCGATGGTGGCCACGCCGATGCCGGAAAATCCCAACTCCGCGGCCCAAGCATCCAAGGAAGCCCTGAGGGCGGCAGGATCGAGGGGTGAGGCAGGTAATGCGGAGGCAGTCATGGGCGTCCGTATAATAAACCGATGCCGACGGCTTCCCTGGAATTCGCCTTGCCCGACAGCAGCGCCACGGAAGCGCTGGGCGCCGCATTGGCGCGCGCCTTCTGCGTGCCCAGCCGGGGCGCCGTAGTGCACCTGCGCGGCGAATTGGGCAGCGGCAAGACCACCTGCGCCCGCAGCCTGCTGCATGCCCTCGGCGTCACGGCGACGGTGCGCAGTCCCACCTATACCCTGGTCGATACCTACAGCTCGCCCGAGCTCAAATTCGTGCACGTGGATCTGTACCGCCTGCGCTCCAGCGCCGAGGTCGAGGAGTTGGGGTTGCGCGACCTGACGGGACCTAAGTCCCTGATGCTGATCGAGTGGCCCGAGCAGGGCGGTGCCGCCGTGCCGGCCGCTGACTTGGATGTGCAGCTTCGCTATGTGGATGTCGGTGAGTCGCGAGCGGCATCGCTTCGTGCCGGCAGCGAGTCAGGAGCAAGCTGGCTCGCGAAGCTGGGACTTGACCATAGCTTAATGCCCTATGTATCTAATTTAACTTGAAAAAGGATCGTAAACGGCGTTAACTTAATCGCCATGAACCGTCTATGGCTGCAGTGCTGCCTCGGGTCGTTGCTGGCAACGGCGTTCTGGCAGCCTGCCTTCGCGGTGGATGTGCGCGCAGTTCGCCTCTGGGCGGGCCCGGACAGTACGCGGGTGGTGGTGGATTTATCCGGTAGCGCGCAACACAGTTTGCTGATTCTGCACAACCCGGAGCGGGTCGTGCTGGACGTGTCCGGAGCCCGGCTTGGACCCCGGGCGGGCAGGCCGCCGGCCGGCGCCGGCGCGGTGAAGCAGGTGCGCATGTCGCGCAATGCGGCGGGAAATCTGCGTTTGGTGCTCGATCTGGCGCACCCCATCGAAGCCAAAAGCTTCTTGTCGAAGCCAAATGCGCACTATGGCTACCGGTTGGTCGTCGATCTCGGCGTCACCGCTCGCGCCGATCAGCATGCCGATCAGCCCGTCAGGGTGAAGCACGCGCCGGCCGATGCGCGCGATCTCATCATTGCCATCGACGCCGGGCATGGCGGTGAGGATCCGGGAGCGATCGGCAAGAACGGCACGCGTGAGAAGGACGTGGTCTTGAAGATCGCCCAAGATCTCGCGGTCAAGATCAACGCCGAGCCCGGCATGCGGGCCATGCTCACCCGCGGCGGCGATTACTTCGTCCCCTTGCGCGACCGGATGCGCCGCGCACGGGCGCAGCAAGCGGATCTATTCGTGTCCATTCACGCCGATTCTGCCCGCGACCGCAGTGTCGACGGCTCGTCGGTGTACATCCTGTCCCAGCGTGGCGCCACCGACGAAGCATCGCGCTGGCTTGCGGAACGGGAAAATGCCTCGGACTTGATCGGCGGCGTTTCCTTGGACGACAAGGACGATGTGCTTGCCTCGGTGCTGCTCGATCTGTCGCAATCGGCCTCGCTGAATGCAAGTCAGGTCGCTGCCGAGCGGGTATTGCAGCGGCTCACCCAAGCCGGCGAGGTGCGCAAGCGCGAGGTACAGCAGGCGCGGTTCATGGTGTTAAAGTCGCCCGACATCCCCTCCATGCTGGTCGAGACGGCCTATATTTCTAATCCGCAGGAAGAGCTGCGGCTGCGCACGTCGGCGCATCAAGCGAAGCTCGCCGATGCCATCCGCCGCGGCGTGCATGACTATTTCTATGCCAATCCGCCCATGGGCACCCGCATCGCGCAACTGGCCGGCAACGCCGCGCATCCGGTGTTGGCGGCCGGTGCCGGCGGAACGGGCGAGTAGGCCACGGGATCGGCCACGGCCCGGGGCTTGATGCCTCGCGCGCGCCTGACGGCCCGACCGGTGTCGCCAGGGGCTTGGAGCCTTCTTAAGTATCCCCGTGGTCGCGAGTGAGACCAAACACCCACGCGCGGCGAGCGCACGCTTGATGACACTCACCTGACGGCACCCGCCCCTCAAGACCCCAGGCTTGTGCGAAAATGCACCTGCCGAGGTTGCCATTGCCCATTCAACTCCTATCCGACTCCCTCATCAGTCAAATCGCTGCCGGCGAGGTCATCGAACGGCCGGCTTCCGTGGTCAAGGAGCTGGTGGAGAACGCCTTGGACGCCGGCGCGCGACGCATCGATGTCGAGATCGAACGCGGCGGCTGCGGCTCGATGCGGGTGCGCGACGATGGCGCAGGCATCGATCCGGCGGAGATCGCCCTGGCGTTGGCGCGGCATGCCACCAGCAAGATCGCCTCGCTACAGGACCTGGAGAATGTTTGCAGTCTCGGGTTTCGCGGTGAAGCGCTGCCCAGCATCGCCTCGGTATCGCGACTGTCGCTGATCTCGCGCTCGGCGGGAGGAACCCATGCCTGGGGGATTGAAGCGCGCGACGGCGAACTGAGCGCGCCGGCGCCGGCCTCGCATGCCTTGGGAACCAGCGTCGAGGTGCGGGATTTATTTTTCAATGTTCCGGCGCGGCGCAAATTCTTGCGCGCCGACAACACGGAATATCAGCATATCCTGCGCATGCTGGAACGCCTGGCCCTGTCGCGTTTCGACGTGGCGTTCAGCCTCGTGCACAACGGCAAGAGCATCTGGGCCCTGCCCGCGGCGGCCGGCGAGGCGGAGCGGCTGGCACGGGTGGCGCGGATCTGCGGCGAGGAATTCGCCGCCCATGTGATCGAGCTGCGCCATGACACCGAATCGTTGCGCCTGTCCGGATGGCTGGCATTACCCACGTTCTCGCGCAGCCAGCCGGACCTGCAATTCACCTTCTTGAACGGGCGCTTCGTGCGCGACAAGGTGCTGGTGGGTGCGGCACGCCAGGCCTACCGGGACGTGCTGTTTCATGGCCGCTTCTGCGCGTACCTGTTGTACTTGGAGATGGATCCACGCTGGGTGGATGTCAACGCGCATCCGCAAAAATTGGAAGTACGCTTTCGCGATTCGCGCCGCGTGCATGACTTCCTGTTTAGGACTCTGGAGAAGGCACTCGCGGCGACGCGCCCCTCGTCGCAGTCGCCGGGCAGCGCGCCCTCGGATTGGCTGACAGGCGCATCGCGCTTCGCCGCTGGCGCCGGTGCAGGAACCGATGCCGGTGCCGCAGCTACCAACGGAGACGCCGCTACCAACGGTGCTGCCGTTTCCACGGGTGCCGCCGGCGGTGCCCGTCCTGCGCAAGCGCGTTTCGCGCTGCCGGAGGTGCCGGCGAGGCCATCCGCGGATGCCTACCGCAGCTATGTCACGCCGGGTCTCACCGCCGTGCACGATCACGGCCCCGCCATGGATGGAAGCGCAACGAACGCGGACATGGGGGTGGCCTTGGCTTCGGGCGAGGCTGCCGCACCCTTGGGGTATGCCATCGCCCAGCTGCACGGCGTCTATATCTTGGCTCAGTCCGCCGACGGCATGGTGTTGGTGGACATGCACGCGGCGCACGAACGGATCATGTACGAAGGCATGAAGAAATTGCTGTCGGGGCAGACCGCGCAGCAGCAGCTGTTGATGCCACAAGTGCTGCACGTGAGCCCGGCGCAGGCCGACATGGCGGAAGGGCATCGACAGGAATTCGCGGCCTTGGGATTTGACGTCACACGCCTAGGTCCCGATCAATTGGCGCTGCGCGCGGTTCCCATCCTGCTGGCCGGACATGACCCGGCCGGCATCGTGCGCGATGTGCTCTCGGATTTGCTCGAGGCAGGCCATTCGCGGCGCGTTGAGGAATCCATCAATCACCTGCTCGCCACCATGGCCTGTCACGCGGCCGTGCGCGCGCGGCGCGTGCTGAGCTTGACGGAAATGAATGCCTTGCTGCGCGAAATGGAGGGCACCGAACGCGCAGACCAATGTAATCACGGGCGTCCGACCTGGGTGCGTTTGTCCATGAGCGAGCTGGATCGGCTGTTCTTGCGCGGACGCTGATGCCGAACTCGCAGGAGCGCCGCTCGGCCGTGCTGCTGATGGGACCGACCGGCTCGGGCAAATCCGAGCTGGCCCTGCGGCTCGCCGAACGGCTGCCCTTGGAAATCATCAGCGTGGATTCGGCGCAGGTGTACCGCGGCATGGACATCGGTACCGCCAAGCCGACATTGGCCACCCGAGCCCAGGTCCCCCACCATCTCATCGATATCCGCGATGCGGCGATGGGTTATTCGGTGGGGGAATTCACCCAGGATGTGCTCGGCGCCATGCAGGGCATCTGGTCGCGCGGCCGGCTGCCCTTGTTGGTCGGCGGGACCATGATGTATTTCCATGCCCTGACGGCGGGCATCGCGGAGCTTCCGGAGGCAGATGCGGACGTGCGCGCGGGTATCGACGCCAGAGCGGCGAAGCACGGCTGGGCCGCGGTCCACAGGGAACTCGCCGAGGTCGATCCGCTGGCCGCGGCGCGCATCCACAGCAACGATCCGCAGCGCATTCAACGCGCGCTCGAAGTTCACCGCCTCACCGGCCGGCCCATCACCGAGCTGCAACAGGCGCGCATGTCGCCGATTGCCGACGTCAATCTCATGGAATTTGCACTTGCCCCCCTTGAACGCGGCGAGTTGCACGCCAAGATCGAAACTCGGTTCAAGGCAATGCTCGACGCCGGTTTTGTAGAGGAAGTCAGAAGCTTGTACGAAAGAGGCGATTTGAGTGCGGAACATCCATCCATGCGCGCGGTCGGATATCGGCAACTATGGCGCTATTTGGCGGGGCTGACTTCGTTGAATGAAGCCGCGGACCAAGCGGTTGCCGCGACGCGACAACTGGCCAAGCGGCAATTTACTTGGCTGCGTCGACGCGCTGAGGCGCGATGGTTGGATGCCATGCAACCGGACTTGGCACGCACGATGTTCGACGCACTGTCCGAGGGCGGATTTGCAAATTGGCCTAAGCTTTAACGCGGGCCGTTGCGCTGTGCTAGCATTAATCGTGTATGTGCCTCGTGCCGCATGGAAGTGATACGGCAGTACTAATGACAAAGAACAAGGAGCTTTACCCATGGCCCGTGGCCAGTCTCTGCAGGACCCATTCCTGAATGCCCTGCGCAAAGAAAGGGTGCCTGTTTCAATTTATCTTGTTAACGGCATCAAACTACAAGGACAGATCGATTCATTCGACCAGTTCGTCGTGTTGTTGAGAAACAGCGTGAGTCAGATGGTGTACAAACATGCCATTTCCACCGTCGTCCCCGCGCGCAATGTGCGATTGCCGACCTGCGAGGACGGCGAAGTCACGGAACCTGCCATCGTCGAATGATGGGGTGGTCCTCTGCAGTTATTTGAACGCCCGGAAGGCGGCGAGCGCGCCGTTCTAGTCGGCGTCGGCATCGGCCATCCGGTCGATCCGAGCGACATGGCCGAATTCTCCGCGCTGGCCGCTTCCGCCGGTACACTGGCCGCGGGTACGGTGCTCTGCACACGCTCGCGTCCGGATCCCAAATACTTCGTAGGGTCTGGCAAGGCGGAAGAGATTCGCGCCGCGGCGGAATTACACCAGGCAGATCTCGTCCTGGTGGACCAAACCCTCAGCCCCAGTCAGGAGCGCAACCTCGAGAAGCTCACCGGGCGTCGAGTATTGGACCGTAACGGGTTGATTCTGGATATTTTTGCTCAGCGCGCACGGAGTTTCGAGGGCAAGCTTCAAGTGGAGCTGGCGCAGCTGTCGCATCTGGCGACACGACTGGTGCGAGGCTGGACCCACCTCGAGCGGCAGAAGGGCGGCATCGGCCTGCGCGGTCCGGGCGAGACGCAGCTGGAGACCGATCGACGCCTGATCGCCAAGCGCATCCGCACGCTGCGGTCGCGCTTGGAGAAGCTGGATCGGCAGCGCGACACCGGCCGGCATGTGCGCCGCGAGGTACCCGTGCCGACCGTGGCACTGGTGGGCTACACCAACGCCGGCAAGTCGACGCTGTTCAATGCGCTTACCGGTTCCGATTCCTTCGTGGCGGATCAACTGTTCGCCACGCTGGATCCCACGGTCCGGCGGGTCAAGCTGGGCGGTGTCGGCGAGGTCGTTCTGGCCGATACGGTGGGATTCGTGCGCGCCCTGCCGCACGAACTCATTGCCGCGTTCCGCTCCACATTGCAGGAAGCCCGCGAGGCCGACCTGTTGCTGCACGTGGTGGATGCCGGCGATCCAAAGCGCCAAGAGCGCATCGAGCAGGTACGTGACGTGTTGCGCGGCATCGGTGCCGGCGAGATTCGCGAACTGTTGGTGTTCAATAAAATCGACGTGAGTCAGGATGAGGCGCGAACGGTGGCGAGCGCGGACGGCGTGGCCTCTCAGGCCTGGGTCTCGGCGGCGAGCGGTGCAGGCGTCGGGTTGTTGCGCGAGGCGATGGCGCATGCGGTTCGCCCCAACCAGGTGCGGCGCACGTTCCATCTGCAGTTGCAGGCGGCCGCCGTCCGGTCTGAGCTCTATACGCGCAACGCCGTGCGAGCCGAGCGGCAGCGCGAAGACGGTAGCTGGGACATCGACGTCGAACTGGACCTCGCCGAGGTTGCCAAACTGGCGGGCGCCAAGGGTGTCAACTTGATGGAAACCGTCCGACCGGTGGTTCAGCGCGTGGCCTGAGCGCATGCTTCGGTGTGCCAGGCGGTGTGAAGGAGCCAAGCGGCGGCCCGCCTGCTAGAATCCGCGGCTCCGTCATTCACGAACCCAAAACTCGCAACTCATCATTAGGCATATCGCATGGCTTGGAACGAACCGGGTGGGGAGAAACGCAATCCCTGGAATCGCCCGCAGCAATCGCAGAACGATCTGGACGATGTGCTGCGAAATTTGCAGCGGCGCCTAAGCGCGCTGTTTGGCCGCGGCGGCGGCGGTGGCATGGGCGGCGGACAGAGCTCCACCGGCTTCGGACGGGGTGCCAGCAGCATTTTGGTGCTGATCGGCGCGGTATGGATCGGCAGCGGCGTGTATCGCGTCGATGCCCAGGAACGCGCGGTGATTCTGCGTTTCGGCAAGTACATGCAAACCAACGGGCCGGGTTACAACTGGCATCTGCCCTGGCCGATCGAAAGTAGGCGCATCGTCAATGTCTCGCAGCAGTTCAGCGTGACCGACGATGCCAGAATGCTCACGGCCGACACCAACTTGGTCGAGGTCAAATCGGCGGTGCAGTACACCAAGCCCGATCCGCGCAAGTACCTGTTCAAGGTCAACAATGTCGAAGAGACCCTGGTGCAGGTCAGCGAAAGCGCCATGCGCGAAGCCGTGGGGCAGGCTTCGCTCGACAAGGCGCTGGCCTTCGATCCGTCGATCACGGATCGCGCCAAAATGCTCCTGCAGCGCACCCTCGACAACTACGACCTGGGCGTGAACATCATCAGCGTCAAATTGGGCGATGTGATCGTTCCCGATCAGGTGCAGGATGCGCAGCGCGACGCCATCAAGGCCGACAAGGACCGGCAGCGCTACCAGCAGGATGCGGAGACTTATCGCAACGACGTGGTGCCGCGCGCCCGCGGCCAGGCCGCCAAGAATATGCTGGATGCGGAAGCCTACCGCCAGCAGGTGCTGGCGCTGGCGCAGGGTGAGACGTCTCGATTCGATCAGGTTTTGAGCCAGTACGAACATGCGCCTGCGATCACGCGCGAACGCATGTACCTGGACACCATGCAGAATGTCTACAAGAATTCGCGCAAAGTCATCGTCGACACCAAGGGCGGCAACAACATGATGTATCTACCGCTCGAGAAACTGATCTCGGCGGGACCGCAGTCCATCTCCAATCCCAACGACACGCTGACCGTGGCGCCGCCGCGGCTGCCGGAAATTCAGGTGACGCCGGTCGAAGATCCCGCCCGGGCGCGAGGAGTGCGCTGATGCAAAGCCGGCTGCTCTATGCGCTGTTGGCCCTGGTGGCCGCGATCTTGATCGTACGCGCAAGCGTATTTACCGTGAGCGAGGGCCAGTTGGCCATCAAGTCGACCGGCGGCGAGATCGTCGACTCGAATTACCAGCCGGGACTGCACTTTCGCATTCCGCTGGTGAATGAGGTGAGCCGTTATGATGCGCGCATCCTCACGCAGATGTATCCGTCGGAGCATTTCCTGACACGCGAACAGGAACAGCTCAACGTGGACTTCTATGTGAAGTGGCGCATCCAGAATCTGCGCAAGTACTACGAGACCACCGGCGGCTCCGAAGAGGTGGCGAATGCCCGTTTGGGCGAGACGGTCAAGGACAGCATCAAGAGCGTGGTCACGCAGCGCACCTTACAGCAGGTGATCACCGCGGAGCGTGCGGAATTCACCGGCGCCATGATGAAGACGGCGCGGCCCTTGGCGGAACAGCTGGGCGTCGAGCTGGTCGATGTGCGCATCACCAAGATCGATCTGCCGCCGCAGGTGCAAGATTCGGTATTCGACCGCATGCGGTCCAACTTCAAGGCGCAGGCGGCCAAACTGCGTGCCGAGGGTGTGGAGGCGGCCGAGCGCATTCGCGCGGAGGCCGACAAGGCGCAAACCGAAATCCTGGCGGACGCCGCGCGCCAAGCGGGCCAGATTCGCGGACAGGGCGATGCGTCGGCGAGCGAGGTGTACGCCAAGTCGTACTCGAAGAACGCAGAGTTCTACAGCTTTTATCGCAGCATGCAGTCCTACCGAGAGGCCGTGGGCACCCAGGGCGACATGCTGGTGATCGCCCCGGACAGTGCCTACTTCAAGTACTTCAACAAGCCTCAACCTCAACCGCCGCAGCGTTAGACACAATGGATATCGGCTGGACTGAACTCGCCCGCTATTTCGGCGGCGCCTTCGCTCTGTACTTGGTGCTCGAGGGCATCCTGCCCTTCGTCAATCCGTCCGCCGCGCAGCGGCTGATGGCCAAGCTGTCGAGGACCGAACCTGCGCAGCTTCGTTGGGGCGGATTGATCAGTATGGTGTCGGGTTTGGCATTGTTGTGGATGGCGCGCAATGGGTAAGAATCTGGTAGTGATCGGCCTGCAATGGGGCGACGAAGGCAAGGGCAAGGTCGTCGACCTGCTGACCGATCAGGCACAGGCGGTGGTGCGCTTTCAGGGCGGCCACAATGCCGGACACACCCTGGTCATCGGCGGGAAGAAGACGATTCTGTCGCTGATCCCTTCCGGCATCCTGCATGCGCATGTGCAGTGCCTGATCGGCAACGGCGTGGTGCTGGCGCTCGAGGCCTTTTTCAAGGAAGCCGAAATGCTGATCGGGCAGGGCGTGCCGGTGTTCGAGCGCCTGCGAGTCAGCCCGGCGTGCCCGCTGATCCTTTCCTCGCATGTCGCGCTCGACAAGGCGCGAGAGAAGGCCCAGGGGCCGAATGCCATCGGCACGACCGGGCGCGGCATCGGTCCTGCCTATGAAGACAAGGTGGCGCGGCGCGCCCTGCGCGTCGCTGACTTGTTCCATCGCGAACGCTTCGCGGCCAAGTTGGGCGAAATCCTCGACTTTCACAACTTCGTTTTGCAGCGCTACTTTCAAACCAAGCCGGTCGACTTCCAAGAAGTCCTGGAATCGAATCTCGCCCTGGGCGAGCGGCTCAAGCCGCTGGTCGCCGATGTCACCGGCATTCTCGAGCGGCTCAGCGCGGAGGGCGGCAATGTGCTCTTCGAGGGTGCGCAAGGGGCGATGCTCGACGTCGATCTGGGCACCTATCCTTATGTGACCTCCTCGACCACCACCGCCGGCGGCGCCGCGGCCGGCACCGGTTTGGGTCCGCGGCGGCTGCACGAGGTACTTGGCATCGTCAAGGCCTATGCCACCCGCGTGGGCGCAGGTCCCTTCCCAACGGAGCTGTTCGACGAGGCGGGTGAATACCTGTCGCGCGTGGGACATGAATTTGGTTCCGTGACCGGTCGGCGCCGCCGCTGCGGCTGGTTCGACGCCGTGGCATTGCGCCGATCCGTGGTCCACAACAGCTGCTCGCTGCTGTGTGTGACCAAGCTCGACGTACTTGATGGCCTGGACACCATTCGTGTTTGCGTCGGCTACAAAACCGACGCCGGCATCTCATCCACGCCGCCGCTGCTGTCGGCGAATTTCGCCGAGTGCGAAGCAGTGTACGAGGACATGCCCGGCTGGAAGGAGAGCACCGTGGGTGTCACCGACTATGCCGATCTGCCCGCCAACGCGCGGAAATATTTGGAACGCTTGCAGTCGCTGGTCGGCGTGCCGATCACCATCATCTCCACCGGTCCCGATCGCGATCAGACCATCATTCGCCAGAATCCCTTCGGCTAAAGACCGGCAGGCGGCGCCCTTGGGGGCTGCGGGAAGAACGTCCTAGCCGTTCCGTTGTCTATGATCTTTTGAGGGGCTTCAAGGAGGCATTTCATGGCCAGTATCCCTTTGAAAGGCAGCGAGCGAGCCGCCCTGCCGGGCGCGCGGGTTTTGGCGCCGGCGGATCCCGGCGAACGGTTGGAAGTGAGCGTCATCGTGCGGCGGGGCGGTGCCGATGAGTTTCGCAGGCGCGTGGCGCAGCTCGAATCCGGGGGCGCCGGTCAGCCGATGAGCCGCGAGGAATTTGCGCAGCTGCACGGCGCCGCACCCGCTGATTTGGCGGCCGTGAAGGCATTCGCGAAGATCCACGGTTTGTCGGTCGTGCAAACGCATGCGGCACGCTGCACCGTGGTGCTGTCCGGCACCGTCGCGCAATTCAACGCTGCATTTCATGTTCAGCTGCAGTTGATGCGTCACGACAGCTGCAGCTATCGCGGCCGCATCGGCAGCGTCGAGTTGCCGGCCGAGCTCGCCGGCGTGGTCGAAGCGGTACTGGGTCTGGATAACCGGCCGCAAGCTGAGGCACAGTTCAGAATTCGTCCGGCGGCGAGTGCCGCCAGTTCCTTCACGCCGCCTGAGGTCGCCTCGTTGTATGCCTTCCCGAACGGCACAGGCTCGGGCGAGTGCGTCGCCTTGATCGAACTCGGCGGCGGCTTTCGTCCCGCGGACCTGGACACGTACTTCGCCGGCTTAGGGTTGACTTCGCCCACCGTGACGGCCGTATCGGTGGATCAGGCCAAGAACGCTCCAAGCGGCGATGCGAACGGTCCGGACGGTGAGGTCATGCTCGATATCGAGGTGGTGGGCGCGATTGCGCCGCAGGCCAAGATCGCCGTGTACTTCGCGCCCAACACCGATGCCGGCTTTCTGGATGCCGTGACTACGGCCATTCATGACACCGTCAACAAACCTTCCGTCATTTCCATCAGCTGGGGCGGCCCGGAATCTTCCTGGACGGCGCAGGCGATGACGGCCATGGACGGTGCCTTTCAGACGGCCGCGGCCTTAGGCATCAGCGTCTGCGTGGCTTCCGGAGATAATGGCTCCAGCGACGGCGTCACGGATGGCGCCGACCACGTGGATTTCCCCGCATCCAGTCCATTCGCCCTGGCTTGCGGAGGCACGACGCTGCGGGCGAGCGTGAATGCCATCGACGGTGAAGTCGTGTGGAACGACGGCACGAACGGCGGTGCCACCGGCGGCGGCATTAGTGCAGTTTTCGCCAGGCCCACCTGGCAGGCTGCCTTGAATGCCGTCGACACGCAGGGTAAATCCGTCGCGCTCACCAAACGGGGAGTACCGGATGTTGCAGGCAACGCAGATCCCGCAACCGGTTACCAGGTGCTCGTGGACGGCACTGCCAGCGTGATCGGCGGCACGAGCGCGGTGGCACCGCTTTGGGCGGCGCTCATCGCCCGCATCAACGCTCTCACCGGCAAACCCGCGGGCTATTTGAATCCGCAGCTGTATCCGAACCCGCAGGCCTTGCGCGACATTACCTCGGGTAACAACGGCGATTTCGCAGCCGCCTCAGGCTGGGATGCCTGCACCGGCTTAGGCAGCCCAAACGGCGCGGCGCTGCGGACCGTCCTCTAAGAAGGCCGCGCGACGGGACCTACGCGAGCGGGCCTGGCGAGAATGTGCCGTAAGAGACCCGGCGCGAGAGGGCCGGAAGCGGCGCGCGGCTATCTGGGGACTATCTGAAGTGAAGCGTACCGCCGGTGCCGAACAGGCCCAGCAGGCCCACCACGATCAAGTACAGCGCGATGATGTAGTTCAAAAGCTTCGGCATCAACAGGATGAGGATCCCGGCAATCAGTGCCACGATCGGTGCGAGACTCAAGTTGATATGCATGGCGAACTCCGTGTGGGCCGGGATGCTCGCCCGGCCGTTTATTGAAATAATTTCAAGGCGTTTTCGAGCGTCTTATAGGTGCCCCACAATAACGGAATTCCCACCGCAATCCACAGCAAGAACAGTCGAGCCTTCATGCCTTACTCCCGGCGACCGCGCCTTCGCCAGCACGATAATAGTACTTGGCGTTGACCTCACGCATGGCGAAGTTGCAAATAAATCCAATCAGCAGCAAACCGCACATGATGTACATGGTGACCGAATAGGCCTGCGCCTTCGGCACGCCGCTGTCGATCTGATACTGGCGAATGTAGTTGACCAGCACGGGACCCAAGACACCGGCCACCGACCACGCCGTCAGCAGCCGCCCATGGATGGCGCCCACCTGAAAGGTGCCGAAGATGTCGCGCAAGTACGCAGGGATGGTGGCGAAACCGCCGCCGTACATCGACAGAATGACGCAGAAAGCCGCGACGAACAGCGGTGTCGAGCCCATGTGGCCAAATGTCGGCACCAAAGAGTACAGGAGGATGCCGAGCAGGAAGAACACCATATAAGTATTGCGCCGACCGATGTAGTCGGAGGTGCTGGCCCAGAAAAAGCGGCCGATCATGTTGAAGAGGCTGATGAGTCCGACGAAGCCTGCCGCCGCCGCCGCGGTCACCTTACCGCTGAACATTTCCTGAATCATGGGCGATGCCTGGCCCAGAACGCCTATGCCTGCGGTGACGTTCATGCACAACACGCCCCACAACATCCAGAACTGCGGCGTGCGCCAGGCTACATCGACCGAGACGTTGGCGGCCGTCACGAGTTTCTTCGGATGTTCTGAGGGAACCCAGCCCGCAGGCCGCCAGCCCTCGGCGGGAACGCGGACCGAGACCACGCCGATCATCATGAACATGAAATAAATCACGCCCATGGTCACGAAAGTTTCCATCACGCCATTGGATGCCGCGGTGGTGAAGTGCTTCATCAAAATCACCGAGAGCGGGGCGGCAATCAGCGCGCCGCCACCGAAACCCATGATGGCCATGCCGGTGGCCATGCCGGGGCGATCGGGAAACCACTTGATCAGGGTCGAAACCGGCGAGATATATCCGATACCCAGGCCACAGCCGCCGAGGACGCCATAACCTAAATAGATGATCCAAAGTTGGTGCAGGTGGATCCCGACGGCCGACACGAGGAATCCGCCGGCAAAGCACAGGGCTGCCACGAACATCGATTTTCGGGGGCCGACCCGTTCCACCCAGCGGCCAAAAAGAGCGGCCGACGAGCCCAGGAATACGATGGCAATGGAGAAAATCCATCCTACGTCCTTCAAATTCCAGTCTCCGGGCGCGGATTGGGTGAGGCCGAGGAGCTTGGTGAGGGGCAGATTGAAGGTTGAGAAAGCGTAGGCCTGCCCAATGCACAGATGCACGGCAAGCGCGGCAGGAGGCACCATGAACCGGTTGAAACCCGGGCCTGCAACCGTATTTTGGCGATCTAGAAACGAGGATGA
This sequence comes from Gammaproteobacteria bacterium, assembly GCA_021323735.1. Classification (GTDB taxonomy): domain Bacteria; phylum Pseudomonadota; class Gammaproteobacteria; order Steroidobacterales; family Steroidobacteraceae; genus Bog-1198. The sequence goes on from JAJPKM010000025.1 coordinate 134,970, forward strand.
CATAAGGCCCTATCCTATTTTTTGGTTTGCTGCGGGGCAAGATATATGAGGTGCGACAATATGCGCCATTACCCGCGATCTTGTCACGCTTGACGTTAGCAGACCGGGGCATCAGCATGCGACCTAGATCACATACGCGTGGGTTGCAGCCACCACGTGAATCCCCTGATGCAGAAGTTTAAAACCGTGACATCAGGGGACGAATCGATACAGGGAAACCAGTAATTTTATCGCAATCATGTGCAACACCAGGTGTGCGGGCCGGCGTGCTTCCCGAGCGGGAATAGCGGGTGTTCTCACCTTGCTGTGGCTGGCATGCGTCTTCGTATCGCTGCCGGCTAGCGCCGCCTGCCTGCCTAATGCCGATCCGTCCATCCGCGCGCTGCAGGTACAGGTGGATGAGGATGCGAATGCCGCCCTGAAGAAAGTGGCGTCGCTACTCAAAACCGAATTGGCGGAACCCATCCCCAATTCGCAGCGCCTGGCCTCCCTCTACAGCGTGCAGGCGCAGGCCTACAGCATCCTCGAGCTGGAATCCAAGGCCCGCGATGCCGTGTTCAAGGGTCTGAAGTTCACATCCGACAACACGGATCCGGTCCGCGTCATGCTGCTGTCGCTGTACGCGGAGAATGTGTACGACCAAGCCGGTATCGCGGCGGCCGTGAAAACCACCGAAGAGGCGCAAGCGGTTCAAAAACGCGGCTCGCTCGAAGATATCTGCCTGCTCATCGGGCGCGGACTGTTGCAGTACCGTCAGGATCGCGAGGACTTGGCGATCGGCAGCCTTACGCAGGCCTATCGGTCCAGCACCACGTCTGCCTTTGCCGAGCCGCACGCCCTGGCCGCCGGCGTACTCGCCACGGTGTTGCGCGGCATGGGCGACTACAGCCAAGCCTTGGCGCTGAACCAGGAGGCTATCGACTGGGATATCGGCAGGCATGCACCGCTGGCACTGTCGGTCGACCGATTCTTGCGCGGGCGAATTCTGATCTTGATGCAGAAGTACGCGCAGGCCATCGATGAATTCGACGATGCGCGCAAGCTCAGCGCGATGCTGAACGATACACAGGGTGTGGCCTTCGCCGATGTGCGCGTGTGCGAGTCGCGCATCGAATTGGGCCAGCTCATCAAGGCACGCGCCGCCTGCGAGAACGCTTTGTTCACCTTCATCGCCTCCAGATTCTCCGACGAGGTGAAGGAGACCGAGGCCTTGCTGGCGCGAATCGATCTGGCGGAGGGTCATCCCGAGAAGGCGCTTGCCACGCTCAACGAGGTGCTCGATCACAGCGGCACCGATGTGCTGCCGCTGCGCGTCGCATCGCTGTATCAATGGCGCGCACGCACCAACGCCGCGCTGCATAACTACCGCGATGCCTACAACGACCTGTCCGAATACATACGTCGATATGTTTCGACCAATGACGCCGATCGCACCAAGCAGGCCGTGGCGTTACGCGCGCGCTTCGAGACCGATCGGGAGATCGAACGCAATGCGCTGCTGAAGCGCGAACTCGACCTGTCCCATGAGCAGTCCCAACGCCAGGCGCAGCAATTGCGCTGGAACGCGATTGCCGCGGTGTCCGGCGTGCTGGTGATCGCACTGCTCATTTATTTCTTGCTCACCAACTTGCGCTTCCGCAAGCAGCTGGTGCGGCTCGCGAGCCTGGACAGCCTGACCGGCCTGCCGAATCGGCGCCGCACGGCGGAACTGGCCATCGAGGCGCTCGCCGGGACGACGGCGGCCGAACAGCCCTTGACCGTCGCCATCATCGACCTGGATCACTTCAAGTTCATCAACGATCGCTGCGGGCATGCGACCGGCGACTATGTGCTGCGGGAATTCGCCCGCCTGGGCCGCGAATCGGTGCGCGCGGGAGATACGCTCGGCCGCTGGGGCGGCGAAGAGTTTCTGCTCGTCATGCCCGATGCGACGGTGGAGGTGGCCATCGCCACGCTCGAGCGGCTGCGCACTCTGGTATTCGGGATCAATCTACCGCCGTCCGGCGCGGGATTGCGCGTGAGCATGAGCGCCGGGCTCGCCGTCCGCGACAAGCAAATCCGATCGCTGGATGAACTCATCGCGCGTGCGGATGCCGCGCTCTATGTGGCCAAGAACGAGGGGCGTGACCTGGTGCGGGTCGCTGACGAGAAATTCCTGACTACCACCGGAGTGAGGCGGGCCATTCGGCAGTAGCTGACCGGTTATCTTGAGCTGCATGAAGAGAATGTCCTTCGCCTTGCACATCGTCGCTGGCCTGCTGCTGCAGACAGCCGCGCTGGCGGCTCCTGGCCAGTTGCTGACCGGATCGCTGGACAACGTGGTCAGTTCCTATGTATCGGACCATCACTTCCGTGGCAGCGTGCTGGTGGTGAAGAAGGGCGAGATCCTGCTGCGCAAGGGCTACGGCGTCGCGTCGGAGGCGTGGCAGGTTTCCGACTCGGCCGACACCCGCTACGAGATCGCGTCCCTGACCAAGCAGTTCACCGGCGCTGCCATCCTGCAACTGGCGGCGAGCGGAAAACTGAAGCTGGACGATCCGGTATCCCGTTACTACGCGGCCGCACCTGCGAGTTGGAAGGACGTTACCGTGCGCGAACTCGCCAATCACACCTCTGGGCTGCCCAACAACGAGATCAAGGACTTCACCAAGGGCATCACAGTACCGTACAGCTGGGACGAATTGCTGGCCACGTTCCGGGACCGGCCACTGGCTTTCAGGCCCGGGACTGGTTGGGCTTACACCAACACAGAGTACTATCTGCTCGCCTACATCATTGAGAAGCTCTCCGGCGAGAGCTACGGCGCCTACCTGCAGCATCACATCTTCGGTCCCGCCGGCATGAACAATTCGGGCTATGCAGGCACGCTCGAGGTGGTGCCGCACGAAGCGGAAGGTTATACCTCGGAGGACGGCCATGTCCGGCGCCGGGACTACTTCGATCGTAGCCTGGAGTCGGGAGCCGGCGGCATCTACACCGCGGTGGATGACATGCGGCTGTGGAACGAGGCGCTGAGTGCGGGAAAATTGCTGGACGAGGCCTCGATGCAGGCCATGTTTGCGCCGTCCAAGCCCGGGAGCTATGGTTTCGGCTGGTTCATCGACCTTGAGGCGCCGCGCCGCGCTTACCACGAAGGCAGCGATCCCGGTTTCGCCGCGTTCGAAATTCGCTTCCTGGATGAGCGGTCGCTGATCGTGGTGCTCTCGAACCAGGACGACGCCCCGGTGAGGGAGATCGCGATCAAGCTGCAGCAGTTGATCGCGCGCCCGTAACGAAATTCGGTCAGCCCGCTGGTCGGACCGTGCGTCGAGTCAGAAAGAGCCGCGCATACGACGAGTTGGTGCCCAGGAGAGGACTCGAACCTCCACGAATTGCTCCACTGGTACCTGAAACCAGCGCGTCTACCAGTTCCGCCACCTGGGCAAGATGGGTCCGCCTCACGCGAGGCGCAGAAATGTACGCACTGACTCCGGGGTTGTCAATCGAAGTGCTTGCCGGCCCAGGGAAGTCGCAAAGCTGATAACCTGGGGCTTCAATCTCCTCGGCCATTGCAGCGGGCCTGCGGAGTATTGCCCCTTCATTACAGGTTTACCCATGCATGCATCGCTTTCAGCCCCGCTTTAGTACCCCATGACACGACGCCGATCGACCGGCCCATCGAACGGTTCGCGGCCCAAAGCCAGCGGCGGCACTGCCAAAGGCGCCGGCGATTGGCGCCGCGAGGACCCCAACCTCGAACTTGAAAAGTCCCGATATTCCGATCCCATTGCGAGCCGCGAATTGCTGCTCAAGCACCTGGGCGAGGCGCCGGAACCGCTTACCGCTGCCCGCCTCGCCAAGCGCTTAGGGTTGCACACGGATCAGCAGCGCCAAGCCCTGGCCAAACGGCTGGCTGCGATGGTGCGGGACGGTCAGGCCATCGAGGGGCCGAACGGCTTTGCGACGGCAGGCGAGGGCGAACGGGTCGCCGGCCGGGTGCGGGGCCGCGCCAATGGCGATGTGCTGGTGATCCCGGATGACGGCTCGGCACCCTTGGTGCTGGCTCGAGTCGACACGGCAACGCTCATGCACAACGACCGGGTCGAGGTGCTCGCGGTCGGCATGAACGAACGCGGTAGGCGTATTGCGCGATTGATCCAGCGCACCGGCGATGCCTCCAAGCGCATCGGCGGGGTCTGGCGTGCCGGGCAAAGCCGCGGCCGGGTGGAACCGGAGGATCCTGGCCATTGGTACACCGTCGAGGTGTCGATGCGCGATCGGCATGGCGCCAAGGAGGGAGATCAGGTCATCGTCGAGGTCACCAAGCGGCCGCAGGGCGAGACCGCCCCGCAGGGCCGAATTGTGGAAGTGCTGGAGGACTTGAGCCCGGCCCACCTGGCCGCTCGTTTCGCGATTCTGCGGCATGACCTGCCGCAGGAGTTCCCCCCCGAGGTGCTCCGCGCCGCGAACCAGCTCGCCCCCGATGTGCTCGCGCAAGACATGCAGGGTCGGGAGGACCTGCGGGATGTGCCGCTGGTCACGATCGATGGCGAGGATGCCAAGGACTTCGACGATGCGGTGTACGCCGAGGCGGTGCGCGGCGGCGGTTGGCGGCTCATCGTGGCCATCGCCGACGTCAGCCACTATGTCCGCGTGGGTACCGCGCTCGATGACGAGGCGCGGGCGCGCGCCACCTCCGTGTACTTCCCGGATCGGGTGATTCCCATGCTGCCGGAGCACCTGTCCAATCATCTGTGCTCGCTGATGCCGCGCGTACCGCGGCTGGCCTTCGTGTGCGACATGCACGTCAGCAAGCACGGGAAACTCAGCAAGTCTCGATTCTACGAAGCGGTGATCATTTCGCATGCGCGGCTCACCTACGCCCAGGCGTGGAGCTACTTGCAGAATCCGCAGGCACATGTCCGCGACGTGGCGCCGGCGGTCGGCGTTTCCTTGCAAACTCTGTACGCGGTGTATGGGGCGCTGAAGACGGCGCGCGATGCCCGCGGCGCGCTGGATTTCCGTGGCGGCGAGGTCAAGGCGCGCATCGGGGAGCGCGGCACGATCGAGGGATTCCATGCCGTGATGCGCAACGATGCGCACCGCCTGATCGAGGAGTGCATGATCGCCGCCAATGTGGAAGCGGCGGTGGCGCTGCGCATCGCGAAAGCCAAAAGCCTGTACCGCGTGCATGGACAGCCCGAGGATAAGCGGGTGACGGAACTGCAGAAGGTCTTGAGTGCGCTGCAGGTGGGGGCACTCTTCTCGGAGAAACCGACGCCGCGCGAGTTTCGCCAGTTGGTGGAAAGGCTGACCGCACGCCCCGACGGGCTGCTGCTCGAGGGTTTGGTGATTCGTTCCCTGGCACAGGCGGTGTACCAACAAACCAACATTGGCCACTTCGGTCTTGCGTTGCAGGAGTACGCCCATTTCACTTCGCCCATTAGGCGTTATCCGGACTTGCTGGTGCATCGAGCGATCAAGGCCGCCGCCGTGCCACAGTCGGCCTCGGGCCATGCCTACTCGACCGCCGAGCTGCAGGTATTGGGTGCGGAAAGCTCGCAGCGCGAACGGCGCGCCGATGATGCCTCGCGCGATGTCATGGGGTATCTCAAGTGTCTGTACATGCAGCCGCGCATCGGCGAGACATTCGAAGCGACGATTTCCAGTGCGCTGGAGTTCGGCCTGTTCGTCCAGTTGAAGGACATGCCCATCGATGGGTTGGTGCATATCTCCGCCATCCCCGGCGACTACTGGGAACTGGAGGATGGCGGCATGGGCTTGGTGGGCCAGCGAACCGGCAGGCGTTGGCAGCTGGGCGATGCGGTGAGGGTGCGCCTGAACCGCGTCGATCTCACCCAGCGGCAAATCGACTTCGAACTGGTGGATGCCGACGCCTCCGCCACCCGCGGGACGGTGCGCGCGCTTAGGCGCGGTGCCGAGCACGGCGCGTCGGGCGCGTCGAAAGCGCGCCGCAATACAGGCCAGAGTCGGTCGCGGCGTGGCGGCGCCAAACGCGGCGGGCGGAGCGGGCGCGGCGGTGGTGGTTGAGTTGAGGCGGCCGTGGCTGAGTTGAGGCGTGGCGGCCGTGGCTGAGTCTAAACGCAGCTGGGTTTATGGCGTGCACGCCGTCAATGCCGCACTGGAAAGGGCGCCTGAACGGGTACTGGAATTGTGGATCGTGGGCGCACGCGATGATGCGCGCATCCGTGATCTGACGGCGCGCGCGGCGCAGGTGGGCGTGCATGTGCATGCGGCCTCGCCCGAGGCACTTTCCAAGTTGGTCGGCGAGGTAGCTCACCAGGGCGTGGTGGCGGCCATGCGCCCCTTGAAGGCCTGGGATGAGCATGACCTCACGGAGGGCTTGGGCAGGCTGACCGTGGACCCTTTGCTGCTGATCCTCGATGGGGTCACCGACCCGCATAATCTGGGTGCCTGTCTGCGGACGGCCGACGCGGCCGGGGCTCACGCCGTGGTCATCCCGAAGGATCGGGCCGCCGCCGTCGACGGGGTGGTGCGCAAGGTGGCGGCCGGTGCGGCGGAATTCATTCCCGTCGCCAGCGTGACCAATCTCGCACGGACCCTAGGCGTGCTCAAGGAGCGCGGTATTTGGGTGGTTGGTACCGACGGCGAGGCCGACAAGGCCATATACGCCACTGATTTGAAGCGTCCCTTAGGCCTGGTATTGGGGTCTGAGGGCAGCGGCATGCGCCGTCTGACCAAGGAGGCATGCGATTTCCTGGTGCGAATTCCCATGGCCGGGCACATGCCGTCCCTGAATGTCTCGGTCGCGGCGGGAATCGCGCTATTCGAGGCCTTGCGCCAGCGGGTTGACCAAAACTCCCATTAAACGTATCCTTCGCGCTCTTTTTGCCGGGCAGCCGGTTTCGCTCCTTGCCTCACCGCTCGCAACGGGAGGCTTAAACCTTAGGGAGATACAATGCGGCATTATGAAATCGTGCTTCTGGTTCATCCGGACCAGAGCGAGCAAGTTCCTGCGATGGTCGATCGCTACAAGGGCATGATCAGTGCCGGTGGCGGCTCGGTGCATCGGTTCGAGGATTGGGGCCGGCGCCAGCTGACTTTCCCGATTTCCAAGGTGCACAAGGCGCACTACATCCTGTTGAACATCGAATGCGATCAAAAGACGCTCGCCGAACTCACCGGTTCCTTCCGGTTCAGCGACGCGGTGCTGCGCAGTCTGGTGGTCAAGATGGACGAAGCGGTTACCGAGGCCTCGCCGATGGCGCGCGCTCCGGACGAGAACGCCCGCCGCCACGATGACTTCGGCGACGATGGCGATGACGATGACATGCCCATGGGCATGCGGTAAAGGAGAGCAACATGGCACGTTTTTTCCGTCGCAAGAAGTTCTGCCGATTCACGGCCGATGATGTCAAGCAGATCGACTACAAGGATCTGGCCACGCTCAAGAGCTACATCACGGAAACCGGCAAGATTGTGCCGAGCCGGATCACGGGCACGCGCGCGCATTACCAGCGTCAGCTGCAGCTCGCTATTCGCCGCGCACGGTTCCTGGCTTTGCTGCCCTACACAGATCAGCACTGAGGCGAGGCACATGGACATCATATTGTTGCAGAAGGTCGCGAACTTAGGTTCGATCGGCGATCGCGTGAAGGTCAAGTCCGGTTACGCGCGAAACTTCCTGGTTCCCACCGGACGCGCCACCATGGCAACGCCGGCGAATATCGCCAAGTTCGAAGCGCAGCGGCACGTACTGGAAGCCAAGGCAGGCGAGGAGCTGGCCGCGGCCCAGGCGCGCGCGCTGAAGTTCGAGAACTTCAAGCTGGAACTTCGGGCCAAAGCCGGCACCGAGGGCAAACTCTTCGGCTCGATCGGCACCGCCGATATCGCCGAAGCGGCCGTCAAGGCTGGCCAGCCCATCAGCCGCAGTGAAGTGCGCATGCCGACGGGTCCGATTCGCGTCACGGGCGAGCATCAGGTCCAGCTGCATCTGCACACCGACGTCGATGTGACCTTGTTGGTCACCATCATCGCCGAAGAGTAGCGCTGAAGGAAAGCTCGACAGAATCGCTGCTGCGAGGAATACTGAGGCAGTTTTCTCCGGGGTAGCGCATGTCCGCTCGCGTCATCGATCGAACCTTGGGGCCGGGCGATGGCCTGCGTCTGCCGCCGCATTCCATCGAGGCTGAGCAATCCGTCCTCGGCGGTTTGATGCTCGACGCGGCAGCCTGGGACCAAATCGCCGATCGGGTCGTTGCCGAGGATTTTTATCGCAACGATCACCGATTGATCTTCGAGGCCGCGGCGATCTTGATCGAGCGCAGCCAACCCTGTGATGCCGTGACCTTGTCCGGCCATCTGGAAAGCCAGGGGCTGCTCGACCAGGTCGGTGGCCTGTCTTATTTGGGATCACTGGCGCGCGACACGCCCACCACCGCCAACATTCGAGCGTACGCCGATATCGTGCGCGAGCGGTCGGTGCTGCGGCAGCTGATCAGTGCGGGCAATCTGATCGTGGGTTCCGCCTTGCAGCCCGAAGGCCGCGAGGCGCGCGAAATCGTCGATGAGGCCGAGCGCGCGGTGTTCGAGATCGCGGAGCGCGGCTCGCGCGGCAAGGTAGGCTTCAGAACCGTCAAGAGCATCCTGCCGGATGTGGTCAACCGCATCGATGAGCTGTATCACTCCGACGGTACCATGACCGGCATATCGACCGGATTCAAGAAGCTCGACGAAATGACCTCCGGCCTGCAGCCGGGTGACCTGATCATCATCGCCGGGCGCCCTTCGATGGGCAAAACCACGCTCGCCGTGAACATTGCCGAAAACGCGGCGCTCGGTTCGAATAAATCGGCGGCAATTTTCAGCATGGAAATGTCGGCGGAGTCGCTCACGCTGCGCATGATTTCCTCTCTCGGGCGCATCAATCAAACTGCGCTGCGCTCGGGTAAATTGGAAGAGCAGGATTGGCCGCGGATCGACTCTGCGATGACGCAGTTGGGCAACGCGAAGATTTTCGTGGACGAGACGCCGGGACTGACGCCGACGGAAATCCGCGCGCGGGCGCGGCGCCTGAAGCGCGAGCGCGGACTAGACCTCATCGTGGTTGATTATCTGCAGCTCATGCAGGTCGCCGGTACCAAGGAGAATCGCGCGACTGAGATCTCCGAGATCTCTCGGTCCCTCAAGGCGCTCGCCAAGGAGTTAAAAGTACCCGTCATCGCGCTGTCGCAGTTGAACCGCGGTGTCGAGCAGCGCGTGGAGAAGAAGCCGGTGATGTCGGATCTGCGCGAATGCGTGACCGGCGAAACGCTGGTGTGTCTCGCCGATGGACGGCGGGTCCCCATCCGCGATCTGGTCGGACAGACTCCCGAAGTCTGGGCGATGAGCGAGGATCAAAAGATCATCAAGGCCCAAAGCGATCTGGTCTGGTCGAAGGGCGTACGCCAGGTCTTCCGAGTGTCGCTGGCCAGCGGCCGTTCGCTACGGGCGACGGCTAACCATCGGGTATTCACGGGGGATGGTTGGCGGACGGTGAGCGAGCTCACGATGGGATCTCGCGTGGCGATCGGCCGTCAGTTTCCAAAGGTGGCGGACCCGGTGGTTTGGTCGGACGCGCAGATTTGCCTGCTCGGCCATTTAGTGGGTGATGGCAGTTATCTTAAAAATCGGCCGTTGCGTTACACGACGGCGTCGGAAGCCAACAGTAAGTTGGTGACGGAGTGTGCCATTGCGCTTGGAAGCACCGTGACGCGTCACGCGGGCCGGGGCAATTGGCACCAGCTTGTCATTGCCGGCAATGGCAACCGCTGGCACCACACCGGCGTCAATGCGTGGTTGAGGGGCCTCGGTATTTACGATCAACGTTCGCATCAAAAGCATTTGCCGCCCGAAGTGTTTCAACTGAGTGACGCGCAGATAGGACTATTGCTGAAGCATCTTTGGGCCACCGATGGCTGCATCCATGTGCGTCCAGCTCGGCAGCGCGGTGGTTCGCGGGTGTATTTCAGTACCTGTAGCGAAAGACTTGCGAAGGAAGTTGCTTCCCTCTTGCTGCGCTTGGGCATCGTGTCGCGTGTGAGTCAGGTGCGGCAACGGATCGGAAGGCATGTCTACACAGTTGACGTCAGCGGCTCCGAGCAACAAGCCCTATTTTTGGAGAGAGTTGGAGCGTTCGGACCGCGCGAGGCTGTCGCGAAAGCTCTGGCTGCGAAAATCTCCGGTATTCGATCGAATCCAAACGTAGATACGCTGCCTCAACAATTATTCACTGCAATACAAACGATGATGAGCGCGCAAGGCATAAGCGGGAAAAAGATGGCTGCGATGCGTGGGACAGCCTATGGGGGAGTAAGTCATTTTCGATTCTCTCCATCCCGATCGACGCTTAATTCATACGCCGATCTGCTCAATAGCGACTCCTTGAGGATTTGGTCGAACTCGCATCTGTTCTGGGACCGCGTCGTTGCCGTTGGGCTCGAAGGTGCGGAAGAAGTTTTCGATATGACGGTGCCTGGTCCGTCGAGTTGGCTGGCCGACGGCATCGTGAGTCATAATTCGGGCGCGATTGAACAGGATAGCGACTTGATCCTCCTGATCTACCGCGAAGAAGTGTACGAGCCGAACACCACTCGCAAGGGCATCGCCGACATCATCATCGCGAAGCAACGCAACGGCCCGACCGGCGATGTGCAGCTGACGTTCCTGGGCCAGTACACCAAGTTCGAGAACTACGCGCCGGAGTCGTACGCCGAGGGCGTGTTTAGGTGACACCCCTGGCTGGCGTGACCATCGACACGGCCGCGCTCCGACACAATCTGCAAGTCATTCGTCGTCTGGCGCCCAAATCGCGGGTCATGGCGGTGATCAAGGCCAATGCCTACGGGCATGGACTCGTCGGCGCGGCGCGCGCGCTGAGCACGACGGATGCGCTGGGGGTCGCACGCATCGACGAAGGACTCGCTTTGCGCGCGGCTGGAGTCGAAACACCCATCGTGCTTCTCGATGGCGTGCTGGACCTCGAGCAACTCAACGCCGCCGCGGCCGCGCATTTTCATCTGGTGGTGCACAACCCTGAGCAAGTCGACATGCTCGGTGCGGCGCCTCCCGATGTCCGACTCGAAGTCTGGCTCAAGCTCGACAGCGGCATGAATCGCCTAGGGTTCAAGGGCGAGGCTTTCCACGCGGCCCACGCTGCGCTGAGCCGGGCAGCGGCGGTGAAGTCACCCGTTCATCTGATGACGCACCTGGCCTCCGCCGATATGCCGGAATTACCCACCACGGCCGAGCAGTTGCTGGAGTTTGCCGCCGCGACGCGGGGGCTGCCGGGAGAGCGAAGTGTGGCAAGCTCGGCCGCACTGATCGGCTTTCCGAATGCGCAAGCCGATTGGGTGCGGCCGGGGCTGTTGCTGTACGGCGCATCACCGTTTCGAGGCTCCACCGGCGCCGATCACGGGCTGCGGCCGGTGATGACCTTGAGTTCCCGCATCATTGCCGTCAAAGACCTGGTGGCTGGGGATCAGGTGGGCTACGGCGGCGACTGGACCGCGACCCGCCCCACGCGCCTGGCGATCGCAGCCATCGGCTACGGAGACGGATATCCCCGTAGCGCCGCGTCAGGTACACCGGTTCTGGTGAATGGCGAACATGCCGCCCTGGCCGGCCGGGTTTCGATGGACATGATGGCCATTGACGTGACGGATGTTCAGCGCCTCCCTAAAGTGGGTGACCCGGTGGTGCTTTGGGGTGAGGGCCTTCCGGTAGAGGAGGTCGCGATTTGGGCCGATACCATTCCCTACACCTTACTCTGCGGGATCAGCCAGCGCGTGACGACGAACTGGGTGTAGCGGCTTCTGGCAGTTTTTATTTTTGACGGGGGTGCGGTTGCATTGCAGAATTGCACCATGAAGTGGCCAGCGCGGAAGGCATTGTCGCTAGCGCATGTCGGTGCGCTTGCGTTTATTTCAATCGTTGTAGTGCCCGGGGCGTTCGCCGCCTCCCAAGGTTGCCAATTGGGCAAGGTGGCGGAACTGCCCATCACCATGGCCGGCACGCGCCCGTTGATTACCGCAAAGATCAACAACAAGGAAGCGCGGTTTGTCCTGGACAGCGGCGCGTTCTACAGCATGATGAGTACGCCAACGGCGGCCGAATTCAACCTGAAATTGAAGGCGGGTCCGCACGGGTTGAACGTTCAAGGTATTGGCGGTTCGGTGGATACCAGCGTCGCGATAGTAAAGGACTTGACGTTTGCAGGTGTGCTCATCCACAACGTCGAATTCCTGGTGGGCGGCAGCGAGGTCGGCGCCGCAGGACTCATCGGGCAGAATTTTCTCGAGCAGTGGGATGTGGAATACGATTTTTCCAAGGGGGTCGTAAGGCTGTTCAAGCCCGAGGGCTGTAAGAAAGCTTTCCTGGCTTATTGGGTAACCCCAGGCCAAGCCTATTCCAAGATGGAGATCGAGCCTGTGCGGCAAGCGCTCTGGCATACCATCGGCGAAGGCTACGTCAATGGTCAGAAGATTCGTGTGATGTTCGATACCGGCGCGTCCACGTCGGTGCTTTCTCGCAAGGCCGCTTCAAGGGCGGGAATCAAACTCGATGCCCCCGGGGTCGTGGAGGCCGGGTACAGCTCTGGCATCGGACAGGCCTTGGTAAAGACCTACATTGCTACGGCATCGAGCTTCAAGGTCGGCGACGACGAAGAAATCAAGAATGCTCGATTGCGGATCTCGAGCAATGATTTGCCGGAATCTGACATGCTCCTCGGATCCGATTTTTTCGTTTCCCATCACGTGTTCGTCGCCAACAGCCAGCACAAGCTCTACGTGACTTACAACGGCGGGCCGGTCTTCGATTTGAGGACAAATTCTGCGGCCGGGGCGGCAACTGTGGCCGAGGCAGCGGCGGCAGCTGGATCCTCGAACGAACCGGTGGCGGGTAAGCATGAGGCCGGTGCGGTGACGGAGGAGCAGTCCGATCCCGACGCGCTCGCGCGCCGCGGCGAAGCGTTTGCGGCGCGGCGCGACTTCGAGCGTGCGCTTGCCGATATGTCGAAGGCCGTGGAGTTACGTCCGGACGATCCGGAGTATCTGTACCAACGCGCGATGGTTTATCGACAGAGCGGGCAGGCTGCTTTGGCGCTGGCGGACCTCGACCATGTGCTCACCCTCAATCAGGAATTTCTGCGCGCCTACCTGCCTCGTGCGGAAATCCGGTTTCGTGAGAAAAATGTCGACGGCGCCATTGCGGATCTCGATGCGGCGGATCGATTGGCACCAAAGCAGGCTGATCTGAGGTTTGTGCTGGCCGAGCGCTACGAGGCGGCGGGTCGATTTTCGTCGGCAATCGCTCAGTATGACCTGTGGATCCAGAATCATCCGGTTGACTCAAAGATCACCAACGCTTTCGGGGCGCGTTGTTTGGCCAAGGCCATGCAGAACGAAGATCTGGCCGGAGGATTCCGCGATTGCAATAAGGCGCTGAGCCTTGTGGACAAGAAGAATCCGAATCACGTCCATCTATATGCGAATCGCGCAATGATTGAATTGCGTCAAGCAAACTACGATAAGGCGATTGCTGACTTCGACACGGCTTTGAAGACGATGCCGAAAAATGCCCTCGCCCTGTATGGTCGCGGGGTGGCGAAGTCCAAGAAGAACAAGAATGATGCCGGACAAGCCGACATAGACGCTGCCCAATCTCTCGCACCGAAACTGGCCGAGTGGTATCGACGCTACGGCATCGTGCCCTAGCGGTTGCGACTGCCTAGTGTCCCGTCCCGGAAATTCGCGACGTAAGTCTATCGAGTTTTTCAAGGATTGAGTCTGCTGTGGCGGTCCAGACGAAGGGCGAACAGGTTTTGTTGTACTGAG
>JAJPKM010000036.1 GCA_021323735.1 Gammaproteobacteria bacterium
CGCGCCGTCGGGCCTGTAGCTCAGTTGGTTAGAGCAGGGGACTCATCAATAAATGGTGCCTTCGCATCGCAAGGTGCGAAGTGGACGGGATGAATTCAGGGAAACCTCACCAGCTGCGGCTGCTGGCAACCCTGAGCCAAGCCGGCGGTACACCGCCGGAAGGTGCAGAGACTACCTGAGCGCGTTTAAGTCGCGCTTAATGACAGGCTAGAGCGTCCCGCACCCCACCGGGGTGAAGAGATAGTCCACTCCCTCCGGAAACGGCTGGGCTTAAGTGAATCCCTTGGTCCTCGGTTCGAGTCCGAGCGGGCCCACCAACCAATCATCCATGGACGTGTTGGCATGTCGGCTGGATTACGGTATCTCGAACCTCGGATAAGCGATTCTGGATGTGCCTCAGCAGGTCGGGAACGGGAACGCGCCGTCTTGATAGTTGGATCATTGTGGACAACAGCATAGGTGCGCCGGCGATTAACTCACGCACAAAACAGATATCGCGAGTCTCTATGGGGTTCTCTACTCTTCTGCGTCAGCCTCGATCGGTGTCGGTGCCCAATGTTGGTGTGGGCGATGCATTGAGCAGCATGATCCGCCGCTCCACCGCCGCTATTTCTTTTCCATCTTCCTGTTTCAGGGTATCGAGCCGATTCACCACAAGCTCATCGCTCATTACAACACCCTTGGCAAATGTCGTATAACCTTTCCAGCGCGATACACCAGGGATGAGTTGCAACTCGACTGTTTTCCCTTCGCGCTTCATCTTGATCTGTTTTATTTCATCGGCGAAAGCTCCCTCACTCGAGCCCTCACGCATTAGAGTCACTGTCCCCGATTTGGAGTCCAGTCGTATTACCGTGATAGTTTCCTCTCCTTTGGAGCCGCCTAGCTCCCATGGCTCGGTGATGCTTACTTTCCAGTGGCCACCAATTAGCAAGTGCTTAGGTGGCAACCCCCATAGCGTGGGGTTATAGATGAGTCCGCTAGCATCTGTTTGGGGCGCACATTTCCCGTCGTTGCAGGCCGTTCTGCCGCCATCGCGAAGTTCGTAATCTTCGACTCCAACGGGTCGTCCGTCATATCGATAAGCCATTCGAAATTTCCACGATGCCGAATTTGTCGCGGTGACAGCGTAATCCGCCGACCCACCGTTCCGGCCGACCAGTTCATCGTAACCATCGGCCTTGATTGAGCGCGATATCGAAAACACATTGCTGTAGGTACCTGCCGCCTGAAATCGCGGAGTCAGGTAGTCAGCAGCGGCTAACTCCGCCGCGAATGCCGAGCTGGAGAAGCCTAGACAGACCGCGATTGCTAACATACGTCCGGGCATATTCATGCGTGAGGGCTCACCCCAGATTGATTCAGGACAATTCATTATTCTGGCTTCCATTTCGAATGGTAAGTTAAGCAAAGCGCTCGCGCCTTTCGATCTGCGGCGCCTTAGCCCCACTCGAAATATACTACTGACCACGTTTCTCAATACCTCGTCTGGGCACCTCATGTCCACGTTGCGGAGGCGCGACTTTCAACGGGGCCAACCAGGATGCGGATTTGGCGTGGGCCAATCCGAACGAGGCCGGCGCGTACGGCTGCGGGCAAGCCAGCTGTCCCACCTCGGGCCTCATGCAAGTGCTGGCGGCGGGTCAGTCAGATCCAAAGCTGGCTGAACGCGCCGTAACCCACGCCATCCGGGCGGTCCTGTCTGCAGGCGCGGCAGGTAGGAGCCGTCTATTGCGCCGTTGGCGGCACTGAACGGGCGGATGGCGGAGATCGTGACCGTCTGGATTATACTCGCAGGGGAGGACACGCCTCGGTTTGTGACGGCGTACCCTAAGGACTGGATCATGCGTTTTCATGAATTCGATACAGTGGTGCTGCAGGTAGACATGCCGAGCCATGGATTGAAGACCGGGGACGTTGGCGCCGTGGTGCAGGTCTATTTGAAAGATGCCGTCGAGGTGGAATTCGTCACCGCCTCGGGCCGCACTCAAGCGCTGGTGACGCTGGCGACAGCGTCGATTCGTCCCGTGAGTCCGAAGGATATTCTGGCGGTACGCCAGCTCGACGCCGCCTGATTCAGCGACGGCGGCACAGGGAACGTTGGGGCAAGTTTAGGGGCAACGCCGCAGCGCGAATTCCTGGTATCGCAAGCGTTTCAAGGGCTTGCCCAGATTAGTCGAGTCCGAGCGGGCCCACCGCTTCCACAGATAGCCGGCTTCGCATTCCCAGTCAGCCGGAATTGGATTTCCAGTTAGCCGTTGCTTGATTCTCAATTAAACGGCGGCGGCATGCAGCGGGAACGCTCCTTACTGCTTACAGAGGATCTGGAGTAGTCGGGGAAACTCCCCAAAACGCGGTGCCAAGTCCTGGCTCAATGAAAAGCTGCAGAGCGCGGCAAGCGACGCCGCGTTCGCGCAGGCGTAGAGCCCTATCAGCGAGCACCACTTGCAGCCGCATGCGGTAGTATCGTGCGGAAGATTCGGCAAGGCGGCGAAAGCCGGGGGGACAAGTGGTCAAACTGCGCCGGCACAAGCACGCCGTGCTGCTCGTGCTGTTGGTCATCGTGCTCGCGATTACTACGGTCGAAACGCAGTCGGGTGCGGAGCGGCTGTACACCGATGTTCTACGTACTGTGCTGGGCGTTGCGATATGGATCGTTGTCTTCGAGCGCCGGCGCGAGCAGGTCACGATGGGCGCAGTCCTCCTCGCGTCCCTGGCAATCAGCTGGAGGCGACACTTCACCGTGGCGAGCCTCGATCACGCGCTATCGCTAGCGGACCACGTAGTGCTGGTGTTGTTCGCCTGGAGTGCGGTGTACGTGATCTTGCGGGACCTCTTCCGCGTACGTAGAGCGGGTGCCGAGGATGTGCTTGGCGCTATCTGCGGTTATCTCATCGCCGGCAACGCGTGGGCGCAGATGAACGCGATCGCTTACTTATTGGTGCCCTCGGCCTACAGCATCAGTCCCGATCTAGCCAGCCTTCTCACCGATTGGCATGGTCGGATCGCGCTCTTCACGTACTACGCCTTTGCACAAGTCATGACGATCGGCTATTCGGACGTGACACCGGTACACGCCCCGGCGACCACCTTGAGCCTATTCGCGGCATTGTTCGGAGTGTTCTATACGGCCGTCGTCGTGTCGCAGTTCGTCGGATTGGCGCAGCGGCCCAAGCACGAAACGCCCACCGACCAATGACCAGTCAGCTTGATCGTTGGACCTCATGAGCAAACCGCCATACATACGACGTTGCGAGCCGGGGGAGGAAGCGTCGCTCTTTGATGTTTACTTCACAGCCGTACATCTTGTGGCCAGCCGCGACTACACGGCCGAACAAGTTCAAGCTTGGGCACCGCCGGACTTAGACGCTGAACTTTGGAAGAGCAAAATTCGCGAGATCAACCCCTTTGTCGCGGAACTCAATGGGGAACTTGTTGGCTATGCTGACGTGCAGTCAAACGGCTACATCGATCATTTCTTCGTTTCCGGCAAGCATCCCCGCCGGGGTATTGGCTCACTTCTCATGAAAAGAATACTCGTAGAAGCGGCGTCGCTCGGTGTTTCCTCGCTGACGTCTCATGTGAGCCGAACGGCTCAGCCGTTCTTCGAGAGATTTGGCTTTGTCATTGCGGAACAGCGTTACCCTGAAGTCCGCGGCGTTGTCGTTCCGAACGCACTTATGTACCGTAGTCTGTCATGAGGTCAACAATCGGTTCGAACGACCGCGAGGCGCGTCCTCGGAGAACAAAGGAAAGGATTAATGATTAGCCGTCTCTGGTATCGATCGCGGGCGACTTCACTTGTCGCAGCCGTGAGCCTGGCTCTCGTGAGTGCCGTATTTGCAGCTGCGAGCGCTAACTCGACGGTGAGAAAGCTCTTCGAGGACGCGGCGAAGGGCATAGCCAAACGCACCTCTGTCGAAATCTATGTGCCGATAACGCTGCAAAGTTTGAGTGCTGCCGCGACCGATGGATGCGCCTTTTCGGAGTCCAAGGCCGACAGCTACGATATTTCGATTTACGGACGCCTTGTCGAACACGGTAAAACGGATCAGCTGCCATGCGAGGCGAGCAATGCCGCGCTCTTGGCACAAATCCACGGCGACACCAAGGCCATGCCGGACAGGTCCAAAGCGCGCAACGCACAAAGAGTCATGTTACGAAACGGAATGCCAGGATGGTTCATTCCCGTTGCCTGCGGAGGATCATGTGCCCCCGCCACGCTGTACTGGCAAACGCCCAAGGCGAGTTATTGGTTGCAACTGAGGCTCGAATCTCACATGTCCAAAGAGACACAACGCTCGGAGCTGCTTGAGATAGCGGATTCAATGCAATTGATCTCAGCAGAACACTAGGGCAGACCATGCCCAGGAGGACAGCATGAGGCGCACGTGGACAATCATTGGCGTAAGCGATGTGCCCGGCAGCTTCAAGTGGTACCAATCGCTGCTCGGCCTGCCGGCGACGACTCCCGCCCATGACGATTTTGGTCAGATCCTCGATTTGGATGGAACGGTGTTGCTCTGCCTTCACGAATGGGGTGCCCATGGGCATCCCTCGTTGATGAGCCCCGACCACGCCCGGCCCGGGAACGGACTTCTCTTGTTCTTCCGTGTCGATGATTTTGCCATGGCGCTGCCCAGGGCGCGTGCGCTCGTCGCGCGACTCGAGGAGGAGCCGCATGTGAACCAGAATACCGGTACCACCGAGTTCTCACTGCGAGATCCGGACGGCTACTATGTCACCATCAGTGCGCTCCACAACCGACGGAGCGATCGGGAATATGCGACGACATAGACCGCGGCGCATTGCGCTGGATCTTCGCGGGTTGATTGATAATAAACATATCTTGCGACTCACCGGAGGCGTAGAGCAGGATTCGGCTATAGAGATCTGGCTTGCGGATGGGCCGATCGAGCTGCGGTCCATTGCCAGGAAATGGTTCGTGCGGATGAGACAGTGCGGTGATGATGTCCGCGAGCTCATGCATGATGGCTGCCCCGTCGCATGTGTGGAAGATGCACCGTTTGGGTATGTCAACACTTTCAAGAGCCATGTCAATGTCGGCTTCTTCCACGGCGCAGGGCTCGAAGATCCCGCCGGCCTGCTGACGGGAAGCGGCAAGCGCATGCGGCATGTGAAATTGAAGCCTGGATCGGAGCCCAATGCGGCGGCTCTCGGCCACCTCATCGACGCGGCCTATCGGGATATCGAGTCGCGGCTCGGCCGCGAACCGCAGGCGGTAGTCCCGCGTGCTCCCAGCCCACGCCCCTGACGCCATCGCAGACACCAGCGCAGACCCCATGCTTCAACGCCTCACCCGTACTGCCTCGCGCCATCATTCCTATCGTTGGTGGTATGTAGCGGCGAGTGCGTGCGTTTTTCTAGTCGTCGCCGCAATACTGACGGGCATTCCTCGGGCGTTCAGGGTTGCCATCATCTTCGTGGGGCCGGCGCTAGCCATGTCCTGGGGAATGGCGCTGATTTGCTTTTGGTTTGAACCCGCTCGAGGCGGCCTGTACGGCAGCATGGTAGTCAAGCACCTTCCACGCATGGGCCAAATCTCCCTGCGTTGGATCGCAGCGATATTCTTGGCCTTATGGTTTGCCTTCGGGCTCGTTGTCTGGCCGATCTTCGCTCTGCTCATCTGAATGCCGAATTTTGTGCGAATATTCAGCTGAAAATGTGCATCTCTAACCCTTAACCCTTAACCACCATATCCCTTGACCAAAAGATTGCCGCCATGATGAACCCTCGCACCGTACTTAGCCCCACATGGGTGGCCCTCTTGCTTGCCGGCTGCGGAGGTTCGGCAAGCCCGCCGAATTCCGTTCCGACCGTTGCCGCGAAGCCGGACGTGATCGTCACAGTCGATGGAGAACGCCACACCTGTCTCGTCGCGCTTTCCAGCGAGGCGCAAGGCAGCTCCATCGGATGTGACGAGGTGGTTGCGTTCATGCGCGACGAACTGCGAGTGCCCAGCGGGTCGATATATGACCTCAAGGTTCTCCCTCCCGCCAATGAAGCCGAGACGGCCAAGGTCGAAACCAGCTTGAAGGGTGCCGGCTACCGCCCGGGCGCCGCCCAAGCACGCCGCTGAATCGATCGGGAAATTCCCGCCGAAAATTCCAATTCGGGCGCCGGGAGTGAGAACTCCTGAACACTGTTTTGGCCGATTTCGAGACCCGGTACATAGCCTGCCGTGCCGGAACGTGACGAAATAGCGAAAACGCTTCGTCCGTTGCGGCCATGTGTTCAACACCGGGTCGAAACACAGGGCGTTCCAGTGTTTGAATAAAGGAGAATACCCTTGTTTCGCGGCTTCAAGTATCAAGTAGTGTTGCCGGTGGCTGGCATCACCCTGATGCTCATTTGTTTGAGTGCCATCGGCTTTTCGATTTGGGCCATGCAGCAGGAGCAATCCGTGGTGCGCCAGCAAGTCGCCGACAATGTGACCTCGATTCAGGGCGTCTTCGTCACGACCGCTGCATTGATGCAGGATCGCACGCACGCCAGCATGGCACTGCTCCAGGAGCAGATCCGCATGCGCGGCGGTGCCGAAAAGGGTTCTCCGGTCACCGTGGCCGGCAAAACCGTCAATGACGTCGTGATCGGCGGCAAGGGGCAGGCCGGAGATTTCACGATCGTCGACTACGTCACGCGGCTGAACAAGGGTACCGCGACGATATTCTCCAAGGATGCGGAGCGCTTCGTGCGCATCGCCACCAATGTGTTGAAGGACGACGGGACGCGTGCCGTGGGAACGGAGCTGAACAACGCCACACCCGCCTACGCAGAACTCAAGAACCAACGTGCTTTCTATGGCGTCGTCGACATTCTGGGCAACCCCTATTTCACCGCCTATGAACCGCTGCTGGGCAAGAACGGTGAAAGCATCGGTATCGCCTATGTCGGCTACAAAGCCGAGTTGCCCGTTCTCAGCCAGGCGCTGGAGCAGGCGCACCTCCTGAAGAGCGGCTTCGTTGCCGTCGTTGACAGCAACAAGGCGCGTTACGTGCCCTCATGGGTAACCCCGGAACAGGTCCAAGAAGCCACGGCCAACAAGGATGGCTCCTGGGTGCTCAACCGTACGCCGCTGCCCGAGTGGGGACTGACCATCGTCTCCGCCTATCCCGCCGCGGAATTGCGCGCCCAAGGCCAGAAGATCGGATTCGGCGTGGCGCTCGCCGGCATCGTGCTCGGCGCGGCCATCTCAGCGACTCTGTTTTTCTTGCTGGATCGCAAAGTACTGCACCTGCTCGGCGGCGAGCCTCGGGTCGCGGCCGACTACATGAAAAGAATCGCCGACGGTGATTTGGCAGTCGACATTGCGGTTGTCGGCGCTCGGCCCGACAGCCTGATGGCCTCGCTGAAGGTCATGGAAATGAAACTGAAGAATCTGGTTTCGGCCGTGCGTGGCGGCGCGGCTGAAGTCAGCGAACAGTCGCACAAGTTCGAAGCCGCTTTCGTCACCTTCCAGAAGGATCCCCAGGGGTCGTCTTCTCAGGACATCGTCAAGCAAGCCAAGGGAATCAGCCGCACGCTGTCGTTGCTCGAAAAATCGGTTGGCCGATTCAGACTCTAGTGCCTTAAGCCTTGTTAGGCCTGCCTCAGGTTTGCCATGGGCTCGAGACTAACGCCCGCTAGCCTGAATTGGGTCGGGCCGCCGGGCCCTAGCCGTCATAGTCCGTTTCATTGATTTCGCGGACGCAGGCGACCAGGGCCGGTCGCTGGTCCGGGCAGACTCTCTTGACCTCGCTGCGGATACTGTCCAGCGCCATCTGCAACCCGGCGACGTCCTCGCACAAGTCGACCACATCGGCGAGATCCTTGCCGGCCGTACCGAATTGATCCAGGCAAAAGTTGGACAGCGCAAAGCGCGCCTGACTGGGCGATATACCCTGTTTCAGCCGCAGCCGCTCACTGATCGAGTCCGCGACGGAGGGAGTAGGTTCCGGCGTGGGCGCCTTGACCGTACCGTCGCTGACCGCCGTGGAGACGAAGCCATTGCCCAAAAGAAGGCGCAGCATATCGATCATCTCGTCGCGCGTGGATTTCGAGCGCTGAAGCAGTGCGTCCGCGCTCGTGAAACCTTGCTCGATCAAGGACAGAATGTTCCGGGTGTTGGCGTCAAGCTTGGCTGCACGGCCGCGCAGCTCCTCCACTCCTTTCGGCGTGAGCGCAAAGTACTTCTCGCCTGCTTTCATAGATTCACCGATGGAGGCCGCCTGCGGTTCTTTGGAACTATATGCCTACGAAGGCGCTCGCAACACATCTTCTCGCGTGGTTGCGAATCCTAATGCAGGGCTCATGGGATTGTCGATTATCCCAGGGCTAAATGCCGCAGGTATATCTAGGCATATCTAGGTCTCGCCGCCATACGCCGCATCGCTTATGCTTTGCCTTCCGGGTGCAGCCGGCTGCGAGTCTCGAAGGGGCCGTGTCCCAAGGCATGGTCGCATAAACGCGTTAGGGGGAGTGATGTCGACACCACGTTTCGTCGCGCAGGCAGCGATTGCCTGGATCTTGGCGGGCAACATCGCCTTCGGTCAGGCCCAAAAGGCTGGCGATCCCACCGCTGCGGCGCCACCGGAACCCAATGGGCCTGTGGTGAAGGTCAGCCAAGGAGAAGTCCAGGGAACGGCCGGCGACGGCGTGGCAGTGTTCAAGGGATTGCCGTTCGCGGCACCCCCGGTGGGCGACCTGCGTTGGCGCGCTCCGCAACGCGCGGCGAAATGGCCGGGTGTGCGGGCTGCCAATGTCTTTTCGGCCACCTGCGCTCAGTCCGAGGACTGTCTCTATCTGAACGTATACGAACCGGCCGACGCGCATAAAAATGCAAAATTGCCCGTCATGGTCTGGATCCACGGGGGTGCATTCCTCTTTGGCGCAGGGTCCGTGTACGACGGCAGTCAATTTGCCAAGCAGGGTGTGATCGTCGTGACCGTGAACTATCGGCTCGGTCGCGCCGGCTGGTTCGCTCACCCGGCACTCACCGCGGAAAACCCCAAGGGCCCGGTGGGCAACTATGGGCTGATGGATCAAATCGCCGCGCTCGAGTGGGTGAAGGACAATATCAAGGCATTCGGCGGCAACCCTAAGAACGTCACCGTCTTCGGCGAATCCGCCGGGGCAATTTCCGTCAACTACTTGATGCTGGCGCCGCAGGCCAAGGGTCTGTTTGCCAAGGCCATGGCGGAGTCCGGGTTCGGTCGTCTGGAGGCCAAGCCCCTCTCTGCCGTGGAGCAGAACGGCGTGGCGTTCGCCGAAAAGGCCGGTGTCCATGGTTCAGACGCGGCTGCTGCCAAGGCCTTGCGGGCGCTGCCGTTGTCGCAGCTGACCAGCAATGTCTCCGGCATTGGCGCTGCCGATCAGATCCTGCCCATGGCCGACGGCAAAATGATCACCGGCAGTGCAGCCGACGGTTTTGCCGCGGGGAAGGAGGCGCGCATACCCTATCTGCTCGGCGGCAACAGTGACGAGGCCAGTCTGACTCGGCGCGGCATGAATGCGTCCGAGCGCCTTGCCGCCATCCAACAACGGCGTGACGCGTTCCTCGCCGCGTACGATCCCGATAACACCGGCGATGCCGACCGTATCATGGCGCGCTATGTGACCGATGCCTCCATCAGCGAACCGGACCGTGATCTCGCGCGCCTGCATGCGAAGCACGGCAACGCGACCTATGTGTACCACTTCTCGTACACTCCCGCGGCGCAGCGCGCAACGCTCTTTGGCCTGGCGCACGGCGGTGAACTGGCCTACGTCTTCAACACCCCGCGGACAACGCCCTTCGACGATGAGGGCAAGGCAGTGGCTTCGGCAGCGAGTAGATACTGGGCGCAGTTCGCCAAAACCGGCGATCCTGCCTCCGCGGGCGGTCCGCCGTGGCCCAAGTTCGATGTGGATGACGAGTCCCTGATGGAATTCCCCGCGACCGGCGTACCATTGGCGGCAAAGCACTTCCACAAGGAACGTCTCGACTGGGTCGAGGCGAGCCTGACAAAAAATGGACTGTGACACTGATTCGATACCCCTAATGATTCACCGCCAGCGCATGGAAACGCAGAAAACAGCGCCTCGCTGCATCTGCGTACTCCCCATTGGGCTGCTACAGGTCAAGTCCTCATGAACGACGAAATAAAATTTCGAAACTTTCGCGAGTTCTACCCGTTCTATCTCAGCGAGCATGCCAATTCCACGTCACGGCGGCTGCATTTCACCGGAACGAGCCTTGCCCTCGCGCTGCTCATCGCCGCCGCCTTCAGCCAGAAGTGGTGGCTCGCGGGTGTGGCCCTTATCGAAGGCTACGCATTTGCGTGGGTGGGACACTTTTTCTTCGAACGCAACAAGCCCGCGACATTTAAGTATCCCGGGTTCAGCCTGATGGGCGACTGGCGTCTCTGGTGGGACATTCTGACCGGCAAGCAGAAGTTCTGAACCCTGGCCCTCGCGCGCGATCAGAGATTGACCAGAAGTCGAGCATGAGTCGAGCATGAGTCGAGCATGAGATCCATACCCAGATTCATTGTCGTGATGGTCACGCTGTGCGGCTGTGTGGGATGCGATCAAGTGACCAAGTCCGCCGCGCGCGCCATGCTGGCTTCGGGCGTCACGGAGTCGCTGTTCGCCGATTCCCTGCGCCTGCAGTTGGTGGAGAATCCCGGCTCGTTCTTGAGTCTCGGCGCCTCACTGCCGGAACACTGGCGTTTCGGCATTTTCACGGCGGCCGTGGCGGTATTGCTGATGGGCTTGGTTTTCATGTCGCTCTTTGCCCGGCGCTTGAGTCCCGCTCGCTTCATTGCCCTAGGTTTGGTTGCGGGCGGGGGTATCAGCAATCTCATCGACCGATTGGTTTACGACGGCCGAGTCACGGATTTCCTCAACGTCGGCATCGGATCGTTGCGCACCGGTATTTTCAATCTGGCCGATATGGCCATACTGGCCGGCGCATTGCTGCTCATCTTCAGGCGATACGCGCCGCTCCACCGGCCGGCCTGACCAGATGGGGCATTGGTACTACGGCCGGCACTTCACCTTGCTTGCGGCAGGGGCCGTGATCCTGTTTTTCGTGGCGCAATGGAATTTGTTGCGCGATTCTCTGATCGGTACCTTCGCCCTCAATGGCGCCTTGCATGCATTGGCTCTGGTATCGACTCTGCGCGCACCTGAAGTCCTGTCGCGCAAAGCGGCATTCATCGCGATCGCGATCGTATTGAGCGTGATGAGCCTGTATGTGGGCATCATCGGTCTTACGCTATTCGCCGTTTTGCCGGGCTCGGAACGGCTCTACGTGGTGCTGGGTGTCTGCGCGCTGTCGGGTGCCATCACCTACGGATCGCTGGTCCGATTGTTCTGGCTGCGCCGGCTCTCCTCGCGTTTAATCCTCTCGATGGCTGCGTCATGCGTGCTGGCGACTTTGTTGGCATTTTTGGCGAGAACTCATGCCGTGTGGCTGGGTAGTTGGTGGCTCGCCGCGGTGTGGTGGTTCGCCTTCTCGGGCAGCCTGTATTTTTTTGACACGCACCCGGATGTGCTGCAGCGTTCGAAGTACAATGCAGCCAATAAGGGGGCACCGACATGGCGCGACGCCTGATCAGCTCAGGTTCCAGATTTGAACAGGATGTCGGTTATTCGCGGGCGGTGGTCGACGGCGAATGGGTGTTCGTGTCCGGTACCACTGGCTTCGACTACGACACGATGGCCATTTCCGACAACCTGCTCGATCAAACCGAGCAATGCCTGAAGAATATTCAGTCCGCACTGCGTCAAGCGGGCGCTGATTTTGGCGACGTGGTGCGCGTCAGCTACATTCTGCCCAAGGGCGAACGGTTTTCCGAGTGCTGGCCGGTGCTGCGAAAATACTTCGGCGCGAGCCGACCGGCGATGACCATGATATCCGCGGGTCTGTTGGACCCGCGCATGCAGATTGAAATAGAAGTAACAGCGCGTAGGCGCACTGCTTAGAGGCCCGATGCCAAGCACCGAAAACACCACGCGAACGGCAGACGGCGGCTGCGCTTGCCGCTACGTTCGGTACCGAATGGCCGGCAAGCCGCTGTTCGTGCATTGCTGTCACTGCCGTTGGTGCCAGCGGGAAACCGGCAGCGCGTTTGTTCTGAATGCCATGATCGAGACGGATCGCGTGCGGCTTCTCGAGGGCGAGGTGCAAATGGTCGACACGCCCTCCAACAGCGGCAGGGGCCAACAGATTGCGCGCTGCCCGAAATGTTTGGTGGCGCTGTGGAGCCACTATGGCGGGGCGGGTAGTGCGGTGAGCTTCGTGCGCGTGGGCTCGCTCGACGACCCGGATTCGCATCCGCCGGACGTGCATATTTTCACGTCCACCAAGCAGCCCTGGGTGCAACTCCCCGCCGGCGTTCCGGTATTCGCCGAGTTCTACAAGCCCGCGGAACAGTGGCCGCAGGACAGCCTCGGTCGGTTCGCCGCGCTCAAGGCGAAAAAATGAGGTGATATGTGTTTGGCACGCATGATCTGTGGCTATTCGTGCTCTCCGGATTCCTCTTGAACATCACCCCGGGTCCTGACACGCTCTATATCGTCGGACGCGGTTCGACTCAGGGCTTGCGGGCCGGCAGCATCGCCGCACTTGGCATCGGTGCCGGTACGTTGGTGCATATCTGTGCGGCCGCCTTGGGCCTATCGGCAATTCTCGCCGCGTCCGCAACCGCCTTCACGGTGGTGAAATATGTCGGTGCAGCCTACCTGCTCTATGTGGGCGTGTCCCTGATTCGCGCCGCTGGCGGCGCCGCAGTCTCTTCGCCCAGCGCCGACATCGCGCGCCGGGCCGCACTGCGTGGCATTTTCGTGCAAGGCTTTCTCACCAATGTCTTGAATCCCAAGGTTGCGTTGTTTTTTCTCGCATTCCTGCCGCAATTCGTTGCCCCGGACGCCGGCTCGAAGCCGTTGGCGTTCCTCTTTCTTGGCGTGGTATTCGATTTCAACGGCACGCTGTGGAATCTATTCATCGCCTGGTCGACGGCGCGCCTCAGCCGCCGTTTGATGCCCAGCGCAGCTTTCAAGCGCTGGTTCAATGGTTGCGTCGGCAGTGTCTTCGTGGTCATAGGCGTTCGCCTGGCTCTGGCACATGAGCGCTGAGACAGAATGATGAACGACAGCCCCGCATCGCCGCTGTTTAAGAAGCTCAATCTTGGCGCACATCGGGAAATCGCGGTGTTCAACGTACCGGATTCGTTCGAGCCTGAACTCAAGCGCCTCGAGGACGTGAAGATCGCACGGGACCCGGGCAACCCTAAGGGAGTGAAATTCGGATTGGCGTTTGCCATCACGCAGGCGCAATTGGATCGCGCATCGAAGCTTCTGGCGGCGGCAGCCGCGGGCGATGCAGTGATCTGGTTCGCCTATCCCAAAGGCACTTCCAAACGCTACCGTTGCGAATTCAATCGCGATTCGGGCTGGAGCGTCATCCGTGATGCCGGCTTCGAGTCGGTTCGCATGGTGGCAATCGATGCAGATTGGTCCGCACTGCGATTCCGCCGCGCCGAGTACGTAAAGTCCAGCGCCGGCCGCAAACGCTGACGGAGAGCACCCTGCGCAAAGCCAAACCCTCGAGGCGGCAACCCAGACCGGCTGCCCAACGCGACGCGGCGTGCATGCCCAGCGAGTTGTCAACCGATCCGGGCGGCTCGATGCGGCACCAACGCGCGACACCGAGGGTATGATAAGGTGACAGCGGGTATCGAGGAGAGCCGACGTGAAAACCTTGCTCTTGTGGTGCGTATTATTGGTCCTGTGTTGGCCGGTGGCTCTCTTGGTGCTGGTACTGTGGCCCTTGATATGGCTCGTGTCCCTGCCGTTTCGCCTCATCGGCATTTCGTTCGAGGCTATATTTGCGTTGCTGCGGGCGATCCTGTTTCTGCCCGCGCGCGTTCTAGGGTATCGCGATAACTCTGTCAGACGCGCACTGTAGCCGCCGCACGGCGCTGCAGCATTCGGTGCCATCCCCATGATCCCGGCTCGAGACGCGCTTGCGCGGCTGCGAGAGGGGAATCGCCGCTTCGTGGCGGAGGCACCCAGCCGGGACGCAGTCGAAGGACGCGCGCGGCGCCTG
Source organism: Gammaproteobacteria bacterium (assembly GCA_021323735.1). Classification (GTDB taxonomy): domain Bacteria; phylum Pseudomonadota; class Gammaproteobacteria; order Steroidobacterales; family Steroidobacteraceae; genus Bog-1198. The sequence continues at coordinate 14,093 of JAJPKM010000036.1, forward strand.
GAACTCGCCGCGGGGCAGGAGCCCTTCGCCGCGATCCTGGGCTGTTCGGACTCGCGGGTACCCGTCGAGATTGTTTTCGATCAGGGTTTGGGAGATCTGTTTGTCATTCGAGTGGCCGGCAACATCGTCGCACCCTCCCTGATCGGCAGCGTCGAATTCGCCGCGGAACAATTCCGCACGCGCCTGGTGGTGGTGCTCGGGCACACCCGCTGCGGCGCCATCGAAACCACGCTGGGGCAACTGCAGCGACCGGTCGAGAATCAATCCCGCAATCTGCGTTCCATCGTCGACTTCATCAGGCCGGGGATCGAAGGACTGCTGGCAACCGACCTCAAGCACGATCACGATGCGTTGGTGCATGCGGCGTGTCGCGCGAACATCCGAGCTTCCGTCAATCACCTACGGCATGGCTCCAACGTCATCGAGAATCTGATTCAGAATGCCGGTTTGATGGTGGTGGGCGCCGAATATTCGCTGGAAACCGGCGTGGTCGACTTTTTCGACCATGTGCCTTAGCAGAAGGAAGCACTCCGAATGCCGATGATAGGAGCGTTTTCGTGTTCATTGGTGGTGCTCGGCCGGTTGCAGAAGCGGGAGAGTATATGAGCGTCGACTTCAGCATGCTGCGTACACCGCAAACCTTCAACGGCATCGGCGCCGGAAAATTGCCGGGCCACCTCGGCATCGTCATCACCGAGGTCAGCGCAGCGCGAGTCAGCGGCGAATTGCCGGTGGTGGAGTCCGTGATGGCGCCGAATGGCTACCTGCATGCCGGCACCATCGTCACGCTGGCGGACACCGTATCGGGCTACGGCTGCATCGCAAATCTTCCGGCCGGCGCCGCCGGCTTCACCACCATCGAGCTCAAATCCAATCACCTGGGTACCACGCTGGACGGAACGATAGTCGCCGTGGCCACGCCTTTGCATCGCGGCAAGACCACCCAGGTCTGGGATGCTGTGGTCACGCACAAGGAGTCTGGCCGTACGCTGGCGGTGTTTCGTTGCACGCAGATGATCTTGTACGCAACGCCGAAAGCGACTTAACCTCGGCTTCCCGCGCGATGAACGCGACCCGAAGCCAAGAGCCATACATCGACCGAATGCATCGCCCCTGGACGGCGCTTGCCGTCGGCGGGTAGTATCGCCACCCCCGCCGAGCGCCCGTAGCTCAGCTGGATAGAGTACTGCCCTCCGAAGAAGTCAAGTAGGGGTTCGAAACGGGCGGATACTCCTGAAGTATCAGGCGCTTGGAAAGGGTCCGTTCGGAGCCTTGCCGGCGGAGTGACCAGAGCGTGACCAAGCGCCGATCGATGGCACGTCGGCAATGGGATAAGATTTCAAGTACGCGCCCGTAGCTCAGCTGGATAGAGTACTGCCCTCCGAAGGCAGGGGTCACTGGTTCGAATCCAGTCGGGCGCGCCATTTCAATTAAATCAAAGACTTATACGCGTTCCATCGCGGCCATTTTGCCCCAAACAACTTTCCTTTTTGGTCACTCCCATGCGGCTACCAGGAACCAACGACCCCGACGGAGCTACGCCGCTTTCATATGCGCGACTTCCACGCTAACTAAGGGGCTCGCGGGCTGACGCCCAGGCACCTCGTCGACTCGCGGCCATCTGGCGCTGATCCCTGACGCCTCCGGCCCTTTCGGGCCTGCGCGCTCCGCTTACCCCGAAGTTGGGTGGCGGGTGGGCGGTCTTGTTGTGTCCTTTTACCGGACCACGGCGTTCTCGCCGTAAGAGGCTGCGCGTGCCTTGCACGCTTGCGGCCGTGGTCGTCTGAGACCTTGTGACTGCTTGCGCTGCGCCGTGCGGGCGCCGGCGCTACCGTCAGGCGACGGCGGAGCAAATCCTGACCGCGGCGCACCCTGTCATCGACCAGAAGATGCAGCGGGGTACCTCGATTGAATCGCCGGCTGTCGTGCAGGAGTACTTGCGCACAAAGCTCGCCGGCTACGACTACGAAGTGTTCCCGCTGCTTACGCTCGACAACTGCCATCGGCTGATCGAGTACATCGAGTTGTTCCGCGGGACGATCGACCGCGCGTCGGTCCATCCGCGCGAAGTGGCCCGCGAAATATTGCGAGTCAACGCGGCGGTGATCTTTGCGCACAACCGTCCGAGCGAAAATCCAGAGCCAAGCCAGGCCGACGAGCTGATTACCACAAGGCTCAAGGACGCGCTTGCGCTACCCAATCGACGTACGCACATCATCGTCGGCGGCGAAAAGTCGACCTCATGGGCGGAACGCGGCTTGTTGTGACGAAGGGGGGGGCTTCGGCCCCCGTTTTGCTACGCCCTTGGCAATGAATGCCTCTTAGCGAGATTCCAAATGCACGACAAGTCAGGCGGAGCGCACGACTGTTGTCTGTGTGAATCGCCCAAGGGCCTCGGCAATGAGGTCGATCGCCGCATCGATATCCTCGTCGCGCGAGGTAAATCCGAGGCTAAACCGGATGGACGCTTCCGCGTCATCACTCGACAGGCCGATGGCTTTGAGAACATGAGACGGGGCCGGGATGCCCGAGGTGCACGCGGATCCAGTGGACGCGGCTAAGGCAGGTTGCAGGGCGTTGAGAATGTCGTGCGCGGAGAAGCCGTGGAAGCAGACATTCGCATTGCCGGGATGCCGCCGCTCGGCAGCCGCTCCGTTCACCGTAATGCCCCAAGGGAGGTTCCGCAGTTTCTCCACGAATCTGTCACGCCGCTTTCGCATCGCCGCCCGCGCCTCGCGCACCTGATCTCCGCGCAGCAATTCTGCCGCCGCTCCCATGCCCACGCATAAGGGCAGCGGTACCGTCCCGGATCGAAGCCCATTTTGCTGTCCACCGCCGTAGACTAGAGGCTCGATGCGCTCCTGAAGCGCTCGGCGCACATAGAGGACACCGATGCCCGGAGGTCCGAGCATCTTATGACCGGACAAGCTCACGAGGTCCGCATCTTCTGCGAGCGCGCCAATCTCCATCGCGAGTGGTGCCTGTGCCGCATCGGCGTGAAATACGGCTCCGGCACTGCGTGCCAGCATCGACAAGCTGCGGACATCCTGAATCGTTCCGATCTCGTTGTTCACCACCATGATCGAGACAGAGAGCACCGAGTCATCCAGTGCGTCCTCCAGGGCGCGGACCGAGACCCGGCCTTCGGTGTCCACTGGGACGGCTTCGACCCGATAACCGCGATCTTTCAGAGCATCTGCCGCCGCGAGCACGCTCTTGTGCTCGATCGCGCTCACAAGCACGCGGTTGCGCCGCCGATCGGCGCGACGACCAGCAAGACCCAAGAGCGCGAGGTTGTTCGCCTCGGTTGCGCCGGACGCGAAGATGATTTCGTCAGCATCGGCCCCGATCAGCGCAGCGATCTGTGCCGCCGAATCGGCCACGGCGCGCGAGCTTTTCCAGCCGACGGCGTGATCCGCGGAATGCGGGTTGCCGAACTTTGCTCCGAAGTAGGGGATCATTCTCTGCAAAACACGCTCATCGACCGGCGTGGTCGCTTGGTGGTCAAGGTAGAGAATTTTGCCTTTTCTCATTAAAAACATGGACCTATGCGTCAGGTGAGGCGCAAGCGGAAACGATACACGTCGGGTCGAATCCTGGGGGTAGTCCTCCAGTTTCAAATTGACCATAACACACGTCTCCGCTAGAGTCGAACTGGAGGCATCATCCAGTAGCCGGGGGAGATCATGTCACGCGGCCCGCTTTATCAAGACGACTACGCCCCACAGTTTTCGGGCCACGAAACCTTCCCGCTCCGCTACGGGTGGCTGAAGAAGGTCTACGACCGGGTGGCGGAAACCGAAGACAACACGAACAACCGCGCGGCCTGTTGGGACGATGACGCGATCGCCCGGTTCGGCGTCGGCAAGAATATGGTCGGCTCCATGCGTCATTGGGCCGAAGCCGCCGGCATCACGGAAGAACCCGCCCTCAACACGGTGAAGACGACGCGACTCGGGCACCTGCTCTTCGGTCCACGCGGACTCGATCCCTATATGGAGCATCCGGCGACGCTGTGGCTGATCCATTGGCAGCTCGCCGCGCGCCCGGAAAAAACCACATGGTTCTGGTCATTCAGCCACTATCCAGCGGTTACGTTTGACCGCGACGCTCTTATCAAGAAGCTTGAGCGGATCGCGAAGGACCGGGCATGGTCGCGCGTTGCAAGCACGACGATTCGAAACGATGTCGCCTGCTTCATTCGCACTTATGTTGCCCGATTGCCTTCCGGAAAAGTTGGGCACGACGACGCGCTTGAGTCGCCGTTCACCGAGTTGGGTCTTATTAAGGCGATCGGGAAGAAAGATGGATTCCGTTTCGTGCGCGGCCCCAAATCTACTTTGGGTAACGGCGTATTCGTCTATTCGCTGCTCGACTTCTGGTCCCGCTATTCAAGCGCGGCGACGCTGTCCTTTGAAGCCATCGCGCACGCGCCGGGTTCACCGGGCCGCGTCTTCGCCTTCGATGAAAACGATGTTGCGGCCCGCCTTGCGCTTCTTGACGAGGTAACACGCGGCACACTCCGCTGGTCCGAATCCGCCGGACTGAAACAGGTCGTCCGAACGGTTGAGCTCAACGACGACGCGAAGCTTCTGCATGTGCCTGCGGACTACGGGTCGCTCGCCACACAGGAGGCCGCCTGATGCCCTTGAACGAACGCGTCAAGATTGCTCGCCGGTTTCTCCGGTCCATCCGCATTGACTCCGATCTCGGCGAAGCCTCCGCGCTTGAGGGGTTCATCTGTCCCCAATCATCCGCCGACGTACTCATGACACTGGCGCGCCATATCTCCGAGACAGGGCAAGGCGCCTTCACGTGGACCGGCCCTTACGGGAGCGGCAAGTCGAGTCTCGTTGTCGCGCTGAGCGCGTTGCTCAACGGCAATCCGGGCTTGCAAAAGGAAGCGGCGCGAATATTCGGCAAGCCTCTCACCAAAACCATGTGGGACGCACTGCCGACTGGAACGAAGGGGTGGCGCATCGTTCCAGTAGTCGGACGGCGGGACACGCCCGTCACCGTGATCGGCGATGCGATCAAGGATGCCGGAATCGTCTCGCGGTCCCCGCGCGGCGGATGGAACGAGCGCATCCTCATTGCCACGCTCACCGAAGCGGCGGCCTTTCGGCCCAAAGTACATGGCGGTCTCATTCTCTTCATCGACGAGATGGGTAAGCTGCTCGAAGCAGCGGCACAGGACGGCTCCGACATCTACATCCTCCAGGAACTCGCCGAGGCCGCGTCCCGCAGCAAAGGGCGTCTGATTGTCGTTGGCGTGTTGCATCAGGCGTTTGAGGAATACGCGCACCGCCTGTCGCATCAGATGCGCGATGAATGGGCCAAGATTCAGGGCCGTTTCATCGACCTCGTGGTCGATACAGCCGGCGAGGAGCAGATCGACCTGATTGCGCGAGCAATCGAAAGCGACCATCGCCCCCGCGAGCTGGGCAAGCTCTCAACACTGGTCGCCAAGCACGCGCGGCGCGAGCGAGGCACCGAGGATGCCTCGCGGATCGCGTCCATGATCGAACACTGCTGGCCGCTGCATCCGGTCGTCGCGTGCCTGCTCGGACCGATTTCGCGGCGGCGGTTCGGACAAAACCAGCGGAGCATTTTCGGCTTTCTCAATTCCGCCGAACCGAACGGCTTCCAGAACTTCCTGAACCATGCCGGTGCCGCGGAACTCTACGGACCGGACCGCCTGTGGGACTACCTGCGGGCGAATCTCGAGCCCTCCATCCTTGCATCACCCGATGGCCACCGTTGGGCGTTGGCCGCGGAGGCCTTGGAGCGCTGCGAAGCGATCGGTGGCGGTGCGCTTCATATCAAATTGTTGAAGGCCATCGGCGTGATCGACCTGTTCAAGGAGCGATCCGGCCTCGTCGCAAGTTTCGAGTTACTGTGCGCCTCATTTTCCGACACGCCAGCCAAGCAAATCAAGGAAGCCCTGGCGAAACTTGATGAATGGTCGTTCACAATCTTCAGGAAGTTTCAGGACGCACATGCCATCTATGCAGGCAGCGACTTCGATATCGAAAAAGCTGTCCGTGCGGCGCTCGACCAGATTGATACCGTTGACTTCAAGCTGCTTAAAGACCTTGCCGGCCTTCAGCCGGTTCTAGCCAAGCGCCACTACCACGAAACGGGCGCGATGCGCTGGTTCGATGTCAACTTGGTTCCGGTCAATGAAGTCGTGAATGCCGCCACGCACTTCAAGCCAGAGAACGGCGCCATCGGGCAGTTTCTGCTCGCGATACCGACCGAGAATGAAAGCGAGGAGCACGCGCAGGATCTTTGCCGGAAAGCGGCGCGTCACAGTGAGTCGTGGGACATCATCGTCGGCATTTCCAAACGGTCCTGGGCCATCGTGCCCCTCGCGCGCGAGCTGTTCGCGCTGGAAGCCGTCAGCAACCATCCTGATCTGGCCGGTGATTCCGTCGCGCGGCGGGAAGTACATGCGCGTCTTGCCGCGCTTCAGTCTCTCGTGGAGGCGGAATTGCACCGAGCTTTCGATGCGGCGCTCTGGTTTCAGAAAAATTATCAGCCCAAGCGCCACCGACAGGCCGACCTAAACGCGATTGCCTCCGACCTTGCGGGCCATCGCTTCGCTCAATGTCCGCGTCTTAACAACGAACTTCTAAACCGGCAGAAACCGTCGAGTAACGCTATCGCCGCGCAGAATATCTTGCTAAAAGACATGGTGCTCAAGGAAGGACAGCGGCGCCTTGGCATTGAAGGGTTTCCAGCGCAGGGTGGATTGTTCGCATCCATCCTCGAATCCACAGGTCTTTACAGCGAGAAAGGTGGAGCCTGGCGATTTGTCCCGCCGCCATCCGGCGACTCCGATACGTTCCGGCTTTCGCCGATCTGGGAGGCTGCCTTCGACTTCGTGCGTCAGCACCGCGACCGGACGATTGCGATTGCTGAGCTGTTCGATCTGTGGCGTCAGCCGCCCTTCGGTGTGAAGGATGGCCTCATGCCCATCGTCGCCGTTGCGTTCATCCTATCTCAGCGCGACAAGCTTGCGATTTACCGCGAGGGAATCTTCCGCGCGAAGTTCGACGACGTGGATGTCGATTATCTGGCGAAGGACCCGGCCTCCATCCAGTTGCGCTGGATGGATTTGACCGCCATATCGCGCAGCCTGCTCTCCGGCATGGCCGAAGTTGTGCGCGACCTGGACAGCAACAATACGCTCGTGCATCTTGAGCCTATCGACGTTGCGCGGGGCCTTGTTGCCATCTACGACCAGTTGCCGGAGTGGACCAAGCGGACGATGCGCCTATCGGCAAACGCCGTTCGCGTCCGCGACATCTTTAAGCGGGCGAAGGACCCGAACAAGTTCCTGTTTGATGACATCCCCGGCACGCTCGGTGAGGATATGTCGCGCGCGACCGCCAAGAGCCTCGGAGGCGTCGTCGCCAGCGTGCGCGACGGGCTCGAAGAGCTGGTCAATGCGTATCCGTCGATGCTCCGACGTCTGCGCGACATCATGCTCTCCGAATTGCAGGTTCCGAATGTCGGCCCGCAGTCTCTTGCGGAATTGCGGGAGCGAGCCGAGAACATCCGCGAGCTCTCCGGCGATTTCAGGCTCGAAGCTTTTGTGGGACGGCTCTCTCAGTTCGACGGGAAGGACGAGACCTTCGAGGGCATCGCGAGCCTTGCCGCCAACAAGCCGCCGCGCGATTGGGTCGATCCCGATCTGGACCAGTCCGCCATTGAAGTCGCGGACCTCGCGCAGAAGTTCCTGCGAGCGGAGACCTACGCGCGCGTCAAAGGACGCCCGGAAAAGAGGCAGGCACTCGCGGTCGTCATCGGCATGAACGGCCGTCCTGCTCCGATACTCGAAGAGTTTGCTGTCGCTGAATCTGATCGCGCGGAGGTCAACGAGCTGATCGAGCGTGCCTCGCTCGCGCTCGAAGAATCCGATACCAAGCGCCGGAGCATCATCCTGGCCGCGCTCGCCGAACTGAGCGCGCGGTATATGCGCGCGCCGGCAGCAGCGACAGAGAACGGGAAAGGACGGGTGGTGTCCTGATGACGGGACAGGTAAAGCACGTTCTCGGCTTATCGGGCGGACGCGACAGCGCCGCGCTCGCCGTGTACATGCGTCAGCACTTCCCGGAGCTAGCGATCGAGTACTTTTTCACCGACACGGGAAAGGAGCTCCCGGAGGTTTACGAGTATCTGGGTCGGCTCGAAGGGTTTCTCGGACGGCAGATACTGCGTCTGAACCCGGACCGCGATTTTGACTTCTGGCTCAAACAGTACAACGACTTTCTACCCTCACCGCAAAGCCGTTGGTGCACGCGGCAGCTCAAGCTGCGTCCCTTCGAGCGCTGGCTGCGACCGATGCTCGCAGATGGCGCTACAATCTACAGCTACGTTGCGATCCGCGGTGACGAAGAGTATCGCAACGGGTACGCCTCCAAGCATGACCGGCTCGTCGTGAAGATGCCTTTCAAGGAAGCCGGGATTGACAAGGCCGGCGTTCTTGGAATCCTGGATTCCGCCGGGCTTGGGTTGCCGAAATACTATTCATGGCGAACGCGCAGCGGCTGCACCTTCTGTTTCTTTCAACAGAAGATCGAGTGGGTGCGTTTGCGCGAAGAGCACCCGGACGCCTATGCGGAAGCGAAGGCTTACGAGAAGGATGCCGTCGCACATGGTTCGCCCTTCACCTGGAGCCAGGGGGAGTCACTCGACGACCTTGAATGTCCGGATCGCATCGCGCAGATCAAGCGGGATCACGCCGAGAAAGTGGTCCGCGTCCGCGCGAAGATGCTCCCCAATCCGCTTCGACCGGACGAAGAACCGCTCGATATCGACGATCTCTACGGGAAAGCGAAAGTCTGTCTGGCCTGTCACAAATAGCTTGCGCCGCTCGTTACTGCGCGGTCATGCCGCAGGCTTGAGCCGCACAAGATTCGGATAACGATTCGCAATATCCGGATGCCGCCGGAGCCTTTCTTCAATTTGCCTTGCTTCCCACCAATCTGTAGAGGGGCCAAGTTTTTCCCGCATATCTTCTAGGTAGTCAACAACCGCAGTCGTAACGCGAGGATAGGCAATTAGAAGGAAGCCCCGCGCCCCGTATCGGTCGAGAGTATCCCGAATGTCCTGTACATCGCGCTTCCCAACTGATTTGGATCGCGATTTAACTTGTGCAATGACCCTGATTGATTGGCTGCGCGCTCGTTGATCGCTTTCGGAGTCATGCGGCGAGGGAACGAGCCAGTCAATCAGAATGTCTCTTCCGCCGTCTCTGTCATTCACACTTCCAACCGCCTTCGCACGGAGAACACCAGGTTCGCGTTCAAGCAAGTCTACGCAGGCACTTTCGAGATCCCCTGGATCTACGGGGGTCAGCCACTCAACAAAACTCTCCGAGAAGAAAACACCGTTCTCACGTTTGCGGCGATTCAAGAAAAGTTGGCGCTCCCGTTCATAGATTTCTCGACCGCAATTAGCCCTAATTGCGAGGAGGGTTTTGCTTCCAAGCACAATGCAGTGGCTATCTATCGGCAGTAGCCATGCCTCTTCCGGTGAATCGCCGATCCGGAGCAGCAGTCTTTTGGCTTTCGAAATTGCGCTTTTCGGCACGGCATTTGGAATGCCGTTGGCGAAAACCACGAGCGCCTTTTCTCCGACAACGGTACTAGGTCGAAACGGGGCAAGAATGGACTTTAAGACCGTCAGTCGGCGTTTCGCCATTCTGACGATCGTTACCCCTTTCTTGTGTGACGCGAAGTAAATCCAAAGTGGATGCTTTCTTGCATTGAGCTGTGCATCGTCTGGTTGGCCCAGATCGCGCATCACAGGCGTAACCCAGTCCGGCATGCACTCCGTCGTAGTACGAGTCGATAGCAGATCAACGCGTTCAATCCGACTCCATTCGAAGACGCTATCGAGCAAATGAAATCCAAAGGCGGTCCACGCGTTCATCGCGTTGCGCGCGTCAACAAAGCTATCCACCGTGATTGCCCAGGGGCACTGTTGAAGATGAATAAAACGACCGCTCAGTTCGCCCCTCGGGCCGAACTCGTTAGGCTCGTCTATCAGGTACGGGGAAGCCAATCCGAACGCACGCAGCAGCGATGCCCATGCGAGCGAGAACACGTCATGAATATCGGTGCGTTCACCTTCGAACTGCCAGCTGGATGTCCGAACGTATCCCCATAGAGAGGGCTGCTCTTCCGGGCCGCCTATCCCGGGAGTCTCCATCAACCGAAATGGCTCGTGCGTTTGCGCGGCGCAAGCAAATGCGGGCGGCCTCCGGAGCGTTTCCATCCCACCGCGGTGAAGCGCTGCAACGGCATGACGAAGAAGGCTGCTCCCGTCGTCATCACTCATCGGCATCAGGACTCAAGTCGGAAATCTTCAATACAAAAGGTGTATTACGTCGATTTCCACTAACGGCATCACCTTCATTCACGCCCTCATTTCTCACGACATGAATAAGAACGCGTGCCCCGTCGCTGCTCTTCTCTTCCTGCCATTTGCCAGCTTTCTGAGGTGCTTCGACGAGACCCCGCTCAAAGCGAGAAAAGAATTCGAAGTCGCTTTGCATCGCTGCGAGGTTTTCTCGGGCGCTCGTATAAACAGCGTCGGCCGCCAAGGTTCGAACGGTCTTTCGGAACGCATCACACGCTGCTTCTCCAAGGACCAGGTGTTCAACTTTCTTTGAGTCTTGATCGCGGCCGACAAAGCCCACGGCGCTGGCCAGAGGATCGATGGCAATTGAGCGCGCAGTAGCTTCTGGGGAAACCATAAACAGCGTAAGCGTGACAGGAAAGGTCGCGGGAGGATTCGCCGTTTGACCAATTCGTCCCATATCGGCGAGCAACGATTGCTGAAGCTCTACGGCATACAACTCGCGCATTCGGCCAATTCGCTCATACTTTCCGCCGGCACGCAGATCCTCACAAATTGAGTCGTAGGGGATGACGGTCCGTCGCTTCGGCGCCCACTTAATCCAAGAAAACGCTCCATCCGCAGCCCTAAATACGGGAGTCTTATTACCCATACTCGTTCCGTAGGTCCAGTCCGCTGCGGATAAAAGCTTCAGCGTGCCGGGCAGGATCAGAACGCCCTCGGCTCTGGTGCCCCGGACAAGATCACAAGCAGGTGTGACAATGACAAAGACATTCTCTGTTGGAGTCTGGGAAGCCGCGTCCTTGAGGCGTATTACGTCGCCGATTTGGAGCTGAACAAGATTGTTGCCTTTCGAAAGGTCTAAGCGTTCAACATGCTGATAGATCATCCGATGCACTAAATCCTGCAAATTTGGCGACCCCGTCAAATGCGGGGGCGGGTATCTTCGTAGATCAATCTTATTTAGTTCTTTTGCGGCAAGGATGGTGCCCCGGTCACCTTCTATCTGATGCTGCAACACCCGATCAGCAATATCGAGCAAGTATTCGCCGAGCGACTGCCCTTCAAAATCGAGAAGCAAAGCCTGTACCTGCGCTAGATCTGGCAAGTCGAGCCGACGCAGAAGCTGAACGAACTCTTTGCGAACCCGATCAAGGCCGCTGTCCCATGCGTGGACGAACGCCGCAATACGCTTTGCATCTTCATAGTGATTTGCCAAACGCCAGAGTAGCGTCTCTAGCACTTCAGAGTTAGCAAGATCAGCCTTACTTACAACTCTAAATGTGGAGCCAAGTAGCCCCGCGGCATCCCGAAACTCGTTCTTCCGCTCCAATAACCGCGAGCTGCGCGACATAAGGACGACGAGTGGAGGCGATGCATGTCGACTATCCATAATCTCCATTACCCGTCGAATTGCACGCTGGAGATCAGCTTCTGTTTGCTGATGACCTAGGAATAGATCGACAAATAGCAAGTCCGCCGCCTTCGCATCGTCCGTGAGTTCTCGCCCCATTCTCGCGCATGTCAGATCGAGGGCTTCCAGCGCCGCGACAAGGGAATTCAGCGTGGTCAGTTCTGTCGCGTTTGTGGTCTCGTAGTCCAGAAAGAGAGCGGTGGCCGCTGGCAGGGCATTCTTGTTGTTCCATAGAACTTCGACGAACGGTTGTGAGGTTTGCAACTCCTCGCGTCCCGTTGTCTCGTAGGCTGGAAAAAGCCCGGCGAGCTGCGCGTGCCCTGCTTCGCCAAGGTCATCGAAGAATGTCGACCAACCGGCGTCACTCAGTTCGTCTGTGCGTGGTACAACGTCGAAGACGTCATCAATCACGGCAACGCGCCTGACGTGCGTTTCTTCCAGGAGCGCTCGCAACGCTGTCATGGAACTACGACCTCATCTGGAAACTGCAAGACAAAGCGATGAAGCCGGCCCGTGTCCTTGCTCACACGGTCATCCAGAAAAAGTTCGCCGCCGTGATACTCCGCGCAGTCCCGCGCAATGTAGAGGCCGAGACCCCGGCGCTTGGATTTCTCCTTTAGGGAGAAGAAGGCGCGAAACACTTTCTCCTTATTCTCGACGGCGATGCCGCGCCCGTTGTCCTCGTAGGTCATACGGAGCGGGTCCGCGCCCAGCGTGATTGTGATACGCGGCTCGAAATCCCGCTCGTGATCCTTGCGAAGCTCCAGCCAGTACACGGAATTCGACAGCAGGTTCTCAATGATCTGAACCATCATGCCCTTGACGACCCTCACGCGAATGGGTGCCTCCGGGAGCTTGAGCTTGAGCGTGATCTGGTGGCGTTTGAACTGCGCCTCGTGACCGCTCAATACGTCCTCGATTAGGCCACCGAGATTGAAGACTTCCTTGCGCTGGCGCCCGGATACGCTCAACGGATCGAGGACCCGGACGCGCTTGCTCACCGATGTCATCTCGGAGCGCAGTGAGTCGAGCAAAGTCGCCGTTTGCTGTGGAAGCGCCTTACCGCGCAACGCCTCCAGTGCCCCCAGCGCGTTCTCCGTCGCTCGCGCGAGCTCGTGCGCCACGACCTCGACGAGCAGGCCGACGCCGGCCATCTGAAGCATTTGCCGGTTCTCGTTCTCTATTTCCGTGACGCGCTGCTCGGCGCGCTCGAAGAACGCTTTGATCTCTGCGAATGTGCGCTGCAACTCGATGAGAAGGGGCGATGACTCGGGCACGACCCTCTTGATCTGGGTGAACGCGGCTTTCGCGCGCCTCTCCAGAGTCTCAACCTCCGTTCGCGCGTCCTTCATGTCGATCGGTTGATTCTTGTGACGCCGCTCCACGTCTTTCAGGAACTCGCGAAGCTGCGACTGAAGAGCGAGTTGCAAAAGGCTAATGAATGCCTGCTGCTCAGGGCAAACGCGCAACCCTTCGCGGTTTGTCTGGTCAATGAGTTGCGGATTGCCGAGACGCGAGATCGCGACCCGCCCTACGAACTGCGTCTTGTTGAGCAGGTAGCCCGTGCTCGCAAGCGCGCGCCGGTCCATCGCCAGCCAGTCGTCCTCGTCTTCCCCGTAGGGAAGAACCCTGAAGCCGTCGCGGAACAACAATATTCCCGACCAGCGCTTCTGAAGGTCGCGCACAACTTTCTGATCGCCGATGCTGTCGATGCGCGTGAGGCGCTGCCGGTTGAACCAGTACGCTTCGAACTGAAAGGCCCCCAAATCCTGCAGCGCGGTCATCGGCACGTCGCCCGAAGTCCCGCTGATCGCTCCTTCAAGATCGGGAACCGTGAACGTCCGATCCTCCACTTCATGCGGATGCTCGAAGCCAAGATTGATCGCCTCGAAACGGCACTCGAGGACAGGCGAGCCACCCGCGTAGCGAAAACGGCCCTTCACGGACGCATGGGCGTGATCGAGCAGGCGGCGATCCATGTGAGCGACAGACACGCGATCGCCGTTCCAGAACATTGCGATGCGCGGCCGCCGCTTCGCGTCGGTGAAGGGATCGGTCAGGCGTGCGAAGTCGTGCTCGCAAAGGTGCTGCACCCGGTCGTGCGTCCAGTCCGCTGCCACTGCGCCGATCACCAGCCGCGTGCCGCTCCAGTCCTCGCCGGGCTTGGACCCACCGCGCTCCGGCGAGATGGGGATTTCATCGAGCATAGCGTCGAGATCACCGAACAGGTTCCAGTCGATCTTCAGCAGGTTCATGCGCTTGTCTGCTTGCTGCGCCGTTTCGACGGTCAGCGTATTGCCAAGCCGCATCGCGGAAAGGCGGCCGATTCCCTTTTCGCCGAGATAGGGAGGACGCGCGGTCCTCTCATCGGTTGCGGCAAGCGCCGCATCTATTGCGCGCTTCCTGGAGGGCGTGCCTATAACCAGATAGTTGTCGAGCAGGTCTTTCTGCGACATACCGGTGCCTTCATCGGAAACGATGATCCGGTTCCCTCTGCCATAGGCGCGGTCCAGCGCCTCGATGAAGTCCATCTGGCGCTTCGCGCCGCCCAGTTCTTCCTTGAATCTCTCTAAGGCCTCGGCAGGAGCCTTCGGTTCCAGCGCCGCCTCTATGTCGGCGTAAATCCGTGCGACCTCTGGCGATGGCTCTGAGAGGCGGGAGCGGAACTTCAGATAGTGGTTTCTCCGCAGCACGATCTCAAACCGGATTTCAGCACCGCTCGGCGATTTCGCGTCGAAGGCGTTCTTTATCAACTCGTAGAACGCAATGACATCGGAGCTGATTAGCTCGGCGCCTAGCTCCAGCACCGTGCGGGCAGAAATCTTGAACAAAGCGGCGTCTCTCCTCTTATACAGCCGTGAAGGACGCCGCTAAAGCCCGTGGCAAGCCGTTCATTTCGGCGCGGTAAACATTTGTCATTGCCCTCTCAAGCCGCCCTCTTGCGTAAAAGCGAGTCGATCGCGTCCGAGAGATTCCAGATCGGCTCCGCGTCGCCCTCCTTCAGCATTTCAATCACTTTGGGAAGGCCGGCCACCGCGAGCCCGCTCACGAGCGCCATCATCTTTCGCGGCTCCGATACGATCTCCACGTCTCCGGTCTTGCCGATCGCGATCAGCATCAGCGTATGCACGCGCCACGGATCGCTGCCGAAGATGGCGCCGTCGATGATCTTCTTTGTCGCGTAGCGGCTGATGTCTTCCGGGTCGAGATCAAGACGCGCGGCGACACAGACGGCGAGGAACCAGAAATCAACCATGCGCGGGAAGGGGCTTTGGTCGATCACCGCATTACCTCCGGTCTGCGAATAGCGGCTGACGGAATCGTGAAATTCGACTGGGACATGGATGTCGATCGCCTGAAACGGGTTGAAGTATCGGTCCGCCATCGCTGACTCCTATGACGCCATCTCTGGCCGGATGTCCGAATCGGTGCGCCGCTGGCACTGAGGGCAATCGTTCCTGTGTGTACAGCTGCACCGCAGAACCTTGCGTTCCGCAGAGCCGGGATCGTTGAGCAACATCTTCGGGTAGTGCGTCGGATTCGTGAGCGTGCAGATCGCGCCCGCCGCGTCGTCGATAATCTCTTCGCACCCCGCAATCTCGTCATGAGTCAGGAAGAGGATGAGCTGCGCGCTTTCGCGAATGGCCGTCCTAAGCAGCGAACGCTTGACGTAGCCGCTGGTCATGCCGAGCGGCGTATCGATGACATTCGGCGCTTCGACCTCGCTCACCTTGGTCAGCGCCAGAATGAACGCCAGCGTCAGGGCGCGCCGCGAAGCACCGTTCAGATCGCGATCCGGGTTTAGCGTTCTGTCGTTTGGTCCGTGGACCTTGATATCGAACTCGGCGCTGATCTCCGCGCGCCGTATGATCGCGCCTTGTTCAGGGTCGGCGCCGATCATTTCAAGGAAGATTCGATTCATGAGGTCGCTGACCTTGCGTAGCTCCTCCTTCGTAATCCGGTCGTAGGCGCTCTGCAAGACCCTGGATACGTCCTGCGTCACTTCCAGCTCCGCAAGAATCCGCGCGCCCTTCTTCTGCTCGCGCAACAGCCGTTCGAACTCGACATTCAGTCCTTCGCGCTCGCGCCGGAGGCTGAGAAGCTGCGTCTCGATGGACGAGCTCTTCGAAAGATGACGGTCCCGCTGTTCCTTGTACTGGCGGCGCGCTTCCCGCAATCCCTGGACATCCGTGTCGGGGAGCGCATCGAGTTCGATTTCCAGAGCGCGGAACTTCCGTCCGCCGTCGTCACGCAGGGCCTTCAAGCCGTCGCGCCTTTCTACGATCTTCTTGTACTCGTCGAGCCAAGAGTTTCCGTCGGTCGGCAGCGGTTTAGCGCCGTAGTAAAGGTCGGTGATGATCTCTTGAATCTCGTCCGCCCGCAGGCTGTCGTCGATCAGCTTCTGGATATGCGCGCGGCGTTCGTCGCAATCAGGCTCGCCAGGTACAAGCGGTTCACCGCAGATGCAAATCTCCGCGGTGAGACGGTTCTGAAGCACGGGTATCGTCGTGTTGGGAATCTTGCCCTGATCGTGTAGTTCTTCGAGTTTGTCATAGGCGCGACGTAGGACCGGCGCGAGAAGTTCGGTTGCGACCTCCCGGTTTCTAAAGAGGGCGGAGTGCTCCTTGTTTGCCGCGGCCAACTGGTCGTCGAGCTGCTTGATCTCACGCTTGGCGTGTTCGAGATCCTTGCGTAGCTTCTCCTTGTCGCCCTTCTGGAGCGCCGCCGAAATCTTGCGATCCGTCTCCTCAACTTTTTCGTCGAATGCCGCGAATTGCTGCTTGGCGTCGGCAAGCGCGGCCTCGAACTTTCCCGACTCCTTATCTATTTCTTCAAGACGCGAGGCAATGTTCCGCAGCTCGGCATTCGCCCCGACCTGCTTGGCTTTTCTGTTTACATCCGCAGCGGCCTTCTGAACATGCTTCATAGCCTGCTCGATCACACCGAGGCCTAGCAGCGAACGGATCGCGCGCTGTACGCGTTCTCGCTTGGTGGATTGCGCGACATCCGCTTCGATGAAACTTAGCGCCCGGTCCCCATCCGTGAAGAAGACCTCGCGGAGTTCGGGAGGCAGTTCGTCGTTGACGAACGCTTCCGGCGACTCGATCGGGCTGGCGCCGCTGTCATTGAGGGCAAACAGGCGCATGGTCGAGGCCGTCCGGCGAGCGGTTGCGTCAACCTCCTCGAAGGCTGCCCGGACGATTCTATAACGGCGCCGCGCTTCGCGCAGCTCGCCGCCAATCTGTCGGTATGTCGTCAACTCGAATTCGACCATTGCCGTAATCGGCACGCGCTTGCCGTCGGGGGCACTCCAGTCGATCGGATGAAGGCGGAAGCCATCGCCCTTTCCCGGAAGGGCGGCATCACCGTAGAGCGCCCACTGCAAGGCATGGAGAATCGTCGTCTTCCCCGACTCATTTGCCGCCCGGATTACCGTGAGCTTCTTGTGCGGATCAACGGAGAAGCGCAGCTCCAAATCGCGCAGGAGACGAAAGTTCTGAAACTCTGCGCAAAGCAGCTTCATGCGTCCTCTCCCGTATCTGTGTCCTGGCCGAGCTTGCCTGACAGGAAACGCGCCGCCGCGCCGCACTTATCGTTGATCTTTTGCTGAATGTTGGTGGCAGCTAGCCGGTGATCCCGCTCGTACTTGAGGATGTCGGCAATCACTTCCCGGATTTCTTCGCAATAGCCTTCGCAGCGCTCCTCCACGCCGTTACATTCTTCGAGGATAATGGAGATGATCTTTTTGTCGTTGAGCGGCATATCACTTCTCCGGGTCCAGATAGACGGCATCAACCATCTTGTCGATCATCGCCAGCGGTCCGTCGGGCCGGCCGGCGTTCCGCGCCAGCCGCGCAAACTCCTGCGCGCGGCGCAACTCGGACCGAACTAGCGCGCGGGCGTCCGGGTCGAGCCCATCTTCCATCCCCGGCGGCAAAGCGAGTAGGTCGTGAATCACGCTATGCGCTTTCCCGATCGCGCTGCACGTCCGCAGGAGGCGTCCGCGGCGTTGTACCCACTGACGCTCAACGGTCGTGCTAGCCAGAATGTACGCCTTGCAAATCTGGGGAATGTTGACGCCCTCGTCGAGAACGCGCTTGGCGGTTAGAACCTGAATCTCCCCATCCTGGAAGGAGCGGATAATCCGCTTGGTCTGTTCGCGATCCGCCGTTTCCTCGGCCGTGAGCTGGTGATAGAGAATGCTCTTCTGGCCGAGGAGCTGGTTGACGGCATCAAGCTGCTCCGGCCCCTTGTCAGATGTGTAGACAAGTGTGTGCCGCAGACTGCCGGCATCCTCTTCGTCGAGAAGCTTCTTTAGGGCGACGACTTTGCCCGCAGCCGTTTCTAAGAGCGCGCGGCGGTCGCGCAGGAGCTTCGCCAGATACGTGTCGGGTTTGCCGTCGCCGCTGCGCCAGGCGTTCTGCTTGATCTTTCCCGTCAGATCGAACCAGTCTTCCATTTCCACCCCGGACAGATAGACGGGATGGACGTAGTAATCGTACTCAACGAGGCAGCGGCCGATCGCCTCTTCGAGCGTAAACCGGAACTGCACGGGTCCGAAGAACGCGAACAGCGCATCCGTTCCTTCCTCGTCGTACTGGCGGATCGGCGTTGCCGACAAGGCCAGCCGATGCTCGAAGAGTTCGGGCGGGTCGTTGATAAAGGAGGGACGGCCGAGATTGTGCGCCTCGTCGGCTATCAGCAGGCGGTCGCACTGAAAGCTCCGGACGGCCTCCTGAAACTCAGGTGAGCAGAGTGTGTCGTGGCTAACGACAACCACTTCCACATCGGAAAGGCCTGTCCGCAGGCGCCGCTTGAGTTTCTGCAATTCGCTTGCGCGCCTTGCCGCGCCGCCGACGGTCGTCAGATTGACGGGCTTTAGAGCGAATGGCGCTATCTCGTCGCACCATTGCTCGACCAGCGGCACATAGGGCGCGGCGACGACAATGAAAAGCGGCCTGCGGCTCTCATAAAGGCGATGCGCGGCGACCATCGACGTGATCGTCTTCCCAGAGCCGGTGGCCATTTCCAGCACGCCACGATAGCCGGCCCCGCACCATGCGGCGACCGCATCGCCCTGATGCTTGAACGGCCCATCCTTGTATCGCAGTTCGCTCGGGACTGCGAACGACGCATTTGAAAGGACCACTTGAGCTGTGACTGGCGGGGGCATTTCGTGGGTGACCGTTGCGCGGGCGTATAGCGCGGCGAGCTCGTCCTCGCTCGGCGGTGTGTCCGAGCTATAGGTCTTCAGCAGGCGCTGCCGGATCGCCTCCGGGATTCCGACGACAAGGCAGTTGTCCTCCTTGTTTTCCCAGAATCGGGCGAACTGGTAGCGGAGCTTGTCTGTGATGTATCGCTGATTCGGGTCCTGCCATGACTTCGAAATGGCGATCTGCTCGACGTTCTTTCGAATCCCGGCGTAGGTGACGTTGCTCGATCCGTGCGCCGCGACGACATCGTCCGCGTCTTCAAACAGCCAGACTTTCGGATGAAAGAGCGCGTCCTTCATCAAAGCGACCTTGATTTCGATGCGACGCTCTCGCAGGAGCCACGATAGACATTTCAGCGTGTGCCGCTGCAGAAGATCTTCGGTGAGGATCAATTCATCCAGCATTTCGTTTGCGACATCCCCGGGTGTCTTCGTTCCCCGCTCAATCGCTTCCTGGTCGGCGGGGCGGACATACGGGCTGATGAGCAGCCGGAAACTATGCGTCGATGCGTTGATATAGGTGGCAAGGCCGGGCGCTAGCGCTGCAAGCACTTCACTTGAGAAGAAGCCGACCATGCAATCGACTTTCGAGGCGTTCTTGAATCCCGGTATGAGAACTTCTTCGGAGAGCGGTTCAGCGGGCAGGAAGTAAAGCGGCCGTACATTCTCCAGCGCACGAAGAGAGGGGCGCAAGGATGCGGCGCCGGATTTCTCTCGTGCGGCTATATCGACCTTCACCGCGAACTCCGTTTCCGGCTGTCGGGCGCCGGTGTCTCCGTCGCTTTCAAAGGCAATCCCGCCTCCGGACTTTCGCGATAACGTGAAATGAACTCCGAGACTGCCCGCCGAATCATCCGGGCAGCCGGCAGATCAAGCTCGGAGCCGAGACGGGTCAGCTCGGAATACTCATTCTCCTCAAGAGTTACCGACAGCCGAACACCTCTCTTGCCTTTTGTCTTACTCAATCGACTGGCTCCTCAATGAGCACCAGATTTACACCATATCGCAGCACAATACTATCAAAGTGGTGCTATATCGCCTGCGACATTAGTACCAGCGCCGGTCCCCGCCGCCAGCGCACTATCTCACCAAAGCTGAAGCCGCAGTCTTCCTGCGGCTCTCGCTGTGACTAGCATTCTTTTGCTCGTGTTTGTTCCTCCATTCCGACGAGCACTATCCCGGATGTTTTGGCGTGTACCTACGGTGGTCGGAATCGTTTTTTGATGCTCTCCACGCCCGCGACCGCGGCACAGAGGCCTATAACTTTGTCGAGAATTGCGCGCGGCCGCATGGCGGGCGGCCACTCCGTTCAACCGCTACGATTCGACCGTTGCAACCACCTCGCCGGCAGCCCGGCTTCTGTGGAAATCCTCGTAGGTACGCGGTTCTGATCGCAGTGTATCACTGAGCTTCGGTCACGATAGGCAGGCCTGGAATGTCCAAGATAGATCCAGGGGCTAGCTTCTCGCCGATCCTCGCGCTGCGAAACCGGGGCCCGGAGCGTCGCCGCCGCCATGACCGCGACTTGTAGTCCTCGTTTTGTCGAGAGCCTCTTGAACGACGCGCGCATAGATTTCCTCGCGATGTACCGCGACGCTTTTGGGGGCGTTGATTCCCAAGCGCACTTGATTCCCTTTCACGCCCATTACTGTCACGGTTATCTCGTCACCGATCACGAGCGTTTCGCCAATGCGTCTGGTGAGTATTAACATCTGATTGCTCCTTGTCCCTGAGAATTCCACGTAATGAGATCGACAGTCGGAGTCGCTTGGACGCTCAGATCGACTATTACGCGGTACGCGTAATGACCACCGCACACAAGAGGGCTCCCTCACGGGAGAAGTCGGTCATGCGTTCGACAATAAAGTTGCTACCGGGGAGAGCTTTCTTCACGCGATTGACGCTCACGCTCCATTGGCGGACTGTCTCATCCTGCCACTTCTGGGCAGCAGCGGGAGTCCCTTTGTCGACTACGAACCGGGTCGCTTCCGCAAGGCTTCCACCCACCGCTAGTGCCTCGATTCTAGCCGTGACGCTCCCGGGCACGCGCACCACTGGCCTCTTCGAATTCTTGTAATTGGACGCTGCCATAACACTTCCTACGCGCGACGATCTCAATAGCTTACCGTAACATGAACGGCGTGGCATGGGACTTGCTTCATGAGCAATTCTTGGCTTAGGAAGGTTGCAAGTGTTAGAGAAGTTATCTAACATTAAACCATGCGTCAGACGGAAGTCTTGGAAGCATGGATTGAACAGAGAACTGCTGCGGCCGACGACCTGCAGTCAATCGGACCCACCCTGTACGTGGGTGATCGCCCGGTGGCCTGCTGGCTGGACAGGGCAGACGAGACAGGCGCACAGATCGCGCTCTATGCCTTGCGTATGGGTCGGTCTTGGCTCCAATCCAACATCGACCAAGCGGTGTACGCCGTTCGAGGCACGTCGCTCAGGGTGCCATGCCCACTACCGTCGCCGACGGTGGTCCAGCACGCGGCGAACATCAACCACTTGGTCGGGGCGTGGCGGCAATCCATCGCCACGACCGCCCGCTCGACACGTTATGCATGGGGTAACTTCCAAGGCGCACAACACAAAGCCGCCCTAGCAAAGCTATACGCCTGGGCGTTCGATTTGCCCGAACCAAAGTTCAACGTTTCGCGCGACGAATTGTCGCGAGCTCGCCGCAATGCAGTTGCCAGCCGACGAGAGAGCAAGGACGCCAGACCGTCGCGCGATATTCTGCGCGCCCTGTGGCGCGGCGGACGGGATCTGCGACATGTCTTCTTAGGCCCGGTCATGCTGCGGCTTTCGTCCGACGGGCAGACCATCGAAACATCCGAGGGAGAAAAGGTCGCTATCTCTACTGTACCGGCAGCCTTGTTGTGGGGCCTCGCATGCGAATGTCGTCAACAACAACGCCCACTCATCTGGCGCATCGTCTCGGAGCGACCGCGCATTGGGCGATGGAGCGTGCAAATGGTCTGTGCAGACGGATCTATGCAGATCGGTTGCCATGGCATTTCCTTCGCGGAGATTGCGCGTCTGGCCGTTACTTTAAATCTGAAGTAGCTGCCCCAGCACGAGGTCTGCGACCAAGTGGGGGCACCAACATCTGTGAGACACGATATGACCAAAGTGAAGGATCGCCGCAGCAGCTTAAAAAATGGTCAGCCGCTTGGTCACCGCGCGCGCAAGAATCATCAACGGGCCAAAATTGAAGTGAACCCGGTTTCACGGAAGTTGCAGGAGATCATGGGCCATTTTGCCGACGCGCTCTCCCTAGTTGTCGTCTGCCACCGTTCGCTTGCCACGCGACCATCGGCTATCGTCGGAGACGAGGAAGAGACGCTTCGTTGGGCCATCAGACTGCTGAAGGACGTCTACAACGAAGTCGATCTAGCTTCTCTTGCGACGGTGGGGCCACGGCAAGCACCTTCAGATTCAACGATGCGCGCACCATCCGTCTCATCCACTCAACCAGCACTGCGGAAGGCCTAGTCATATGGACATCGTTGACAGGATCAGCGCGGAGATCGTTGACGGCATCAGCGCAATCAAAGGCATCAACGAGTCCCGAGAGGTGGTCATGCTCGCCCAAATGATTATCGCGGTGGCATCGGCGGCCGCAACCTCCCCAGCACCCGCACAAACGATCGCCGCTGAAATCACGCTCGGGTATGTGTCGCAAATGCTGGCGGAGGTTGTGGAGGCACTCGATGTCGCAAGCCTGCATCTGGAAAAGGATCTCAAATCTGCTCGTGGGCCCTCTCCGGCAAGCGGTGGTAAGCATTAGCGTGTAGGCTCATCGCGCCTTCGGTTGATTCGTCGTTAGTTCGATCTGAAGCCAGTACTCGCGAGCCACGTGAATGTAGAACGTAGAATGCTGATAAGCTTTCAACAGCCAATACGGAATTGGCGGACTCTATCCTCCAAGTGGAGCGGAATAGTGGTTACTCTGACATTGATTTTGCTTCTCATCTTTGTACCAGCGGCCCGCCGTGTATTGAGCGGACTGATTATGGGTGCCTTCTCACTGCTGGGTTTGGCGTTTCTCATTTCGAGAGAATCGGGCGGCCGTCGCAGAGGGCTTTGACATGACTGTTGTCGGTTTGCGATGAGTCGAGTGACAAAAGTCCCTAAGAAACACCTAGAGCATGGCGAGTCGCGGCCGGCCGCGACCGCGCTCCTCCGGGTTCGCTAGACGCTCATCCCGCTGGCTCGGGACGGCAAGCCGCCCTCCATATCGCTCTCGCTGGCGTGGCATTGCCACGCCAAATCCCCTCGGATCTTGGATGAAATCTAGGTTGGAAATCGGAGGGGCTTGCCTGGTCTTTTAATTTTACACGCCGTTCTCGCGGTAAAGGCCTCCGCGCGGACCTTCGGTCCGTGCTCGCGAGCGCCTTCGGCGGCCCTGACCGCTTGCGCTGCGGCGTGTGACTCCGCGCTCGGGCAATCCCGCCCGAGATTCAAGACGGAGTCGATCATGAAAACCGAACGTACCTTACTGATTTGTGATGCCGGCAACGGGACGCTTCGCGAAGCAACCGGTGATGAGATACTTGAACTGGCCCGTGAGTTCCTCGCAAGGCGTATCCGCCGCGGGGTTACTTTGGGGTCTCCCAGGGCGACCCGAGATTATTTGATGCTCCGGTTCGGGACGCGGGAACATGAGGTGTTCTGCGTGATTCACCTGGATAAGAGGAATCGCCTGATTGACTGCCAGGAATTATTTCGTGGCACGATCGACGGTGCCAGCGTGTATCCGCGGGAGATCGTGAAGGAGGCTCTGCAGAGAAACAGCGCCGCCTGCATTCTGGTTCACAATCATCCGAGCGGTGTCGCGGAGCCGAGTCAAGCCGATGAGCTCATTACGCAGCGCGTCAAAGAGGCTTTGGCCTTGGTTGATATCCGCGTCCTCGACCACCTCATCGTCGCGGGGGCCGAAGTTATCTCGATGGCCGAGCGGGGCGCTATGTAGCTCTAACGTGCATGCCGCGGCTCTACGTCATGAAAGGCGTGGAGCTGCGGCAGAGCGAGGGTTTCGAATGTGTCGTTCCGTCGCTTTCTTGATCACGCCGCCTTCAGAATTTCGTGTTGAAATACGGGAATGGCGCGATCAGAGAGCAAGGACTGAAGTTCGGCGGTCGATCGGCCTTGCGGGGTTAGCCAGGTCTCGACATGTTCGGGTTTCAGATTGATGATGCAGCGGTCATGACCGGCCGCCGCAATGTCGGCAGGTGGCTCATCGGTGATTGCGGCAACGCTGCGAAGATCGGGCTCCTTCGGATCCGTCCAGCGGGACCAGAGGCAAGCGATATACATGGTTTGCTTGGGTTCCGGCCTGAATTGCAGCACGACATTCTCTTCCTGCTCGCCGGTGAGTAGCTCTCGGTGTTCCATGGTGTGGCGTTTGACGTTTTCGTAAAAGCTCTCGACGACCAGGACGGCGTGATGGCTACCAAATTGATCGCCCCAAAATTTCTCCAGGTTGTCGCGACGGGCGTTGTACAGACTCGGGAATTGCCGATCAATGTACGCAGGCTTGCCCGCCGGCCTGCAGTGGTATCGCATTGGCGTCAGCAGGTTCTTGCCGTCCTTGTTGCGGATCACGCCGGCGTAGACAAAGGGAAAGATTCGGTTGTCCTCTTCGATGGGCTCTGTGCTTCTTAAGCGGCTTAATTTCGCCGAGAGGGTATCAATCTTGGCCCTCGCAATGCGGGCATCTTCGCGAGATTTCTTGGTTTCTTTGGAGGTCAAGTTACGCTCTGCATTTACGAGTCGCGTCTTTTGGGTGAAGAGGTCTTTTTCCATTTTTGACGCTATCCTCGAGCGGTGCTCGTCCACAGCCGCCTTGATACGTCGCTCTTCATCCGTCGCCGGGTCATCAAAATTGGCTTCGAAGCCGCGTGAGATATTGATGCTGGGATTGTCGAGGCGGCGAAAGAACAGTTTTTCGATTTCGGCGTAGTCGAGCCGAATGCCGAGCTGACGATGCAGTTTGCGGGCCGCTTGGATGACTTGGGCGGAGTAGCACATGGAAGAATTCTACATCGCAATTCCTAATCGAATGGCCAACACGGGACGCCAAACACGACCACAGAGGTCACACAAGTAGACGCCGCTATAGATGCTGCGACCCACAATCCGACCGTCGGGAAGCTCAGCCCAATTCCCGGAGCCGATGACACCAGGATCGCCCGCGCGCACGTAGAGGACGCAGCCCGGATTGCTGCAGAACGGGAACTCCTTTTCGAGCCCATTCATCGGGGCTTAGCCTATTTTTGCTCTCCAAACGGGTAAAAATTTGGTGGCAATCGTTACCTGTGTATATATACAGTATCGTTCATGCGAAGAGATTTCAAGGTGCAGCGCCTTTCCGATGAGTTTGGGCAGTACTTGCTCACGATCAAATGCGCTGGGTGTGCACATGAACGCCGCGCGCATCCCAATTTGTTGGCGCGTTTCTGCGGGTGGGACGCGAAACTCGTTGACCTCGAAAAGCGGTTGCGCTGTTCTAAGTGCGGAAAGAAATGCAGCAACATTCGCGCGATCGAATTACAGAAGCCACGCGGTACGCCACCGGCACACTAGGTCCGATTTGACTCTCCGATTGAGATTCCCCGGTTCCGCGTGGTTGCCGCCGGGGACCCTGGCTCGCAGCATCCATCACCATCGGTCCCATCCGCCATGTTCCATTCCATTCGAGCGCGGCTACGGCTGAATGTCGCCCAGGGGCGTTCGTGTGATGTGTCGTTCCGTCGCTTCTCTCCCAATCGGATTCCGTCGCAAATCCTAGCGGCCGCCGCTACCCGTCAAGCCCAGCCCGCACCAAGGACCGTGTCGGGCTTGACGGCGTCGCTCTTGGACGGCCGCTCAAAGACGCGACGCTCCGATTGGGAGCGATTCGACTTAAAAAGAACGACCATGAGACTTCTCACCCATGCTCAGACCGCCGAACTCCTGGCCAACGGAGCCGTTTCTGCTCGAGGCAAAGATCACGATCCGAAACCCGTCGTGAAACTCTTCACTCCGGTCTCGAACGCCACGTGGCTCCTGACGGAACTCGACCCAGCCGATCCGGACGTAGCTTTCGGTCTCTGTGACCTCGGGCTCGGCTGTCCCGAACTAGGCTATGTACGGATCTCGGAGCTGCAGAGTGTGCGCGGTCGGTTGGGTCCTCTGGTGGAGCGCGATCTGCATTTCACCGCCGACCGCACCCTCAGTGAGTATGCGGCGGCCGCGCGTAGCGCCGGCGGAATCAGCGCATAGCCGGTAAAAAAGCCGCGTCGCTTTTAAGGCGACGCGGCTCTCCGGCTCGGCGGATTTGCACAGATGTGCAAATCCGTAAGGTGGACGCGGCTTCATTTTCATCCCGCGCCCGATCACGAGATGTTCAACGCGTGGATCTTGAGCGCCAATCTGCATGTAACCGCCAGATTCTTGTCAGCGTCTTGCCAGAAAGGCCGTTCAGACTTTCTACAGGTTCAATGTCAGCGGTGGTACGCAAGGAGGCGTCCCATGATGAAGGGGCTTTCGGCGTGGCAGAACCGAGAAGCCTTTAAGTACACGGAGCAGCTCGATGGGCCGCTGCTTGCCTGGGAGTACCTGAGAAGAAATGGAGCCTACCGCACTGCTTGGAATGAGCAGAACCCGGTGGAATTGGAAACCGCGGCGCGTGATTGGGGATTGCTTCGGCTGATTGATCCGGCGGTGGACGCGCGCACCGCGATTCCAATCTGGCAGCCGGATCCGCCATCCACCCTGCGTGTCGTTCGCGCATCGGCCGCGCAAGTGGGGCTCAAGCTTTACGATCTCCACATAGAGAGGCAACCCTACATGGTTCGTGATGACCAGGGAACCTACGGCACAGCTTTGATGAAATCGAGTTCCTGGCGAGTCCACGTTGCCGACGGTCTAGCGGAAGACGATCGGATTGCGATCGCAATCCCGGTGGATGAATTCGCGCGCCGCAGAATGGCGGCCGCGGATCGGTTCATTGTCGATCTCAAAGAGAAGTCCACTGGGTCGCGCAGCCGCCTCTCTGCGTCGGACCGAGCTGATCGATTCCATTGTTCGGTTCTGCAGGCAATCGATGGCGCTGCCGCCGGCGGAACGCACCGACAGATCGCCGTGGCCATCTACGGTCAACGCCGCGTCAGCTCATCGTGGACTCCTGACGGAGATTTGCGCGCCCGCATTCGATATTTCCTGAAGCGCGGGACCGCCTTGGTCAACGGCGATTATCGGGCCCTGATCTATCGTTGAGGGCCGTTGCGGACAGGGAGAAAACGCCACGCTTCCGAATCTCCCTGCCCGTTATTCCCTACTCGGACAACACTCTCTCGCGTACCCGGCAATCGGATGCCAAACCTCACGGTGCTACGGAGACTGCTCGAATGACCGAAATAACCAAGCGACGATCGGAGATCGGACAATCGCCATCACGTCACCGTTCTGGCGTGATGCCCTCCACGGACAACCAACCCCCGGAGTCAACGGTGCCACCCGAGCGCGTATTCCTCAACAACGACGAGGCAGCGCAGTTTCTGAACCTCTCGCCCCGCACTCTGGAGAAGCAGCGGGTTATTGGCGGCGGCCCGCGATTTCGAAAGTTTGGGCGCCGGGTCTTATATGCCGTTACCGATCTTAAGGTCTGGGCCAACGAGAGGACCTGCGAGACCACGTCGGATCCCCAATACACGGCATTACGCTGAGCCGTAAAACCGGGCCATGCGTAGATCCGTACCATCGACACCGCGGATACCCGGGAGTCCGGTTAGGCGGGAGGGCGATTCTCTGGCTCCGCGACTCGCCGTCGATCCTCAAAGGCGCATCGGCGTAGATCCGTCAATGCGTAAAGTCGACCTGTCGGAGCGAATCGCGCTCAACGCATTTCATGCCTTGCCGGGTCCCTTCGCTGTTCGAGACTCCCAGGATTTAATGGCCTATCCATTCTTCTCACTCGCCAAGTCCAAGCGAGTGGCTCCAATACATTTTCGCACAGGCACCCTCACGATCGAGGTGGAAGCGACGAGTCAGTTTGGAATGGCGACGATCTGGGATGCCGATGTGTTGATCTGGGCAGCCTCGCAACTTGTCGAAGCGCGGGATCGAGGACTACCAACCTCGCGCCTGATGGTGATGACTCCCTACGAAATATTGACGTTTGGTCGCCGTGGGACCTCCGTGCGCGCTTATCACCGGCTCAAGGCCGCCCTGGATCGGTTGCAGTCCACGACCATTGCAACCTCAATCCGTCAGCCAACGGAACGCCGGCTGCACCGGTTCTCGTGGATCAACGAATGGACGGAACGCGCCGACGCCGACGGTCGGCCCCTCGGGATCGAGCTGGTCCTCGCGGATTGGTTCTATCGCGGATTGCTGGACGATGGTTTATTCCTGACGATCGACTCGGCGTACTTCGAACTCACGGGGGGTATCGAGCGATGGCTCTACCGGCTAGTTCGAAAGCACGCCGGCCGGCAGGCGGCAGGCTGGCGATTTGATTTCCGGTACCTGCATGCGAAATCAGGGAGTCTCGCCAGCTACCGCAATTTCGCGATTGACCTACGGGCCATCGCCGCGCGTCAGGCCATACCGGGTTACCAGCTCACGGTCGTGCGGCGTGGTGCTAGGGAAGATCTGCGATTTCGGCCCACGCAACGTCGACGGGTGGCAGATCTGATTTCGAAACTCGCAGTGAAACTGCGGACAGGGGATAAGCGGTGAAGAGCGTCGTGCTATCAGGTGCACTCGCTAGCGTGCTATCAGGTGCGCGATCCTCGTGCTATCGGGTGCAGTGGGGAGAGCTATCTCCTTGTTCCAGCATCGATTTCGGCAACCGTAACTCTTCTAACCAGAAATACTTCGTATTTCTTCTAACGCGGCGCAAACCCGGCGCCCTGTGCATAACTTGGAACGGCCGGACAAGGAGGAACCCATGATCATTGCGTTCGTCAATCAGAAGGGCGGCGTCGGTAAAACGACGCTCGCTCTTCACATCGCCAGTGAGCTCGCGAAAGGCGGAAAGCGTGTAACCCTAATCGATGCCGACCCTCAAGGATCGGCACTCGACTGGTCGCAGCTGCGGCATCACTGCGATTACCCGAGACGCTTCTCCGTGATCGGGTTACCGCGGGAGACCTTGCACCTCGAAGTGCCGGACATCGCCCGATCCAGTGATCATGTGGTTATCGATGGGCCACCACGAGTCACGGCATTGACCCGCTCCGCCATCCTCGCCTCCGATCTGGTCTTGATCCCTGTTCAACCGAGTGCCTTTGATGTGTGGGCGAGCGAAGAAATCGTCGATCTCGTGAAGGAGGCGCGGATGTTCAAGCCGACGATTCGGGCCGGCTTCGTTGCGAATCGTGTGGTGGTGGGAACGATCATCGGGCGGGCACTGAGGGCACCGCTTAGGCGTTTGGACATCGCCACCCTCGATACCGAGGTATGCCAGCGGGTGGTATTTGCCGAATGCTCAAGTTCCGGCCGGCTAGCGAATGAACTGGACAAGAACAGTCTGGCGGCTCGAGAGATGGTCCTATTGGCTGAGGAGATTCGGGAACTCGCGCCGTGAGCGGAAAGCGGTTTTCGCTGAGCAGTAAACCAGTACGCGATTCGGTCGCGGAATCATGGGTGAAAGGGGAGGGAGAACAGTCCTCATCCGCCAATCGATTGACCGCACGACTCACCATCGATGTGACACCGGCGTTACGGGGGCGGATCAAGATCCTGGCGTTTGAGCGTGGCACGACGGTGGCCGTCATGCTCCGGGAACTGCTCGAGCGAGAATTTGAGAAGCCAGCGGATTCGCCGGGATGATTCGCCTCAACCGTAGGCAGTTCGGCGCAATAGTCGTAGCGGTATTTGGCGTAATTCTGATCGCCGTTGCGTCAGGGTACCGAGCCTCGCCCAAGATCATCTACAACCCGAGCGCAAGTGCGCCGCGCGGATGGTACATGGTCAAATCGCCGGCCGAATTGAGCCGCGGCGACTTTGCGCTCGTCATTCTTCCGGCACCGATTGCGCGTTTTGCCGATCAACGCGGGTACTTGCCAGTGACGGTTCCCCTGCTCAAGCGCGTCGGTGCCGTCGCGGGTGATCGAGTGTGCGAGCGGCGAGGTCTCGTGTATATCAACGATATTCCGATCGCTCCGTCACTGGAGCGGGATGGAGCAGGGCGATTGCTCGTTAGCTGGAGCGATTGCCGCCGACTGAAGGTAGCTGAATTGTTCCTTCTCGGAACAAGCAGCGCCGCATCGTTTGACAGCCGCTACTACGGTCCCGTCACACTGAAATCCGTCATAGGCGTTGCGGTTCCTCTGTGGACTTGGTGACGGAAATGACATGAGGAACGATCGTAGACTCACCGTCGATTGTGCAGAAGATCGCGGCCCTGAGAAGCGGGGGAGGGAGGATTTAGTCCCGCGCGAAACAGGGCAAGATAAAAGGACGCGGCACGGTTGCCACGTCAAGTCGATGTCTGCACAAGGGTTTCTCTCACACGCGTTTTCCCCAGCGTGTGTGAGTGCGAGTCGTAGGCGCTTGATCCCTGAAGGGATGCGGCGGCACGGCCGCGCCGGAGTGCGCCGCTGTACGGTAACTTGGGTCCAACCTCGTGGCTGACGATGATCGATTCCGCCCGCGGCCGGGACGACCCCGCGCGAAGGGTGGCGACCGCATCCCGCGGTTCACCACGAAGGTCTTGCGGGCCGTATCTCGCGCGGGACCCAGTGCGCAGCCTGGAGGCGGCTTAGGTCGCAGCCGACGAACCTTGCGCATGGGTCGAGGCCAGGTCGCCGCCAAGGTAGCTGGCCAAGGGCTAGGTCTCAAATCCCGCCGCGTCGTGATCAAGGCACGGCTCGTAAACCTGAAGCAGGCCGGACCGAGATCGACCTCGACCCACCTTCGTTACCTCGAGCGGGAAGGCGTCACCCGCGATGGTGCGCCGGGTCAGGCCTATAGCACGACGGACGACGCGGCCGATACGCGCGAGTTCGAGAAGCGCGGCCGAGAAGATCGTCACCAATTCCGGTTCATCGTCTCGCCGGAAGATGGTGAAGACATCGGCGAGTTGCGCGCATTCACCCGCCAACTGATGGAGCAAATGGAGCGGGATTTGGGGACCAAGCTCGAATGGGTTGCCGTGGATCACTGGGATACGGATGACCCGCATACCCATATCGTTTTACGCGGGAAAGACGACGCCGGTAAAGACCTCATCATTGCCCCGGACTACATCTCACGTGGAATGCAGGCGCGCGCTCGCGAACTCGCGACCGAATGGTTAGGTCTTCGAACGGAACTGGAGGTCCGGCAGTCCTTGATTCGTGAGGTGACCCAGGAGCGGTGGACCTCACTTGATACGCAAATCTCGCGGCAGGTAAACCTAGGCAGAATCGACCTCAGCGCAGCGACCCAGGATCGCAATGGATATGATAGCAGCCTTCTCATAGGAAGACTTCGGCATTTGGCCGCCATGGGACTGGCCGAACGGATCGCCGCCGATACTTGGGTCCTCGCGCCGAATACCGAGCTCACCCTCCGGGCCCTGGGCGAACGAGGCGATATCATTCGCACCATGCAGCGCGCGTTGGGCCAGGCGCAGTGCGAGCTCGTGATCTTCGACCCCAAGCGATCTAAATCTGTGATCGGGCGGATCGCCGACAAGGGGCTGACTGACGAACTGTCGGATCGAACTTATGTGGTCCTCGACGGAATCGACGGACGCGCGCATTACGCGCGCCTGGCCGCGAACGTCGATATCTCGGCCCTACCGGTGGGCGGGGTAGCAGAGCTGCGAGGTGTGACGGAACCACGCCGAGTCGACAAGTCGATTGCAGACCTGGCGATCGATGGTATCTACCGCACCGAAACAGCACGACAACGATTGTTGGACGCGTCACCGGCGGTGCGTAATCCCGCATCGATCATTGACGCACAGGTTCGCAGACTCGAGGTGCTTCGCCGTGGCAATATCGTGGAGCGTCTGGGCGACGGTATGTGGCGCGTGCCGCGAGATCTCCCGGAGACGGCAATGCGCTACGACCAAAGCCGGGTCACTGGGTCGCAGCCTGTCGTCCGATCACATCTCCCTGTCGAGCGACAGGTTCGTGCACTGGGCGCCACTTGGCTGGACGAGCAGCTCACCCGAGATTCTGCGCCGCAATTGTCGGTTGGTTTTGGCGCGACGGTCCAGCGCGCACTCGACGATCGAAAAGTGTTTCTCGTGGAACAAGGCCTCTCCGAGCGACGCGGCCAGCGCATCGTCCTTGCGAGAAATCTGCTCTCTACGCTGCGTAACAAAGAGCTTGCGTCCACCGCACGAAATATCGAGTCGGACACCGGCCTCGTCTACCGCCCAACTTCCGATGGCGACCGGGTCTCGGGTACTTATCGTCGTACATTGCTCCTCGCGAGCGGGCGATTCGCGATGATAGACGACGGAGTGGGCTTCTCGCTCGTCCTTTGGCGGCCGGTGATCGAGGCGCGTCTGGGTCAATCCGTATCGGCGATCGTTCGGGGATCCGGAGTGTCCTGGGATTTCTCACGTGACGTTTCTAGGTAGCCCCGAGGCGAAGAAAGAGATTCAAGAATCCGGCACGAAGTGGGTGGCTGGGTGGGTCGGCGACAGGGCTCTGCTCGCTAGAGACTGGATTGTTGCCGAAATACGAGTCTTTACCCTATACTCACCTTTAGGTAGTAGCGCAATAAAACTTGCGCCGGGGACTAGGGATGGCCAATACCGGAGGGATAAATTCTGAGGGAAGTGGCGACTTCAGGGTGCCACTGTGGAAAAGGGTTCTTCGGAAAATCTCGGATGTCCTCAAGAAATCCAAACGGTTTTCGCCTGCAATACTGCTAATTTTTGTCACCGCAGTAGCCCTTGCAGCTTTCAACTGGCCTTGGGTATTTGCTAAATGGGAAAGTTTAACTGGCCAATCCACGGATGCAACCTCAGCTGCTAACCAGCAGGCCCACGATAGCCAACCGCCTTCGATGGCGTCGGCGCCCGCCACAAAGTCGTCGCCGCCTCTGGGAAATCAGCGAGCTAAACCAACGGGGCATTTAAGTAACGCACCACCTCAGGGAAATCATAGTTCCGCACCAGCAACAACCCCCGTACCAGTTGCGACCTCTTTGCCCACTGGACAGCCGCCAAAACCGCCGATTCCCCTGATTGAAAAGCATGCTGATGTTGTTAATCTCGTATACAACGATTCCACAATATCGGACCAGAGCCGGTCCGAACTCATAAATATAGTAGCCGACGCTACTCCAACCTCTTCTTGGAGACAGGTTGTCACGTTGGATGAAGATCTGACGGAAGGGCACTTGATTCGGAGAATTTATGGGATCGACCGATTCACAGACCCAATTTCCTATGAAACGCTAATTTCGTTGATCTGTGCCACGAATCCCCATGCTCGTCCCCCGTACGCAACGGGTTCAACTCTGCGGATGCCGCCACTTCCTCCACACAGTTCGGCACCCGCGAAATCAGCGGCAATTCGCTACCAAACAACGAATACGCTGCTGGTTAACGAAACAACGCTCTCAAAAATCGTCGAACATGACGCCGCAGAAGCCTCTCAGCGACAAATTAATGCATCATTTCAAGCTCGCCAAGTGGGCCAAATCATCGCTATCGGATTGATTGACCCGACTAACTTAATTCAAAGAGCATTGAGGACACTGGATCCAGTCCTCCCACCTGGAGTACATGCAATAGGCAACGGGGCCATCACCACCGTTAGATTGCTGCAAGACGGTGCGCCACCGAGTCAGTGTAATGACAATCCCTACAACTGGTATCGCTCTTCACCTTATTATTCTGTGTTATCCACGGACCTGCAGGAATTAAGCGCTGACTCGTCGAAACGGGAGGCATTAAAGCAAAGCGCGAAGAAAACCCCGCTTGTGATATTGGACTGGAACAATGAGACGACTGTACACGGCAAGAAAGTATTCGCCGCCTCTGCATACGCGCTCCATCAGATGTCCTTCGACTTCCTCAATCCCTATATAACGTTTGTGGAGTTAAATCCGCGTCAGCAGAAAAGCCGCAATCATCTGATGTCGGTCTTGAACGACTTCGCTAGTAATTTTTTCTGTGTACAACGAGAGCATGCATGTAAGGCTAATGGGCAGGGTGAGCTCGAAGACAACAATAATTTGCTCAAGTCAGCTCGATCCTGGCTTCGCAACCCCGACGATGCGGCTTGGGCGACAGATCAATTGGTGGACGAAAATCCGAATGACAGAACCGCCTTCGCCATCCATGACGTAGTGTTATGGGCGGTTTTATGGGAATACTTCAGATACAACAATCCTTCCGTTGTAAACATGTCTTTCTCGGTACTTAGCAGCGCAGTTCGAATTGAGGGCGCCCAATATCTTGGAAGCTCGCATAGCATGGGTCTTTCCGCAGCAAGCGACGTGAAAACAGCGGAGAGATTGATTGACATTCCACAAAACGCTGCAACTTCAAATTCATTCTTTTTGAATGTTACATCTGGCTCCCGAACCGGTCAAAACTTACGGGGTTATTCACAACTGAATTCCGCGGTAACAGTGACCGCGCTGGCACCGGATTGCGGCTACAATTTCCAATTGGGGGACGCGATCATCCATTCGGACGACAGTGGTACGAGTTTTGCGACCCCGTTCGTCGCCGCCTTGGCCTGGATCAATTTCTTACGGTATGGCACCGATCTCAAGGAAATGCGGCATGAAATTATTTGGGCTAGCGAAATCCTGCCCATTGCCCCCGCGTTACCAATTGAGTCAGAGGGCGTGTTAGATCCGGCGCGCATGCTGTTGAAACCGGAGTCCTATCTGATTGACGCAAATAGCGTTGCGCACACGCTAAAGACCGCTACCTTGAGGCTCAACGACGCAAAACACGGCGATAGTAAATTGTTTATCGTGCCGCGTGATTCCAATGTAACAGTGCGATTGTTTTCGATCGGCCAACAAACCATCGCTCGGATACGAACACTGACTGATGTGGTAAACCAGGAGGCAACACCCATCGATTTCATATTGGATGACACGTCCACGTTTAGCGCCGAGGACACGATGGGTAACAAATATGACTGGCATACCGCCAACGAATTCCTGTCAAAAGGTAGAGAAATTGGATTCCACAACTAACACCCGGGAGGGCACACGATGAACTGGACACGGATGATGGGGGTGGCACCTGCGGTTGCCGGCCTATGGCTGTCAGGATGCGTTACAACTGACTACAGCACCGAAATGCAGAAGGCATTTGAGAGGACCTTCTCTCATGAGTTCAAGCGCTATCAATATTTTGGGATGCCTGTGAGCGGGTATGGTGTGGGTACGATGTATCCAAAGGCTGCAAAAAATACCGAATTTGACCCAACTATATCCGGCCTATTCGGGGATCCGGCAACATGGTGGACTGCTGGCCTTACCGAATCACAAAAAGTGACAAAAAATAAAGAGCTGTTTGGAGATGCGGAGACGGGTGCAATATCCGTTCAGCTGGATAAATCTGCGCAATTCGATATCGACGTGGTGATGCCGCAGCTCTACAAGCTTTTATCAGCCAGCGCTAAGACGGACTTTAAAAGCTCACTGAAGGTGACTTTGTCGGCGGACACTGCGTTTAATCACCGTATCAATTGGGCGATCTTCGCTCAGGATCTAAATGATGGCTCGATACAGCCCTATGTTAAACAGCACTACGACGCGGACGATTACGTGATAACGACTGCCGATGTCGTTCTAAATAACTACCAAGCTAGCTTGGTGGCGGTTAAATCTCTCGACGCCGATGCACAGGCCAAGCTCACGGCAGCTTGGAAGAGTTTCAGTCAGGGAGCAAACGCTTCGTTCACTTTTTCTGATAGCAATACTGGTAATTTCACTGTTAAGGCAGTAAAGCCGGTGGTGATTGCAACCTACATTGGTGTGCCTCCGGCTGCTCAAACTCGAAGCGCCGCGGAGCCTCTCGTGTCCCCAATTTCCCTGCCAGAGTCTGTCCGCCAGCGCATTATAAACGACAGTTTATATAGCAGACCGGCACCAACATACTGATTTGAGGTTTGTCCGTTTCGTCAGCGCGATCAACACATCCAAGCTCTAAGGAGACGTCGCGGGATCGCACCAATGAGTCATTAGCGATATCTGTCGCGTGGGAAGCCATCACGGATGCTGCCGCCGAAATTGCGGCGGCGGCACCCGCCGTTGCTTGTGCTGATTGGACATCATTTTGCGTCTGTGAGACCGTGCTTCTCAATTCGGAAATCTGACGCTCGAGCGGCGCTAATGATGTGCATGCGGGGCAACAAGCAACAAGAATTGCGATGGAACGAATAACATTCTT
Organism: Gammaproteobacteria bacterium; assembly: GCA_021323735.1. Classification (GTDB taxonomy): domain Bacteria; phylum Pseudomonadota; class Gammaproteobacteria; order Steroidobacterales; family Steroidobacteraceae; genus Bog-1198. Next base: position 50,453 of record JAJPKM010000036.1, read on the forward strand.
GATTTCTTGCTTGCGTTCCATGCCGGTTACCAATATTGACGAACGGTACCGGGAGTGTATCTGAAATTGCCAAATTTTCTAGTTCCCTAGTTCCTCGCAGCGTAACTGCGGAGCCCAACCTGCCGAGCAGAATACCGGGGAGAACACCATGCGCAGGGCGCGACAGTGCGCACAGCTTCTTGTCGATGTCGATGCCCGCCACGCTTGGCATCCCAGCCGCCGAAATTGTTGATATCGACGTTCTCAAAGAGGGAGGGACGAATTGGACCAACATCTTGTCTGGCGCCAGCATCCCAGATATTGCACATGGCGCATTGGCGACGCTGCGGGCTGCAGTGAAGCAAGCAATGGACAATACCGGGCGGGATATAACGCGGGACGGCGGAATCAAGATACTCGATTTTGCTGACCAAGAGGCGGCTCGAAATCTTCTGGAACAGTTAGTGGGATACGGGACCTGTCGTGGTTCCGCTTGGGAAACTGGAGGCCTGGCTGAAAGCACTGGGCGTAAGTGGACACGGCCCCTAATTGGCTGATGGACATTTTCCAGAAAATGGGCGAAGACCCAGACAATGCAACATACACAAAGTCAGGCGCTGACGACGTTTGGGAGTTCCTCTCGAAGCTGAAGACGTGGCTGGTAAACACTAATCGATTGGGGATACCCGCTTAATCCCGCCGCCGCTGTGGTACTCAATCCTTCGGAGGCAAAAAAAGTCGGTGGAATATCTAATACGATCGTCTACGCTTGAGTTCGAGCAAGCTAGCTCTGCTGCGGATGTACCCGACCACCTTTAGATTCAGACCTTTTCGGTCTTTGACAGCACAATAAATCGCGCCAATTCTCCCCGCCAAGGTAACGCCATTTTGCGTTAAGACCAGCGGGAGAGCGCATCGTCATGACGCCCACGAGGATACTGATCGGTCAGATCATGATCGTGTTGGCGATCGTCATTGCTGGGAGCTGGATCGCCACGGAATGGGCTGCATGGCATCTTGGGTTTCAGTGGCGCCTCGGTCTTCCGTGGTTTCGTATCCAGCATTTCCCGATTTACTACCCGTGGCGAATCTTCGAATGGTGGTATGCCTACGAGGCTTACGCACCAAACGTCTTCAACACCGCCGGAACGATTGCAGCGTCTGGCGGATTGGCGGGTGCCGCGTCGGCGGTCATTGGTTCGGTATGGCGCGCTCGGCAGTCTCGAATAGTGACGACTTATGGATCCGCGCGGTGGGCTACCCTCAGGGAGGCCACAGCCGCAGGACTGACTCGTAGAGCTGGCGTATTCCTTGGACGATTGGTCTCCCAATACCTTCGCCATGAAGGGCCTGAACACGTCATAGTCTTCGCGCCGACACGCTCTGGCAAGGGTGTGGGTCTCGTGGTGCCGACGCTGCTTACATGGCCTGCCTCCGCCGTGATTCACGACATCAAAGGCGAGAACTGGCAATTGACCGCCGGCTGGCGCGCCCGGTTCTCGCACTGCCTCCTGTTCAATCCAACGGATGTTCGATCGGCAGCCTATAACCCGCTGCTGGAAGTCAGGCGCGGGACCCACGAAGTACGCGATGTTCAAAATGTCGCCGACATGTTGGTGGACCCTGAAGGTGCACTTGAGAGGCGAAATCATTGGGAAAAGACGAGCCACTCGCTCCTGGTCGGCACGATCCTCCACGTCTTGTATGCGGAGCCTGACAAGACTCTTCCTGGTGTCGCCAATTTCCTCTCCGATCCCGCTCGGCCGTTCGAACGGTCCTTGATGGTCATGATGCGCACGGCACACCTGGGGGATCGGCCGCATCCGGTGGTGGCGTCCGCCGCCCGGGAGGTGCTCAACAAGAGCGAGAACGAGCGGTCCGGCGTGCTGTCGACCGCGATGAGTTTCTTGGGGCTCTACCGAGACCCTACGGTGGCGGAGGTCACTTCGCGATGCGACTGGCGCCTTGATGACCTCGTGCATGGGGAACACCCCATCTCGCTGTACTTGGTCGTCCCGGCCTCCGACATTTCGCGCACCAAGCCCTTGATCCGTCTGCTGTTGAACCAAATCGGGCGCCGGCTGACCGAGACAGTGGAACTCAAGGACGGGCTACCGGATCGCCATCGACTGCTCCTGATGCTCGATGAGTTCCCAGCGCTGGGTCGCCTCGATTTCTTCGAGAGCGCGCTCGCCTTCATGGCTGGCTACGGACTGCGAGCCTTTCTGATTGCGCAGTCCTTGAATCAGATCGAGAAGGCGTATGGCCCCAATAACGCCATCCTCGATAACTGCCACGTCCGTGTGGCATTTGCCACAAACGATGAGCGAACGGCGAAGCGAATATCGGATGCGTTGGGTACGGCAACCGAACTCCGCGCGCAGCGCAACTACGCGGGTCACCGCCTCTCACCGTGGCTGGGGCACTTGATGGTCTCGCGCCAGGAGTCCGCGCGACCGTTACTGACCCCGGGGGAGGTCATGCAACTCCCGGCGACTGAGGAAATCGTCATGGTCTCCGGCCAGCCACCGATCCGGGCGAAGAAGCTGCGCTACTTCGAGGATAGCAATTTTACCAGCCGTATCCGGCCGGCGCCGGCGCTGAAGGCGAACGGCTACGCCGATCGACCGCCCGCCAAGGCGGATGACTGGACGGGACTCTCGGCGCCGGTGGTCCTGAAGAGCGTGGAGCCTCATGGATTCCCGGCCGCCGGCGTGGACGATGACGGTGGGCTGCATCGGCACCCTGAAATTGGAGAAGAGCCTCCGGAGCCGGTTCATCGATCGGATGATCTTGTGATCTTGGATGAACACGACGGAGGCGACACCCAGAAGCCCGAACAGCAACGCCAATTCCAACGCATAACGCGGCTCGCGAGCTTGGATCCCAACGATGACATGGCGCTATGAACAAGACCCGCCTCAACGTCTATATCGAGCGTGGCCACGGCAAACGTCTGGATGAACTCGCGACCATGAAGAACCTCTCTCGCTCCAGTGTCGTGGCCGCGGCGCTTGCCGCCTTCTTATCCCCGGAAGGTGGCGAGCGCCGGGAGGTGGCGACGGCGAAGCGACTCGATAAGTTGACGCGACAATTCGAGCGGCTCGAACGCGATCAGACGATTCTGATCGAAAGCATGGCGCTCTTCATTCGCTATTACCTGTCGGTGACCACTCCCATCTCAGAAGACCACCAGGACGCCGCCCGCGCTTTGGGTCGCGGTCGATTCGAGCAGTTCGTCGATCAACTCGCGCGACATATTCAACGGGGTGGCAGCTTGGTCCGGGACGTCTGCGAGGAGATACAACCGAGGCAGGGTCTGTCCGGCGACAAGGCTCAGTCCTTCAATTCGGCGGATGAGGTGCGGCAATGACCGAGTCGCGCATCCTATCCCTGACCCCCTTAAGCACGGTCATCGACCGTCAGACACGCATGCTGCGAACCGCCTTGGGTCCGGTCATTGGGGCAGCACTCGATGACCCCGAGATCGTGGAGGTGATGTTAAACCCCGACGGCGCTTTGTGGGTCGACCGACTGGGCAGCGGGCGGTCGCCATCGGGATACGATCTCTCCCCTGCAGCCGCTGAGCGGATCGTTCGCCTGGTCGCCGCGCATGTTCGCATCGAGGTGCACGCTGGCGCACCCATCGTGTCGGCGGAGCTACCCGAAACAGGAGAGCGCTTCGAAGGACTGCTGCCGCCGGTGGTGCGTGCACCGGTCTTTGCTATCCGCAAACGAGCGGCCGGCGTGATCCGACTGGAGCGGTATGTTGCCGACGGGATTCTGACCCAGCAACACGTCGATTATCTGCGCAGAGCGGTCAAGGACCGCAGCAACATCGTCATTGCCGGCGGTACCTCGACCGGCAAGACGACGCTCGCCAATGCGCTATTGCAGGAGATGGCAACCACCGGCGATCGAGTCATCCTCTTGGAGGACACGGTCGAGCTGCAGTGCGTGGCCGAGGATCACGTGCCGCTGCGCACGAAGCCGGGAGTCGTGTCCATGTCGGAACTCGTGCGCTCGACGCTGCGCTTGCGTCCCGATCGCATCGTCGTCGGCGAAGTGCGCGGCCGTGAAGCACTCGATCTCTTGAAGGCCTGGGGTACGGGCCATCCAGGCGGTATCGCCACCATTCACGCAGGGTCGGCGTTTGGTGCCCTCACTCGATTGGAGCAACTCATCCAAGAGGTCGTGGTGACCGTGCCGCGGGCGCTGATCGCCGAAGCGGTGAACGTCATCGTGTTCATTACCGGCCGCGGCCGGGCGCGTCGGGTCGAGGACATCCTGAAGGTGAAGGGTCTGGGCGCGGGCGGGTATGAGGTTTCATCGGTTTTCAACTCAACAGGAGCATCGTCATGACGCAGAGTCGATTCGTCGTCAACGCACAGAAGCGGCTTTCCGGCTTTCTGGCTGTCATCATTGGAACCCTCCTGGCGCTACCGGCTCTGGCGGCCGGCTCCAATATGCCGTGGGAGGCGCCGCTGCAATCGATTTTGGATTCCATCCAAGGTCCGGTCGCACGCATCGTGGCCGTCATCATCATCGTGATCACCGGGCTGACGCTCGCCTTCGGTGATACGAGCGGTGGATTTCGCAAACTCATCCAGATCGTCTTTGGGCTGTCCATCGCCTTTGCCGCGTCCTCATTCTTTTTAACGTTCTTCAGCTTTGCCGGCGGCGCGGTCGTCGCATGAGCGAGGCACCGTTACTGGACGGCTTCGAAGTGCCGCTGCATCGTTCCCTCACCGAGCCGATCTTCATGGGCGGCGCGCCGCGCGCGGTGGCGATCGTGAACGGCACGCTCGCGGCCGCGGTCGGGATTGGGCTTCGGCTCTGGCTCGTCGGCATTGCGTTAGGTCTGGTTGGTCACGTGCTCGCCGTCTGGGGCGCCAAGGCGGACCCACAGTTCATGGAAGTGTTTGCACGGCACGTCAAACACAAAGCATTCCTGGAGCCTTGAACGATGTTTCGTCTGGCTGAATACCGAGAACGCCCGTCCTGTCTGGCCGATTACCTTCCCTGGGCCGGTCTCGTGGCTCCTGGAGTCGTACTCAACAAAGACGGCAGCTTCCAACGCACTGCGCGGTTCCGCGGACCGGACCTCGACAGCGCGACGATGAGCGAGCTGATTGCGACTACCGCCCCGATCAACAATGCGCTCAAGCGCTTAGGAAGCGGCTGGGCATTGTTCGTGGAGGCGGAGAGGCGCGCCGCGTCCGGCTATCCGACCTCGACATTTCCCGATCCGCTGTCGTGGCTGATCGAGGAGGAGCGCCGCGGGGCGTTCGAGGCTGCGGGATCTCACTTCGAAAGCAACTATTTTCTGACAACGACCTATCTACCGCCAGCAGAGACCCAGGCCCGTGCCGGTCAGCTCTTGCTCGAAACCGAAGAGAAGTCCGGCGTTGATTGGCGAGAGCAGCTCGCCCGCTTCATCACGGAAACAGATCGATTCTTGACGCTATTCGAAGGCGTCATGCCGGAGATCGGTTGGCTGTCGGATGCCGAGGTTCTGACCTATCTGCACTCGACCGTTTCGAGTCAGAACCACCCGATCGACGTTCCGGAGGTAGCGTTCCACCTGGATGCCTTGCTGTCAGATCAACCTCTGACGGCGGGTCTCGCGCCCCTGTTGGGGGATCAGCATATTCGAGTGGTGACGGTGCGCGGATTTCCAACCTCCACCTGGCCGGGGCTGCTGGACGAGCTGAATCGTTTGGCCTTCCCCTACCGATGGGTGACGCGCTTTTTGCTCTTGGACAAAGCCGACGCGGAACGCGAGCTGGTTCGGCTGCGCCGGCAATGGTTCGCCAAGCGCAAGAACATCGTGGCGCTTCTGCGAGAAACCATTTTTCAGCAGGAGAGTCCCTTGGTTGACTCCGATGCCGACAACAAAGCGGCGGACGCGGACGCCGCGCTGCAGGAGCTCGGGAGCGATGCTGTGGCCTACGGCTACGTGACGGCGACGGTTGTTGTCATGGATGCGAGCGCCGCTGCGGCCGATGACAAGCGCAAAGCCATCGAACGGGTGATCCAAGGTCGGGGGTTCGTGACCATCGCCGAGACCTTCAACGCCGTCGAGGCGTGGCTGTCATCCATCCCGGGGCATGTGTACGCCAACGTGCGCCAGCCCGTGATCTCCACATTGAACCTCGCACATCTCATGCCGATTTCGGCGGTGTGGGCGGGCCCGAGTCTCAATGCTCACCTGATCGCACCACCTCTCATGGTGACCCGTACCGCCGGCTCGACCCCGTTTCGCCTAGGTCTCCATATCGGCGATGTGGGCCACACCTTGATCGTGGGTCCCACCGGTGCCGGTAAATCGGTGCTGCTCACGATGCTGATTCTGCAGTTTCGTCGGTATACGGGCGCCAGAATCTTTGTCTTCGACAAAGGCGGATCGGCGCGTGCCACGATCTTAGGCTTAGGCGGCGAGCACTACGACCTCGGTGCCGAGGGCGCCATTGCCTTCCAGCCGCTCGCCCGGATCGATGACGATACGGCGCGAGCCTGGGCCGCCGAGTGGATCGCGGGCCTCTTGAGCCATGAGCAGGTCGAGATCACACCCGAAACGAAGGATATGGTGTGGTCGGCGCTCGGCAGTTTGGCCTCCGCGCCCATCGCAGAGCGCACGCTCACCGGCCTCTCGGTGCTATTGCAATCGAATCGCCTGCGCCAGGCCCTGCAGCCGTACACCCTCACGGGTCCATACGGCCGACTGCTCGATGCCGATCAAGATCGCTTAGGTCAGGGCGATGTTCAGGGATTCGAGATGGAGGAGCTGATGCACGGCAAGAGCGCCGTGTTGCCGGTGCTGACCTATCTCTTCCGTCGGCTCGAGGAACGATTTGACGGCCCTCCAACGCTCCTGATTCTCGATGAGGCCTGGGTGTTTCTCGATGATCCTCTCTTTTCGAGTCGCATCCGCGAATGGCTGAAGACGCTGCGCAAGCGCAATGTCTCGGTAATCTTCGCCACCCAGTCGCTCGCGGACATCGAGCGCTCGCCCATTGCACCGGCGCTTATCGAAAGCTGCCCCAGTCGGATCTTTCTGCCGTCACCGCAGGCGCCGGAGCCGCAGCTACGGGGGATTTATGAGAGCTTCGGCCTCAATGACCGGCAGATTGACATTATTGCCCGCGCTACCCCGAAGCGCGACTACTACTACCAGTCCCGGCTCGGTGTCCGGCTATTCGATTTGGATCTTGGGCCTATTGCGCTCGCGTTTGCAGGGGCCTCGAGACCGGAAGACCAGCGCGCGATGGATCGATTGTTAGCCGAACAGGGCACGCGACGCTTCGCCGCCGCGTGGCTACAGCATAAAGGTTTGGAGTGGGCCGCGACTCTTGCTGCCCAGTTTTCACTGTCAACGGAGAAATCACCATGAAGAAGCTATCCATCGTGGCATCAATCTGTCTCTTGGCGGCATTCACCCTGCCGGTGCGCGCTCAGTGGGTTGTCATCGACCCCGCCAACTTGTTGCAAACCACCATTACTGCGCTGCGCTCCCTGCAGCAGATCGAAAACCAGATTCAACAGCTCGCCAACGAAGCGCAAATGTTGGAGAACGACGCGAAGAATCTGAAGTCCCTAAACTTCAGCTCCTTGAGCCAACTGCAGGCGACACTCGCGACGACAAATCAGCTTCTCGCCCAGGCACAAGGGGTGAGTTTCACACTCGCCCGAGCCCAGCAACAGTTCGCCCAGTTCTATCCCGCGAGCTATGGCCGCTCGATGAGCCAAACCCAGATGGCCTCCGATGCCTTGCAACGACTGACCAACTCCCAAAACGCCTTACAGTCCTCGATCAGCATGCAAGCACAATCGGCGCAGAACGTCAGCAGCGACCAGTCCGTGCTGACGAGCCTCGTGAGCCAGAGTCAATCCGCGGGCGGGGCACTGCAGGTAACCCAGGCGACCAATCAACTCCTGGCGTTGCAAGTACGACAGGCCATGCAGGATCAGCAGTTGCGCGTGACACAGGATCGTGCGACCGCCCTCGAACAAGCGCGCGCCGTAGCGGCGGAAGCGCGGGCCCGCGCGGTGCGATTGCAGTTCACAACGCCGGGAGTCAATTACACGCCGCAACCTGTTCACTTCTACGGTCCTTGAGAGGCCAGCAGTGACAGTCAATTACCCAAGATCACGGCCGCCAACCAAGCAACGGGGATTCATTCGTGAATAACCTCTCGGTCATCGACAGTTTCACGGACGTGTTCTCGCGCTACATCGACAGCGGGTTTGGGCTCCTGCACGGCGAAGTTGCCTGGCTCACCGGAATTCTCGTCGCGCTCGATATCACGCTGGCGGGACTCTTTTGGGCGATGGGCGGCCATGAGGATGTGATCGCGAAGCTCATCAAGAAGACGCTCTACGTCGGTGCGTTCGCCTTTATCTTGAATAACTTCAATTCGCTGTCCGGAATCATCTTCCGGTCCTTCGCCGGCCTGGGGCTCGAGGCCACCGGATCAGCTATCACCCAGGCGCAGCTCCTGCAGCCTGGCCGGCTTGCGGCCATCGGCGTGACGGCGGCGCAGCCGCTGATGACTCAGATCGGTCAACTCTCAGGGTTCCCGGACGTATTCTTGAATCTCGACACGATTGCCGTGTTGCTCCTCACCTGGCTCGTCGTGATCGCAAGCTTCTTCATCCTTGCCGTTCAACTGTTTGTCACACTGATCGAATTCAAGCTGACGACGCTGGCGGGCTTCGTACTAGTGCCTTTTGCACTGTGGAACAAAACGGCGTTCCTGGCCGAGCGCGTCCTCGGGAATGTCATTTCGGCCGGTATCAAGGTCTTGGTGCTTGCCGTGATTGTCGGCATCGGTTCCAGCATCTTCGGACAATTCACGCCTCCCGCCGGCGCGACGCCGACGATCGATACCGCGCTGGCCCTGATGTTGGCTTCAATCGCGCTGTTTGGACTCGGGATCTTCGGTCCGGGGATTGCGACCGGACTCGTGTCAGGCGCCCCCCAACTCGGCGCGGGCGCCGCGGCCGGCACACTCCTGGGTGCCGGTGGATTGGCGGTTGCCGGCGGTGCGGCAACGATCGGTGCCGCACGTCTTGCCACCAGCGCTGCGGGAACCGGTGTTCGCGCCGCCTCCTCGATGGTAAAGGGCGCGCGCAGCGCTTATTCACAGAGCGCCACCGCCTCGGGTGCCTCTGGTGCCCGGGCGATGGGTGCCGGCCTCGCGGGAGTCGGCCGCGCCGGCGCCGAGTCTGTTGGTAACGCTGCCAAAAGCTGGGCGAAACGCGCCACCGGCGGCGCAGGCGCGAGCACCAACGACAGCGGCTCTACGCCGAACTGGGCGCAGCAGCTGCAAAGACGGCAACACGTTGAACGCGGCGTCTCTACGGCGGCGCAAGCCCTGCGATCCGGCGAACACGGTGGGTCGGGAGCTAATCCGTCACTACGAGAAGGGGAGTAAGGGATGACATTCAAACGATCCAGTGTGCGGTACTCGACCACGCCGGAACCATCGACTCCCTACCAGGCAGCACAGCAGCTCTGGGATGAGCGAATCGGGTCTGCACGGGTACAAGCCCGAAATTGGCGACTCATGGCCTTCGGGTGCTTGAGTCTCGCCTTCGTGATTGCCGCAGGACTCATCTGGCAATCCAGCCGATCGCACATCACGCCCTACGTCGTCGAAGTCGATCATCTGGGCGACGTCAAAGCGGTCGGGCCCGCGGCCGAAGCCTACCGGCCGACGGATGCGCTCATTGCGCATCATTTGGAGCGATTCATGCGCGATGTGCGCTCCGTGCCGCTCGATCCCATCGTGCTCCGCGATGACTGGCTTGAAGCCTACGATTACACGACGGAACGCGGCGCGATGACCTTGAATGAGTACGCACGCGCCAATGATCCCTTCGCGCATGTCGGTCAGACCTCGATCGCGATCGAGGTCACGAGCATCGTGCGGGCCTCGGATACCTCATTTCAGGTTCGCTGGATCGAACGCAGCTTCGCCAATGGGGCACCGACCACAACGGAGCGTTGGACGGCGATTTTGTCGATCGTCATACGGCCGCCGGCGGATGTGCAACGTTTGCGTAAAAACCCCTTGGGTCTGTACGTCGATGGACTGAATTGGAGCCGGGAACTAGGAACCGCCGCGAGCGAAAGGAGTGAGCCATGAAGATGAGCAACAGATTGCTTGGTGGGATCGCCATAGCAGCTATCACGATCGCCGGTTGCGCCGGCAAGCCGCCACGAGATATTCCGCTCGATGAGCCGGTTGCGGCCGTGAAGATCGCCGACCCTCCAAAGCCGGTGGAGATCGTGGAGGTTCCCAAGATCTTACCGCTGCCAGGTCAACTGAAACCGGTACCGGCGGCGACAACCGCCGCTCCCGAACCGGGTGATCCTCAAGATCGGGTCAAGCATGCGAACGCAACCGCCCGGGTCGAGCCATCGCGGCAGAACTATTTGAACGCCACCCAGGTGTGGCCCTATAGCCCGGACGCGCTGTACCAGGTGTATGCGGCGCCCGAGAAGATCACTGACATTGCTCTTGAGACAGGGGAAGAGATCACTTCGGTATCGGCCGGTGACACGGTGCGTTGGGTGGTGGGGGATACCACCAGCGGCACGGGCGCGAGCCAGCGGGTGCATATCCTAGTCAAGCCGATCCGGACTGATTTGAAAACGAATCTCGTCATCAACACCAATCGCCGGACCTACCATCTGGAACTGACGGCGACAGCAGATACCTGGATGGCGTCGGTTTCCTGGCAATATCCGCTGGACCAACTTGCCGTTCTCCGCGGCGCGAATTTGCACGCCGAAGCCGTTGCGCCCGTCACGGATGCAATCGCAGTCGACCGGTTGAACTTCCGTTACGAAATCACCGGAGCTAGCCCCTCCTGGCGACCACTGCGCGCCTTTGATGACGGCAACAAGGTCTACGTGCAATTCCCCGCCGGTATCGCCCAGGGTGAGATGCCGCCGCTCTTCATTGTCGGAAACGGTGAGAAAACCGAATTGGTTAACTACCGTGTGCGATCGCCGTACTACATCGTCGATCGCCTGTTTGGGATCGCAGAACTACGCTTAGGCGGCAAGGACGCGCAAGTCGTGCGTATCAGCCGCACCGAGCTCGTTAGCGCCAACGATTCGAGCGGCCGTCGATGAGCGACGGCACCCCAAAAGAGGATCCGGCGACGCTCGCGCTGCGCGCCTCCCCGCGTCCAGTCACCCGATTGAATCGGCGCACTATCGCCGCTCTCATGGGTGGAGTGGGATTGATCGTGTTCCTGGCAACAATGTGGGCGCTACAACCCAAACGTGCCAAGAAAGCGGATACGGGGCCGGAGCTGCGGGCAACTCAACAGGTCACCCATGCGGACGGATTGCAAACGCTGCCGCGGGACTATGCAAGCATCCCGAGGGTCCCGCGGCTCGGGCCGCCCGCGGGGGAGTTCGGTCGGCCTGTGTTACGTGAGGAACATGCTGCCGGTATTACATCTGAGGCTGTCCAATCCGATTTTCGCCCGAATTCGGAGGTGGACGCCGACCGGGTCGCGAGACTTCGAATACAAGACGAGGCGGAAGCTGCGGCGAAGGCACAAGTCTTCTTCCAGACCGGGAAGCACGGGCGAGATGCTGAAAACGCAGCGGACTCCTCTCCGCGAACCAGGCCGCTGTCGGAGCCGGGTTTGCCTGAGACGCCACCCGGTGCAGCGGCGCCGGGAGCGTCTCGCGATGACGTCCTCGATCAAAACCAGCAGGATCACAAGCAGTCATTCATCAATCGCGGCTCTGATCCCAAGATCTACAGTTCCGCGTCGCTTCAGACGCCGCGATCGCCGTATCAAATCATGGCAGGCACGATTATTCCAGCGGCCTTGGTAACGGGAATCAATTCGGACTTGCCCGGCGAAATCATCGCGACGGTCACGCAGAACGTCTACGACACAGTAACGGGCCGGTACCTGTTGCTGCCCCAGGGGTCACGCCTTCTCGGTCAATACGACAGCCAGGTGACCTACGGTCAGCGTCGAGTACTACTTGTCTGGACGCGGCTCCTGATGCCGGATGGATCATCCATCGTGCTCGAGCGGTTGCCGGGCGTCGATGGCGCCGGGTATTCCGGTGTCGAGGATGGCGTGAACTGGCACTGGGGGCGTATTTTCGCCGGTGCCGCGCTGACGACGTTGCTGGGGGTCAATGCTCAGCTCGTTGCTGCGAATACCAACACTAATTCCGGTTCCATCGTCATTGCCACGCGTCAGAGCGCGCAGGACTCTGTCAATCAAGTCGGGCAGCAGATAACCCGCAAGAACTTGAGTGTTCAGCCGACCTTGACCGCAAGGCCAGGGTTGCCACTGAACGTGATCGTCAATAAGGACATCGTCCTTCGACCATACTCGTAATGCAAGGGGAGTAGAGCCGCATGAAACTGAAGATTGGACCGCTGCCAAATCCTGAGAAAGTCAAACTTCTGGTGCAAATATCGGTCGAGTTGAAGGAGAGTCTCGATCAGTACGCGCAGCTCCACTCCCAGCAGAGTGGCCGAAAAGTGGATGCGGCGACGTTGATTCCGTACATGCTGAAGTTGTTCCTCGATCGCGATCGAGGATTTCGGTCGATGCGCCGGTCGTCGCAAACGCCGACCGACCAGTAGCTGAGAACGATTCCGATCGAATTTCAGCTGCAGCCTTGGCCGCAAGCCTAGCGCGATCAGCAGAAGCAACGATGATCCGCGCATGCTCGAGAAAGATTTCGCCCGCGGACGTCAACTTAGATCCTCGTGTTGAGCGGTCAAATAGACGGACACCCAAATCTTGTTCGAGTGCGCGAATGGCGCGTGACAATGGTGACTGCTCTATTCCGATGCGCTGGGCGGCACGCGAGAAATGTCGTTCCTCGGCAACCGCAACGAAATATCTAAGATGCCGGAATTCCACACGAGAAGTATCCACGAAGGACGACCTGACTTGAAAGGCGCTCGGGCGCAGCCGGGCGAGAGAGCCATCGACCCTAAAATCGTCTGCCACGTCATCGCGGAACTACACGGCCCTCTCCAAACGAGGCGGCCAACATCAAGGCCACACTTCCTTTACTTGGAGCTTGTCCCTACAGTCCGAATTAAGCTGCTTGATCGCATCAGGTCTAAAGGGAACGGTTTGACCACTTTCACTTTGCATCATAAAGGAAGCGGGATTAGTGCGGCCTCCCCCGCTATTGCGCCAAGCTCGTTGAGAGAGTCGATTTCTTTAAGCACGTCAGAAACGGTAAGGTCGAGTTCCGCGGCAAGTTGCGAAGCGGTCTTCGAGACGGCAAGGCGCGTAAATATCCGGGCGGCCCGCGCAGAGACCCCACAATGCGTGGGCAAAGCATCGGCGCTTGGAAGGTAGATCAGCCAATGCGATTCGACTCGCGCAAGCTTCGCCTCGCTGTCGAACATGAGAGGATTACGGAGCCACGGTGTTAGGTCGAAACGCGTCGATGTGACAGTCACGGCATCGCTGGCAAGATATTGTTGCGTTTCCGGATAGGGCGCTAAACTTATTGCTGTATCCGGCCCAGAAGTCAGCGGTCGTTCCCCAAGACGTCGAACGAGCGTAATAGCGACGGCATCCATCGCCAGCGCGTCCTGCTGTATTTCGCCGGCGAATTCAGGTTGCCGGACGAGATACTCGACAAATGCGGCGGCAAGTCTCCATAAATTGGGACCGTCGTCACGGTACCCGATCGATTCCGTGAAGTCACGGGCCACTTCTCCCACATCCATGCTGCTGGTATGCAGGAGACGGCTGCTCAGTGGTGCCAGTTGGAGCGCGGAGAGTGCGTTTCTGACAAGGCCGCTCCGATACATGAAGATCGTCTGCAAGGTCGCGGCGCGGGTGCTCGCGTAATCGGCAAGAATCGTAGCCTCTATAGGTAAGAGGCCGAGCGACTCAAAATCGCTGGTGGGCTCGAGCGCGCCAACGAGATTGTCGCGGGTCAGGATGAGGCGCCATGTATCCCACACAAGATGAGCGTCCATCAAGCGGCTTCCTCACGCGTCGTCCTGCGACTTTTGGCGCCGTACGCGTGGTCCCACGCACGGCGTGCGCATTCCAGGTCGGCAAGAACGAGGTCGACGGACCGCGCGTGATCGAGTTTCTTGCCGTCCTCGAACAACAGATGCGACTCATATTCCAGGATCACTGCCCGGGGCCGTGAGCGTGAAAGAACATTATCGAGGAGCTCCCATACAGGTTTCGGGACAGCAGTATCGTGTAGGTCGTGGTATAGACCGTCCAGCGAGCGTCCCCCAGCAAGGTGAATTGCAATGATACGGTCGAGTGGGATCGTCGAAAGGAACCGCTCGATTGAGTAGCCACTAGCCACGTGGTTGATGGAGTTCGCAAAGAGGTTGTGCAAGTCGAGATGTAAATAAGTGCCAGACCGCTCAATCACTCGCGCTAGGAATTCTTCCTCTGGCATATTGCTCCCCGGGCAAGAGCGATAGTACGCCGCATTCTCATGACCTAGGCAGACCCCATAGATTTCCTGAAGATTCCGCGCTCGCTCGGCCACTCGCGCTACTTCCGCTTTTGAGAACTGCAATGGGCTGCTCCATACGTTGGCCCATGAGGCATCACTGTAGAAGCAGTGATTCGTCACCCACGGCACGCGAAAGCGTTTTGCCAAAGGCACGTGTCGGCGGACTGCTGAGGTGGTCTCCAGCGGGTCGAATCCGAAGTCGCCACCGTAATTCGAGTGACCAACGAGCGCGCACTGAGTCGCTGCGCTGTCAAGCGTTTCTGCGGCATCGGGCCACATTAGCTGCGGACCATCGAGAGGAGCCATAATGCTGTCGAAGAGAATCTCCATTACATCTAGCGCTTGCTCCCGGAACGGGAACCAGGCAGCGAGCGCGGGGTTGTACTGAAGCCCTACTCCAAGCGTCGAAATCATCATTTAGGCATCCGACTGTGCCATTCGCAGATCCGTCTGTTTCGCATCAAATGAGTGACTCCTACGCCAAATTTCCTGTTAGCTGTGCGCGGCACTAGCGCTTGACCTGCGGTAGTTCCATCTTCAAGTGATAAAATCTCTTCGACTTCTGGTACCAAACATTTCCTGTGTAAAGTCCATAAATGGCACTACTGCAGATGTGGTTGTGGATTCATCATGCCTAGAGCTAATCGCGACAAGTATCCGGAAGGTGCCCGCATTTACCCGCCCATGAAACTGAACTCAATCTTCTGAGCGTGCAATAACGGTAACAACGCAATCTCAGACTTCGAGGGCACTACGCTTAGTTTCAAGTTCGTATCGTCCTTGATATCTGATAATCCTCATTGGCGTGTCTAGCAAAGTAGCGCAGTGGCTGAGGCTGCGTCAATACGAACAAGCGTTTGCTAATTCTAGCAGCTAAAACTACGGATTCGCTAAATTCGTGATGCATTATAAACCGCGTCCCACAGAACCACATCAACTACCTAATCTGAGGTATCGCATAAACAATTGGCCATCCTCAGTCAATTCTTTGCTTTCTCCTATCGATCTGGACATCGTCTCAACGTCCTGCGCCAATGTAAGGGCTTCTCGCAGCAGATACGGGCTGGCCCGCCCTTCAGACTGAAGCAAAGCGATATAACGAGACATGTTCACGGCCGCGTGCAACGCCAAAAGCACGCTAATCAATGGTCTTGCGACCTTTTTGAATGGAGAAAAGTGCTGTTCGACGCTGCCTGGTATCACAACATTGACTGCATCAGTCATCGCAAAGAAATATTGATGCGAACATTCATGAATAATCAGCACAGCCAATTGTTCGGCGGGTATTGGATGGGACGCCCATATAAGCCCTGGCAGCGAGCGCGCACTTCCGCTCCCGGACATCCTTTCGCCCGCAGGTGCCAAGAAACTGATTCCTGCCAGCACCCGAGATATCCACGCAAAAATCTCTGGAGAATGCGTCCGTATGCAATTCAGCGCTTCACGCAGTGTGGTACGTCGGTCCTCGATGCTACTAAAACTGCACACGCCATCGCCCAATTTTGAAACTTCGGAATCAGCATCGTCCAGAACATTGCAACTAACGCCGATGTCGCCAATGCCTGGTAGTGCGCGGTTACCGTCGTCGCGAACCCAAAGTCCACATTGCTTTTCGAATGAGACGCGCGTGCGGATTTGCTCCCCCCTTTCCCATGTTAGCGATACTCGATCTTGAATGGCGTTGAAGCACACTCGCCCGTGAAGGAGTAATGGAAAAGAATCAAAGTAAAACACTGACCCGGGATCCACGTTACAAGTCCATGAGCCAAGTCCATTGTTAGCTGCGCATTGAAGAGCAATCTGGATAATATTCGATTCATCAGCGCTCGTATCGGCTAAGAGCCGCCCCAAGCCCGGCACCCAAGGCCGATTTGATCCCGTCAATGCTGAAAGACACCCGTTTATATACGAAAGCAAATCACCAATATTTTCAGGAAGCTCATGATTAGATGTGGCCCGACTGAGTGACCATAGCCACCGACGCCGCAAGTAGTCGTCGATCGGCTCCGACTGCCACCCGTGCCCGCCTGCTGCACTGCGAATCATTGCGTCAGTTGACATCGGCTGACCTCTCTACTGGAGCGCTGAGCTCAAATCGACCAGATCACTATTAAGTAGGCGCCTCGTCAAAACAATGCAAAATGCGCTTATTGCCAGCAGACAAGAAGCCCAGAGTGCCAAACTCAACGACAAATTTTCCGCGAAGAATCCGCCGAACATTCGAGCCCCGGCGAAGTGGGACGCTAATAGTAATGCGCAAGATACCAAGCATGCGATCCCAATTCCCACGAACGTATTTGCCACCAACGAATGCAACAAGGGACCTACTTCAGCTCCCAATGAGGCTTTTATTAGTGTGTATCGACGGCTTTCCGCATAGTTATTCGTCACGCTAAGATAGACAATGAGCGCGGCGATCCCGAGTGCCACGGCGAAGCTAATTGCCGCTACCAATGTTTGAAATAAGCCACGATTCAAGGCTCTAAAATATGTATCGCTCAACGGCTCAACACTTTCAACAAACAGCTCACTGTCTACCGAATGAATTATTGCGGTAATGTCGATGGCGCTCGGGTGTTCGCCTGCCCTATTGGTGAGCAATAACGAAATGTCCGTGGCCTCTGGAAAGAACTCAATGGGGACATAAGCTTGGAATTGCTTACTGCGGTCGCTGCGGAAGGGGTTTTGGACATCATCAACCACGCCCACGATCTTAAACACATTATGGGCAATCTGCATGTCCTCGCCCAAATAAGGACCGAACGGAAACAGAGTGTCCTTCAAGCTTTTACTGATAATGGCCACCCGTTGATTCTCGTTAGTCTCTTCGCGAGTGAACATTCTACCGACGGGCCGCAAGCCTAGGAGGTCTAGATAGCTGTCATCCACACCTGTCACGTTAACCATCAAAGAACTATTCCCTTTCAATCGTTGTACTTTCGACAGGGTGAAGCTGGGTGATAAGGGGAGAAGATCCGCATACGCGATTGTGGCATGCAGCGGCGATTCTTGAAATTTTGATCTGATTTTTTCCGCGACGAGACGCTTCGCGTCCGTAGACTGTAGTCTCTCCGGGAGATCTACTTGAACGGCGGTAACGCCCGCTGTACTGAAGCCAACCGAGAGCGTCAATTTTTGTACCAACCCAACGATCGCAAATGAGGTGAGCAGTATAGACACGGTAACCAGCACGAACTGAATCCCTATGACCCAGCGATTGACAGCTGCGTGCGCTGGCCCGGCGCTTCCCTTTACACCAGCGGTAAGCATCGCAGTAGTCGTGCGATTGATACGCACGACCACTGCGATTGCAATGATAATAAAGGCGGCACCTACAAGTGCGAAGAAGCCTACAAAGAAGCGCACGTCTAATCCGGCCTCTGCAATACGGGGAATTGCATCAGCGAATGATCGCTTCAAGGCGGACATGGTTATTGCAGCAAGAATCAAAGAAAGGACACATGCAACTGCCACGCCGATACTTAGATCCGCGATTGTTTCGATCACCAGCATGCGACGCGTCGCCCCAAGAACATGCTTGATAAACTGAGTACGCCAACGAGTTGAAAGAATTGACACTATGTATTGTGCAACTACAGAGCACACCAGAACATATATCAAGTAGGAGGACATCAGAAATACGGCGGCGGTTATCGCAGATGTTCCCAAAATAGTTTCTCTTAGAGGGGACACCGCGATAGATAATTGTGTGCCGTGAGGAAAGACGTTCACCGTCTCCGCTTTCACGCTCGGTAAGGCCACCGATGTGAGTCTGGTCTCCGCTTCAGAAAACCCTTTCTCGTTGGGAAGCAAGGCAAAAATCTTCAAGGAACTCCCGAACCCAGAACGGTTGCCGTAGTCTAGAGGTGCACGCTTTAGAGGTAGCCAAACGTCTTCGGGTCGCCCTGCCAAGGCGAGTGGTGAAGCGTATTGCGGGTCAACGATTTGCAATACTCGATAATCGGTATTGTCGATTTTAAGGAACTGGGGGGCAGGACCCCGAAGAATCCGATCGTAGAGTGAACGTCGGACTATTACGACATCTTCCTGCGACTCAAAGGCTCGTAGCCACTGATCCCCGGCGCCGCGGGGAGTGCCAAATATGCGGAAATAATTTGCATCCACATATGAAGCGCGGACGATGCGATCGATTCCGCCAAGTCGAAGGCGTCGATTTTTTGACACTAAAAATGCAGTTTGAACATCCGGCTTGAGTAAATCCGACCATTCCTTGGCAACCGCGGCATTATTGCCAGGAAAAACGCCGGCCTTGTTTGCAATCATGAGACGAATCTCGGCGAGGCGGTCGGCATTTTGAAACGGCAGCGGTGCAACTAGGAGAAGCGATGCTATCGACTGAGTCACGCTCGTTATGGCCAATGAAAGCGCAATGCAAGTCACCACAATCGACATCATTTTGAGATGAGGTCTTAGGCGCCGAGAAATTTCAAGCACAGGTATGCACTCCGTCAGCCTAACTAGCCAGCGAGTTGGCCGTCAGTCATGTGAAGAGACCGTCGCGATCGCGTGGCGCAAGTCTCATCGTGTGTAACATTAATAATTGTCATGGTAGGCGACAGAATCTCATCTAGCAGATTCAACAGTTCATCGCGCGTCTGTGAATCAAGACTGCCAGTCGGTTCGTCAAGCAGCAGCATCAAGGGATTCGTGGCAAGTGCACGTGCGATGGCGACGCGCTGCTGCTGCCCACCGGAGAGTTCTCTGGGGTAGTGTGAGGCCCTGTGTGCGAGACCGAGGCGCGCTATGCAATTGTCAATATAGTCGTGAGGCACTTGCTTGCCGTCACTTCTGTATTTAAATGGCAGACGGACATTTTCGAGCACCGTTAGCTCGTCAATCAGATTGTAGTTTTGAAAAACGAATCCAATTTTCCTGTTTCTAATTCGTGCCCGTTCATCGATCGACAGCTCAGCCATATTTTGTCCGTCAAATAAGTATTGACCGCTTGAGGGAGCAGAAAGAAGCCCAAGAATGTACAAGAGCGTTGACTTGCCAGATCCAGATACACCCGCAATCGAAACATATTCCCCCCGCCCAATCTTCACGTCGACACCGCGCAACGCATGGGTCTCCACAAATTGAGTTCGATACACCTTCGTCACTCCCGCGAGATCTATCAAGTCACTCATGAACCTTCCCGGCAATTAGCGTTTGTAAGATGGTGTCCGCGTCCCGCCCACCTAACCGGGCCCGACGCTTGCCTGTCGTGTTTCCAGTTCGACCTATCTGCACTGTTCGAGCACCGAACTAGAGAGAATGGGCGCTGTCAGCGACAGGCTTAGGCTTCTCAAGAATCAACTTATCGCCCACGGTGATGCCCGTTCCTTGAATTTCGACGGTGTCCGGTGAGCCGGTGCCAAAATGCACAAGCTGGCGCTCAATCGTTCCGTTGAGGTGCACAACTTGCGCATAGCCAGAAGTGTTGGGATCGACACCTGGAATACGCGTTACGTAAAGCTTCCCCGGCTGCCGATCAACCGCAATTTCGCCAGTGAGCGCCTCATTTGGCTTAGGGGCGAAGCCTTCGCTCGCTGGAAAATCCAGATCCACGGAAACCAAGCCATCGAGTACGCGTGGATTAAGATTTATTACTTTGGCTCGTACCTGCCGGCCGTTGACATTCAGAACAGCAGAAGACCCAAGCACTATCCCTTCTGTAGAGTTTTGAGAAACACGTAGCGTCGCTACCAAGGTATCCGGATCGGCAATCGTCGCGAGTTTTTCGCCTTCGGCGACGAATTCCCCGGGGGAAATGAGAATTTCTTGCACAACCCCAGGGGCCGTCGCCAGAACGTTTAGGGATTGTACCGCGGTATCCGCGTCAGCCAGGTTTCGGCGCGCCATATCCACGGCCTTGTTGCCCAACGCAACCTGCACCGCGGATATTCGTTGCATGTCCTCTAGCGCCTTCTTCTCCAGTTCAAGCTTTCGGCTCATTTTCTCAACCGTAACTTGCGAGCGAGCCAAATCGAAGCGCGAAAAGATGTGCTGGCCATCGAGGCTTTGCTTAGCCTCCAACTCGTGTTTGGCGATCTCCAAGTCTGCCTGTACGTCTAAAACGTTTTCGATTTGCCGATCATTCTGCGTTTTCGACTGAAACTCCAACGCCGCTAAGTCCGCTTCCGCTGACTGAAGTTTGAGCTTACTCTCGATAAGTAGTTTTTCAGACGTGGAATCAGTCAATGCAATGAGCAAATCCCCCTTATGCATTCGTGCACCTGGTTCCACGGCGATTTGTTTCACACGTGATTTGGTCGGAGCAATAATTGTGAGCGTTTGTCTCGGTTTAAACTCACCTACTCCTGGTACTTGATAGCTAACGGAACCCGATCTTACGACAGCTTCGACATTTTGAGCGCTCACTTTAGTGTTTGAAGGTAATTGCAGAAAATAGAAACTGGCAACTCCTACAACAGCGAATCCACAGGCGAATAGGAGGCTCATCCTGGTCGCTACTTTGAATCTCCTTTTTGGACGATCTATCGGAAAATCCATAATCTTCTCGGCAGAAACGAACCCCAATCAGCCAGCGTTTTTAGGCTGCTGCGAATCATTGTGGTTTATCGGGGTCCGTAAGCAATTGAGGAGTTGGCTTTGTGGAACATGCAGAACACACCTGCGGCGACGGTGCCAAATAAGGCTTGATAAAGATCTCATAGGTGTTCCCCGCTGGATCCCACATAGTGAAGCGATTTTCCTGGTTCAAAGTCAATCGAAAGTTCCCAGTCAAAAGTTCATCGCGATTTGGCCCTGTGGCGACATACACAGCCAACTTGGCGTTCGCAGATCTTTCAGCGACCACGATCGGCGTCACGTTGAGTTGAACAGGATGGTGGTTTAGCAAATAGATGGCGACATGGCTCGGGCGTGTCCACATACGTGTGGACTCCGATTCCGCCTCATTCATTGTAACTCGAATTTCCAGCATCACCCCTACTTGGGGATCCTGTTGTGCTTCCGTTGTCGCGGTAGCCGCTATCAACATGCTAAGAATGAACAGTATTTTCATGCGGATCCTGTTGGGTAGTAGGCATATTCGATCCAATGTTGTCGCAGTCCGAGGGGTTGCGCGGCAAACTGCCGCATCGACGTGCGTTGGATTGGAACAAGGGACGCAAAAGCCAGGAATTGCGCACGCCGGCGGAAAGCACAAGGAGATCCCCTTCGGAGAGCAGTCCGAGCTCACTATGACTGCGAAACGTCGCTTGGATCTGCTGCTCTGATAAGTCCATAAGCTGACAAAGCACCATAAGGTGCCAGTCTTCTGATAATGGCGAGCCGAGTAGACCCAAATCCGATAGTCTCCTAATCCAAATCGTAATCAACGTGATCGGATCCTTGCGCGGAAATCGCTTTGCCACGCAGTCTCGGATTGATCGTCCATCCGGTATGTTGCGCAGGAGCGCTAGAAAAAACTGCAGTTCAGCATCTTTCGTACTCCGATACAGGCCGAGTAGGCGATTGCTGCATTTGTAGAGCCAAAGCACTGAAATCAATTCTTCCGCAAGAGATGGATGCGCGCGTTTGAGAGCCGCCACCAGCTGTGTCCGCTGCTCGTCATCTTCTATCAAATTAAGCGTCGTCAGAAGAATCTGAAAAACAGTATAAGCATCTTTGGTTTCAACCGCTTCAAGCGCCAGCCGCATAAAACCAACCATATCACCGATCGAAATTAGCATTTTCAAAAGCTGACATTGGCGCGTTACCGAGGGGATGCCATTTGTGAAAGCGATGCAAGGTGGCAGCAGTGTGTATTGTGGCTGGCTGTCAGCATCCAGTATGGTTCTCGCCACTATGCTGATAGTAGGACGATCAAGGTGATACGTTGCGTGATACAAGCCGCAACCCGCAACGATCGGCCGAACGTCACCTGCACTTAGCAATTCCGCTGTCTTGAATGATACGTATCCAAGCAAAAGCCGCAGCTCTAGCCGCATCTTTGGTTGAAAATCCCACACGCTATGAATGCTGGAACCGCGAAGCACCTGAAACGCACCGGAGAAAGAGTGCTGGTGTATTGATGGTGTTCCTTCGGTCCAAAAAAGGATGTCTATTCGAAACTTACGACCAATAAATACGGTAAGCGGGGGGTCGCCGAATTTAGCGTCGATATCCGCCTGATAGGGCAATGCATCCTCACGCACTGCCCAAGTCAATATTTCCCGCATATCGACGTTCAGATGCGCCGATTTTTGCGCTAGGCACCTGCAAGCAACTTCAGGAAAGCTTCGCTCATCGTAGTTGTGAATCTTCCACTCTGCATTTATTTGAGAACCGAGTTCTGTGAAAAACTGCATTGCGCGTCACCGTTACACTGTCGTTATTACGATCATGAAATGAGTACGCCTGGCCTTGCGGGCCTCATGCCACATTTGAGGAGCGGCGGTATAACAGATGTGTATGCAACAGCGCTTTTTTAACAACGCAGGTGATATGTGCTCTCCAAAACACGCAGTCTTCACGATACTACTTCGCTCTTCCAATCGAATTGATGCGACGCCGGATGAGGTCGGCAAGAGATACTTCTCCGTTCGGGATAACAAGCGCCACAATTCTGGACGCTTGCACTGGTTCCGAAAGGATAATGGTAACCTTCACGGTGTTACCCGCAGCCGACGAAGCTCCGGTAGATATGAAAGCTATGTTAGTTCGGTGGATGCAAACGTAAGGAACGCGGCACGTCGATAGAACCTCCGCGGGTAATTTGATCGTACCACTCAACTTATTAGCAGCCACTTCCATCTTGTACGAATAGGGTGATGCTCCGACAAGGTCCTGTGAGGCGGCTGTCACCTCAAAAGACTCGACCATGGGAACATGACTGAAGAAGAGCAACCATACGACAACTGCCGCCAATACAACCCACCATCCCGCGATAGTAGCGGGGCTCCGAGTGTGCAGAATCGAAGCAAGACCGATGTGAGGATGCTTCTGAGCCTCGATCGCTTCGGGTCGAAAAACATCGCTCAGTTCAGGATAATCGTCCATCGTGAGCTTAGATGATTGCAGACGGCTTTTTCGCTAGGCGACTGTTGAGTTGATTGAAGTCGCCTCCAGCGAGCATGAGGGTTTCACAGGCGCCACTGTAAAGTGTCTTCAGGCTTTCACAATGTACCGAGCAATTATTGAATCCATTGTCAGAGCTGTAGCGGTGGTAAAGAATTCCGCCCCGACAAACGTTTACCCAATTGCAACTCATGCAATCGGCTGGCACGGAATAGCTAAGATCATTCAAGCGTGCCAGTGCTGGTGAGAGCAACAAATCCTTTAGCGTCGAAGTAATTACGTTCAACCCGGTGTTCATTAAATCCGGGTCTGTGGTTCGAAGTACGTCCTCAGGCTGGATTTCGCCGCTGCTGGCAACTACAAAAACGATTTCCTTCTGAGACAGAAATCGTTGTAGCAGGGAGGCGTGAATAGGTAAAACCCTTAATTCGCGTAGCGCAGAATCCACTATTCGAACCTTAACGCCGGCATCTAGTTCTTGACGGTATAAGGTGAGTAGCTCGGAAACGAATTTTGTAATTTTATCGATTTCGCTTTTGGTGCGGGTATTGTGGTCCAAATCGGGCAACAGAAAATCGACATTCTTGAACGATAACGTCTTGATGCAATGGTGGTATATTTCATCAGCAGTAAATTCGGGATTGATCACGGCAAGCAGGCCGGGTGCTGCTTGGAGTCTTCCATCGGAATGCGCATTCTGAAGAAGACGAACCCCCTGGAGTACTCTGTCATATGTGCCGCGACCGCGTTTATCGACCCGGTACTTGTCGTGAATCCACTTTGGTCCATCGAGACTCACGCCCACAGTTACGCGATGCTGCTTGAATATCTCAATCCACTCTTCGTCCACCAGCATGGCATTCGTTTGGAGCGTCACTTGGAACTCCATACCGCTGCATGCTTCACCTATCTTCACCAGCAGTTGAGTCATTCGGCTCTTCTTTAGGAGCAAGGGTTCGCCCCCATGAAGAATCAACCGGACCCGACGTAGATCGTAGGAACGGCGTCCCTCGCTCAAAAAACGCGCCAGACCATCCACAACGTCATCGTGGATGTAAGCCGGATGTGATTTATACGATTCATCCCCGGCGAAGAAAAAATAGCAATAAGTGCATGCGATATTGCAGCGCTCGGTAATCTTGAGAATGATTTCCATGCCTGCGCCCGCCCCGAAACGCATATCGCGTTCAAACTGATCGGGCGGGTACGAGGAAGCGATGCCAAATTTAGTTGAGGCGTTCAAGACCACATCCATCCTTAGGTGCAGACTTCAAAAATTGGCTGGCAAATTGAAATGACAGTAAGCCAGATATTGCAAAAGATCGGTCGCCCAATACGGGCGACCGATCAATGGTCCCATGACCCAGACCAGACTAGGCTTTCAATTCGGTTCGCATTGACCCCAGCAAGCCTTACAGAATAGCCCCAAACCGCCAAACGTCATTTGGCCGATCTTCTCTCTCATTGCGGGGGATACTTCTTGCAGTGGGTTAGGTCCCGGTGACTCTGCTCGCGCAGCGTCTAACTTCCGCTTAAGCTCCTCTAAAATCGACATGGGTTTGCCCTTCCTTAGTAAGTCCATTGATGAATCGCCTCGCCGAATTACCAACAGCAACCAGCGCGACGAACCCAGCTTGATGTTACTTAATCCATTTGAAGGGCGCAACCTGGATTTCGGCTACCAATCGTACCGAAGGTAGGTCCCATAGCACGCGGCTGCATCGCGGCGAGGTTGATGATCTGTGTTGCATCTTTCAAAACTTCCGTTCGATGCGTCGCATGTATTACGGATATATTGAGCTTGCGCAGATTGGCCAGCACATTCAACTCGGTGTCGACGTCAAGATTTGCAGTGCCCTCGTCCAGAATTAAGAGTGGCGCACCGCGATATAGCGCTCTGGCTATAAGGATTCGCTGCACTTCTCCTGCCGAGAGCAATTGACTAAATTCACCCATCTGAGTGTCGTATCTCATTGGGAGCAAATTAATACGTTGCTGAATACACGCTTCCTGTGCAGCCTGACGCATTCTTGCCTCGTCGATTCCAATCGACCCGAAGCAGATATTCTCTCGGATCGTACCACTAAACAATTGCTGGCCTTGCAGCACGACCGCAACGCGAGTGAGCCAGAGGTCACGCGGAATACTGGACAGTTCATGACCGCTTATTTTAATAGTACCTTGATAACCTGCCTTTAAGCCGAGGAGGATATAGAGGAGCGTGGTCTTGCCGGCACCTGAATGACCCGTAACCGCAACTCGGTCTCCCATTTTTATTTCAAAATTGAGTGGGGAAAACAGGCCCGACTGCGATTGCGGAAAGGTATATTGTAAGTCTTTCGCCACAATCGTTGGGGCGCCAAGGTCAACATAATTGGATTCGACAAATCCCGCCTGATATGCAGGCTCTTGTTTTTCCAACAGAATATCGGAGAGCCTATCGAGGTGGATTCTTGCTAGTCGAAGCTTGAATATAACGTCGATTATCGTCTGGCCGCTGTCCCAGTAGAGTCGCTTATACATGAAGTAGGCCATCACCATTCCGATTGTCATTTGGCTCGACATCATGAAATGCGCGGCCAAGAACAGTGAGAATATATTTTCCAGCTGAGTACTACGATCTCGCGCTAATCGCAGCTTCTCCAGCGATACATCTGTAAAGTACTGACTCTTGGTGGTTTCGGCAACATGCTGCCGCCAGTCTCCCGTGCGGAACGCCTCGGCATTTTGGGCTTTAACGCTGACTATGCTTCTCACGGTATCGAGGAAATACGCGGCTGCTTGCGCGCGCTTCACAAACGTATTCTCGAAATGCAGGCGATACTGGCTGTAAGTAATTAAGCGAAAGCAAACATACATCGCCAATACAAAAGTTACGAGCCCTGTTAATAGGACGCTGTAACTACATAGAACGACAAGTGTCGTAGTGAACATTACCGCACTTACCAGAATGCGCGGCAGTTCCTTAGTAAATATCTCGCGAATCTCCGTCATCGATTCAATTTTCGCCGCAAGGTTTGAAGAATCTCGCGACTCGAAAAATTCGATCGGAAGCCGGAGCATGTGTCGAAAAATGGACGTTGAAAAATTGGCGTTGAGAAGCGCTCCAAGTTGTGCGTTCAGATTCATCCGGCCGGTTTCAGTCACCCATTCCGCGAATCCCAAGCAAAGGAATATCGTGGCGATATAATAAAGAAAGAGAATGCTCCGCATTTGAATGACATTATCGACAATCAGCTGAAAGTAATAAGGAGCGATCAGCGCAAACACTTGGGACAATAACGCGAAAAGAATCAATAGCCCTATGCGAGGCTTCTGATCCGAAACGGTTTTGAACATACTCGTCAGACGAATTCTTCGAGTATCCGAGGACCGCGCAAATTGAAGCGTCGGAGAAAGCTGCGCGGCAACGCCGGTGAAGCATGAGTCCGCTTCAGCATAACTGTGCGCCACTGCGCCCCGCGCTGGATCATGAATGAATATTTTTGTCTTCGAAGTCCGCGTTAGTACTACAAAGTGTGAGAAATTCCAATGCAGGATCGCGGGTTTGTTTATCCATTTGAGATCGCGGGGTTCGATTCGGAAGAGACGCGAAGAAAAATTGAGCCGGTCGGCAGCCTTTAGCAAGCTTTCTAACGTCATGCCGAATCTCTGGGCGCCAAACATATCTCTCAATGACTTTAAATCCACGTCTCTGCCATGATGGCTAGCAATCATGGCTAGGCACGCCAACCCGCATTCTGCGTTGCATGTCTGCAGAATCACTGGAGGGCTGTGTCGAGAGAATATCCGGGTCACCCGGCCACGTGCGCGTTGCAACAAACTTGAGAACCACTGTCTTCTTGCCATCACAGCATTACTTCCTGTACATTTCGATAGCCCGGGGGTGGAGATTTGGTAGCAAGGAGGCCTGACACATGCGTTACGACTCGCCTAATACAATAACAGCCGACCTCGTTGCATCGCTAGAGTGGGCTACTAATCAACAGTACTCAACTGTGTGTAAAGAGCAGCGGACAAACGTTCTTTTGTTCGCGTTAAACAAATGCCTTGCGGAATCAACACGGGCTGAATCACGATTTCGTTGTCTGATCGATCGATGCAATGAAGCTAGCTTTGATCGATTCTTAAATGCTCCAAGTCTTTGGCAGGTCGTCACAACTAGGGATGCGAACACGCTTCCTTTGCTGGAAAGGATGATTGATGATGAAATTCGTGTGATTGATGCGATTGAATACTCTGTAGCTCACGCGAGTGTTCCGGTCCTTGAGATGGACTCGCTGCCGCCGAATTGCATTTGGGACGCCTGCGGTCTACACGCGGTTGACGCAAACGTGCAGCCCGGGAGAGTCCTGTACCAAAACGCTACCATTTCCGGAACGCTATTTGCCGATGCCGCGAGCATATGGGTGCGCGATGCGCTTCCCGACATTCCTACAAAAAGCGATCCGTATAATGCTTCCGATTACAGGAAAAGCGTCAGCAAACTTAGCGATGCAGCTGCGCTGTTGGCGCGCTTCGTTCCGGGTGCCTGGACGTTTGTCGAGCAACTCACCAGAGTGGTCGTACTCAAATGCGATGCCGACGTTATAAAGGGTGGATTTGTATCGGCTTCCACACCATTGTGCACCGGGCGACCGGTCTTGCAAAACCCACACGCCGATTTTGTGAATGTCGAAATGCTCGCAGACGCCCTTCTGCACGAGAGTATTCATTCTGCGTTTGACGCAGCAGAGTATTTTGATACAAAGCTGCCGGAACGCGATACCGCTCACCGCTTAGCGTCGCCTTGGACAGGGAAACAGCTAGACCCAAATACTTATATTCAGGCGTCCTATGTTTGGTTTGGGCTATTTAACTTTTGGGCAAGCGCGTTGTCGCAGTCGCCCGAGACCTGGCCTCGAGCACAAAAGTTGTTTCAAAAAACCGCCCGCGGCTTTCGAGACTCCACATTTCTCAGTCGAGCTCGCGCGAGGGCAGATCTATATGATCAGGAAACTCTTGGCGCGCTTGAGTTTATTGCGCACAGTGCCAGCCGGACGTTACAAGGTTTAGGCCAGGGGCTATTGGTTTCCCAAGCAAGCTAGGTTTCCCGCCAACTCGACGGGTGATTGCATCGATGCCGGATTGACTTTGAAGAACCCTTTAATCCGCAATACTTCGGTTTCGCTACACCACCGCGAACAGACGACATCTTCTGGAACCAACAAAGCTTGACCCGGTTGTACGGAAAAGTGCGCTTGTGTAGTCGGCGCTAGCGTTTCGAACGCCTCTACGGATATGAACAATTCCGGTCGAATTCCATCTAGCTGTTTTCGGACAGCCTCATCTAATTGTTCACTCATAAGAGAAATCGGTAGCAGGTTTACATCTACCTCCAGTGGAATTTCCCCTAGAGGCAGGTATAAGGCGTTTGGGCCACGGTATCTATCCCGAAGGCTAAAGCCCATGAAGTTATACAATGCGTACTCGGGGCGAGAGACAGTTCTTGTTCGCTCGATTGCGACTACCGGACCAATGCGAATTATGCTTGAAATTGCAGAGATCAAGTGGTTGACAGACTGCACCAATTCATGGGCTGGTACGTGATCATCCGCGATAGAACGATTTGGAAACTCGGTTAAATTAGAGAACGAGGAAACTAGCTCTTTGGAGACTTCTATGACTGCTACATCACGGCAGTAAACGTGCAATGCTACCGAGTGCGGTGGCGTAAGACTGTGTGCAACTAGTGACATGGGTTCGCTTCCTGCGTGCAATACTTTTAGAATCTGCCGGAATCCTTATGCACTTACGAACCCAAGTCTATTTCGACGCCTACCATTAATGCAAGTGCAGAAAGGAGCCGAACGATTGGTCAAAATGGGTGCATGTTATCTCTTACACTTGGTGTGGCTATGGAAATTATAGGCCTCCGAGACCCGAAGAGGAGATTGCGGGCACACATAGTCGTTCTGGTCAGTGCGTTTCTCGGTAGGAATATCTCCTACGCGAACGACCTTTGGGATTTCATTCAAGTTGCGAAGACTCGCGATGCCACGCTGCAGGCTGCATCGTTTCAAAGAGATGTAAGTGTAGAAATTCGACCGCAAGCATTAGCGCAGCTGTTACCACAACTGTCTGCCTCCGCGTCAGTGGCTCGGGAAAGTTTGCTTTTTCAGAGTACTCAGCTCTCGGGGAATGAAGGCGTTAGCTGTGCCCTGAATTCGGACTCGCGTACAGAAAGATGCTTTGGTAATGTCATCGGGTTGGGACTAACGCTGTCTCAAACGCTGTGGGACACGCAAGCATTCTATCGGCTTAAGGAAGCCAATTTTGAAATGGCCGCGGCTGAATTAACTCTCAGAAGCGCGCAGCAATCATTGCTGCTGCGGGTTGCGCAGGCTTACTTTGCGGTTCTCTCGGCATCTGATCAGTTAGACACGAATCGAAGGGAGCGACAAACCTTTGAGACCCTTCTTAATCAAGCGAAATCTCGAGAAAAGGCGGGCAGCGGCGCGTTAAGTGACGTAGAACAGGTCCAGGCTTTCTACGACGCCACGGAGAATGGCATCATCGACGCAGAGAATGCACTAGATGACGCAAATCTGGCATTGACAGTAATTGTGGGAGAGCACAGTCAAACCCTTTCTCTGATGCGGGACGAGATACCGTTGGTTTCCCCAGAACCTGCGGCTGTCGAGGAATGGGTCCGTTCAGCCCGTCAAGGCAATTTCGATGTTCTCGCGGCCCAAATGAAGGCAGACGCGGCTGCCCGAGAAGTGCAGTCACAGACTGGACGCCGCTTTCCCACTCTGTCCCTTATCGGTTCCAGTTCTAAGTTTCAACAGGACGCAATTCTCGGTGGAAATCAAACCATCGACACCATAGGCGTGTATTTCAATTGGCCTTTGTTTCAGGGAGGGGCGGTATCATCTGCCATTCGGCAATCTCGCGCTGCCTCCAAGCAAGCGCTTGCTGCCTACGATTCCACCCAGCGTGATACCGAAAGACAGACGCGATCCTCATTCCGAGGCGTAATGAATGGCATTCGCAGTATTCTCGCCGCACAACGAGCAATGGAATCTGGTCGCGTGTCAGTACAAGCAAGTTCGAGCAAGGTGGATTTCGGCACCGGGACCGAGTTTGACCTTCTGAATGCACAAAATAACTATTACGCCGCAGTCAGAACTTATAAACAGGCGCGATATGATTATTTGGTGAACTCGCTAATGCTGAAGCAGCAGGCGGGCCAGTTGAGTGATCGCGATATTCAGGCGGTCGATAACTTGCTTGTCGAACACAGCAAGTGAACTCCCAGCGACGTTCGAGCAAGTACAGTCTTCGTATGACGCTACGGAATAAGGCAGCACGACTACCTTACGAAATACCGTAATCTTAGAGCCGCAAGCGGGGGAAAATCGAATGATGGCGACTTGCAGGCAATCGACGACCTACTCATGCAACACGGTAAATAGAGTGATACTTAGAGCCCATCAGTGCACAAGATCAATCGCGAAGATGCGCGGTTTATATCTCAGCCCTCTACTTCTTCTTGGCGTTCTGGCCTTCAGTGGTGTTGCCCCGCCCCGATGTCATGCAAGTGAGTCGCATCCATTCGGAATTGACGACTATTTGGCGCTGCGCTCCGCACATGCTGTTGCGCTTTCGAGAGACGGTAAGACTATCTTATTTGACGTTAGAGTTCATGGAGGAAAGGGCCCGACGAAGCACGAGTGGCGTTTAATCGACATCAGCGGTGCAAATTCAAGAAAACTGGACTTGCCGCAGAGTTTTGAGCCGGTCGGCTTCACCAAAGAGGGCGCGCTATTTGGCGGCTATCGCATGAACAGACAAAACCAATTGGCGGTCGTTCCACTGAATGACGGCAAGCCTACGCTATTTTTTGTATTGCCCAATGGGATGCGAACTGCCGCGATTTCACCGGATGGGAAACAATTTGCATTGACCGTGGACTCAAGGGCTAAGGATGCGCTTGAAGGTATACACAATGTAGCTGAGCCCGATGAATCCAGTCTCTACGTCATTCGAGCTTCCGATGGCAATGGGGCTTGGTGGTGCCCGGAGCTAAAGTTTGTGTCAGACATCGTTTGGTCGAGGGATTCTGCCAGAATTGCTGTAATAAGCCACACCCCGAAAATCGGCCACCACGAGATGAGATCAGTGGTGAGCGTCTGCAGTGCGCAAGAGTCACGTAAAGTTGGCGAAATTCGCAATGCTACAAATGGCATTGCGTGGTCGAAGGACGAGAGCGAGATAATTTTTTCGGCCACTATAAGCCCAACCTTAACCGCAGAACATGTATGGACGGTGCCCGCGGCCGGCGGTATACCATTGGATCGCACACCGCAATTGGATGGGACTGCTACAGATGTTAAGTCAGATCCGCTTGGAACCGTCTGGGTGGAAATACATCGAGGCGTGCTAACCGAAATAGACACTTTCGTCGCTGGCAATATGGCTTCGGCCTTTCGGTGGCCCGCAGGGGCAATAGAAGGCCTCCCAGTCAGATCTGCATTCAAGAACTCGTCAGATGTGCTCGCGTTCTCTGTCGGAGATCCCGAGCATGCTACGAATGTCGCCGTAAACAGCGGAAGCGAATTGAAGAAAATCACCTTCGAGGGTGAGGACACCTTAGCGAACGTAAGTCGTAGTGTTACTAAGACCGTTCATTGGGTATCCAAAGAAGGCACCAAACTGGAAGGCATAGTGACCTTTCCACCCGGATATATCGGTACAAAAAAGTACCCGTTTCTGGTCTTGCCTCACGGTGGGCCTGAGGTAAATGATTCCCCAACCTTCGATGCATTCCCACAGTTCATTGCAGGCATGGGA
Organism: Gammaproteobacteria bacterium; assembly: GCA_021323735.1. Lineage (GTDB taxonomy): Bacteria > Pseudomonadota > Gammaproteobacteria > Steroidobacterales > Steroidobacteraceae > Bog-1198. The sequence goes on from JAJPKM010000036.1 coordinate 82,800, forward strand.
TATGTAGTCCTTCAACCACAGTATCGTGGTTCAACTGGGTATGGATCACGCTTCATGTCTGCAATTTACCAACACTTTGGTGATCGGGCATATCGTGATGTAGAGAGTGCTACTGACTTTGCCATAGCGCAGGGATGGGCGGACCCAAAAAGATTGGCTATCTTCGGTTGGAGCGCCGGAGGCTATATGGCGGCATGGGCGATAACTCAAACTCATCGCTACAAAGCGGCTATCGACGGCGGCGGAGTTACGGACTGGCTGAGTTTTGTCCCTACTAGTGACACATGGCAGACTGATTTTGACGCCCGCCTTCAGGAGGCGGGTGCTACTCCTATGTTGCAATTTTCGCCAGTTATGCACGCTGACCAAGTGACCACGCCACTACTAATTCTGCACGGCGAGTCGGACTTGCGAGTACCTTTATCTCAGGCACGAGAGTTCTATGTGCTCCTGAGAGAACGCGATAAAACGGTGCGTATGGTTACCTATCCCGGTTCGCAACACTTCCCGGATCTCGCAGAACAGCGGCGCGACATTTTCACAGAGCTCGCAAATTGGCTGGCAAAATACAATCCGTAGAACGTCGCCTCGACGTAAGCGCTCAGCAAACCCCGCTTTGTGATAGTTAAATTGCTCTGCATTCGCGATGAAAACACGCGCCCCGCACGGCGAGTTGTCGACACCTGCTCATCCGCGTCCGACCATTTGCCAATCAAATCGTTGCGTGCTAAGAATGTAGGAAGGGAGATGACCGTATCGCGCAACAGGGAGGGTTTATGAGAATAGTATTTTTTAAGCGGATTAGCGTTTTACTGTTCCTCATGCTATTCGCCGATTCCGCGTTAACGAACGAAGCTCCCGAGCTCAAAGGGATAGTTCAAAGACCGCTGGTCTTCATTCCCGGCATACTCGGAAGCAAATTGTGCGACACGAGCGGCGCTGTAGTGTGGGGCAATGCTACATCCCTTCGCAATTTGCCAAAGTTGGAATTGGGGCGAGAGTTTCCGGAGTCAGCGGCTCTCGTTCCCTGCGGCCCAATCAGGAGTATACAAGTCCTTGGGCCCATATTCTCGATCAAGCAATACTCTTCGCTTTTTACATCTCTCGCGAAGATGGGGTTCGTCGAAAAAAAGAACTTCTTTATCTTTTCTTATGACTGGCGCAAAAGCAACGTCGACAATGCATCTCGTTTCGAAACGTTCATCGCAAGAGAACTGCCGCACGGCGAGACGTTCGACATCTTGTCCCACAGTATGGGCGGGATCATCACACGAGTTTATCTCAGCAGCGCATCGAATCGAACGCGCGTCCGGCGCGCCATATATATGGGAACGCCTTTTCTCGGTTCTAGTTCAACGTTCGAAACGATTCGGCACGGATGGGGTGCCTTGGACATTATGGTTCCCGGACACACGGAAGCGATCCATCGCATCGTCCTATCCTTTCCGGGTTTTCTCGAACTATTGCCTCGGTACGAAGATTGTTGCTACGTAAAGCATGCCGAAGGAACCCCCCTGGAGTACTTGAATGTTTTTGACCCCGGCGTCTGGCTACGCCTCGGCTGGTTACCCGGCGAAGTGAGATCCGGCGCGGCCTTCGAGCGATTTTCCGCCGGGCTTAGCGCCGCCCAAAGACTTACATCGCTGTTGGCCCGCCAGAGTCCGGACGGAATTACCGAAACGCTTTTTGCCGGTGATGCGCATGCAACGCCCTACGGGCTGGGGATGCCGGTCGGTAATACGATCACTGATGGATGGAAGCTCGGGTACGGTGCCGGCGACGGTACCGTGCTGGCCAAAAGTGCGGCTGCAAACAAAACCTTCGACAGTTTGGAGGGAACCCTGGAGTCCTTCTCTCCCCATGCAACCATATTCGATGATCCGTATCTGGTTAAGCAGCTTGGACGCGCGCTCCTTAAGTTTCCGGATACCGAGGGTGCGCAACCGATAGCCAAGGAAGGCCCGCCGACTGTGGCGATTTCGCGTGGCCAACAGCGCTTATACGCAACTATTGTCCAAATGAAGCTCGATGCATCCGCGCCCACCCTGTTCGTCGGTGATCGTCTCACCGGAGAATTCGAGCTATCGATCAAGGCTTCGGACGGCTTACCAATAGCTGAGGGAGTCATAACGCCCATTGGGTCTTACAGAATCGGCGGTAAAAGCAACCCTTTGAGGCTTGAGGAGCATTCGGACGACGAGGACTTGAGAAACAACCTTCATCGTTACGCACTAACTGCAAAACCGAACGAGTTGGAGGGAAATGCTGAAATCAAGGTTCGAGTGGGTGATACCGCGGTTAGCACTCGCTATGTGGCCTTTATCCAAAGAAAATAGCACATGCGATCCCTGCTCGTTCGCGTTCTCATCGCGTTGGTTTTGATGTCGAGTGTTTGGCCGCTCTGTTGCGATGCGCAGAATGAGTCAGAGGATGTAGTGAGGTTTACGCCAGAGGAACTAAAAAAGCTGACGGACAGAGGGGTACGGCTCATCTCCTGGGCGCGCGCTAATGCCGCGGCTGAGATCGACGACTCGCGTTTGGCTATTTGGCTAGCGGCCCAAGAACCCCTGAATGAGCCGTTGATAACAAGCCGCCTGCAAAACTGGATTCTCAGCTTGCATGTCACGGGAAAGCCGTCGTTAAGAGAACGCATTAGCGAAGAAGGCACGGGCTTTTTCTTGCATACAACAAAGCAAGAGAGGCAGGACGCGATGACTGCGCTTCACGTGCTTCGATCCGATGATGCCTATCTCTCGGAGAGCGGCGTTCCCCAACGTCAGATCGCGTATAACTATATGGGCGAGCACGGCCAACCAGCGGATATAGCTAGAGACAAAAGCATTCACCGCATGCAAGCAACTGACGCAGCGGTTTTCTACACAGACGGCACCGACCACGAGGGGATGAGGCTCAGCACTCGAATTCTCCCACCGGGCGAGCCGCTGTTGGTACTCGCATGGCCGATCAATGAAAAATCAATAAAGCCAATCAAGGCAAAGTTCGAAAAATATGAAGACTCAGGCGACGCTAAATTATTGCGGTTGTCCGGATCCTTTGTTGAGTCAGAAAGCGGCTCGCCTGTTATTGGTCACGATGGGCTCGTAGTAGGAGTCTTGACGGAACGAGGCCTGGGACCTGGCTTGAGCCACTATGGTCTTGCGGTTCCGGTGTCGGAGCTGGGAGACTTGAGCGGCGTTGGGCATCTGGGTCGCTCCGACGCCGATGATGGAGCATGTCATAACGAGATAAATAAGGTTCTGCAGGAGCCCATGACGCTTGCAGTACGAAAAGGAATAACCTGCCCTGCGGATGTTGCGAAGGAATTCTCCTTGGAGGTGCCTTCAGGGTATCAAGCGCCGGGCAAGCCTTATCTGGTTGTCGTCAGATCGGGCCAACGTCTGATTGGAGTCCCGGTTCAACAAGGATCACATGAAGGCAAGACTGTTTTGACCGCCACCGTGAGTTGCGAATTGTTCGGTAACGATTCACTCGCGACGACTGACAATAAGTCGGCCGGGGAGGTTCCGACTGAATTGTCATTCGAATTGAACGTCCAAAAACCCTTGACGGAACCCGAGAAGCGGTTGATTGGGCGATTCTGCTCGGCAACCGGCGGACGGTGAATCTAATGTGTCAACACGAGCACTACCGCTTCTCCGCATGCCTACTTATAGGACTGGCGATGTTTTCCATTCGTCAATCAATTTCTCATGATTTTGATTCGGGCAAGCGCTATGTAGCTCAGACAAATGCGCTTCGCGGATCGGTCGACACCATTGTTGTTATTTATTTGACGGGGCACAGCTTCGACAATATTTTCGGCCAATTTCCGGGTGCTTCCGGTCTTAAGGAAATTACCGGTGCGGATGGAAAGCCAAACGAGAGATATGTCCTTCAGGTTGATCGCGATGGTGGTGCGTTGGCGCAATTGCCACCAGCGTGGGGAGGAGTGACTTCTCGAGGCATAACGCCGGTGGTTACGCAGCAAGCGAGTGTCGGGCTCCCGAATGCACCATTTGATCTGGAGGCGGCGTTCCTGCCGACGCGATTGGATGGAAGAATAGCCGTGCGAGACTCCTGGGCTCGGTTTTTTGAAAACCAGATGCAGATCAATCAGGGGAAAATGGACGGATTTGTCGCTTGGAGCGATGCCGGCGCGATGGTGATGAGCCATGTTGATTATTCAATTTCGGGTCTTGGGAAAATCGCATCGGAATTTACCATCGAGGACAACTATTTTCAGGGCACTTTCGGCGGTGATTTTCTGAACTATCAATACGCCGTGTGCGCCTGCGCACCAATCTATCCAAACGCTGACTTAAGTCCCGCAAAGCCGTCAATTGCGGTCCTTGAACAGGATTCGGGGGGGAAGTATTTGCCGCGTCTTGTATCTTCGGCGGGGAAGCCTGACTCGGCGCTAGATGAGCCACCGCGCTTCGCGCTTAATGGCAATATTGCTCCGGTCAATTATTTTGACGATGGGCTGTTTCACGCTGTGAACACAATGCAGCCTCCCTATCAGCCGAGCGGCAATCGCCCATCCGCATTCGAGAAAGATGCTTTGCTCTACGCTGATCCGTTGTCCTCAACTACGCTTCCGCCCCAAACAGCACCGACTATTGCCGATAGGTTGGATGCCAAGAATATCAATTGGGCGTGGTACGCGGGCGCTTGGAATCAGGCCGTAGCCGATGGACGTCGTCCTGCGTCTGAGCGCCGAACAGCTATTTATTCGCCCCTAGTCGCCGACGGCTCTCCTGACTTTCAACCACACCATCAGCCCTTCAACTACTTTAGCAGGTTTGATCCATCGCACCATGCGGAGCAACGTAAACAGAACTTAAAGGATTGGGAAGATTTCAAGCATGATATCGACTCGGGAACTTTGCCAAGAGTCTCGTTCTACGTGCCGCAGGGGAACCTGAATCAGCATCCGGGCTATACTAATTTGGCTGCAGGGGACGAGCACGTTTCGTATGTCATCGACAGGTTGCGATCCAGTAAACAGTGGAATCACATGGTAATAGTCATTGCATACAATGCATTCGGCGGGTCATGGGACCATGTTGCTCCACCAAGTGCCGACAATCTGGGTCCTGGGACGCGCGTGCCGGCGATCGTGATTTCGCCGTTTTCCCGTAAAGGACTAGTGGACCACACACCGAACGACAGCGGTTCAGTTCTCAGATTTATAAGCAGGCGCTTCGAGTTGGATCCGCTACAGGGTCTGATAGAACGAAATAAGGCCTTGGTCTCCCGAGGCAACAAGCCCTTCGGTGATCTCACTTCAGCCCTTGAATTCCCTAAGCGCTGAAATTCCACAGATTGCTAGCCGGAGTTCATAATATCCGCGACCGAAACGCAATGAGGCTCCGACCTAGTTAGCGGGAATTCCGTCCCTCATCGCCCCTATTCGCCTCTCAGCCGCCTAAATGATGACTGAACCCGGATCAACAGGGCATGCAAAGACCACTCTTTCCACATCGATGGCTCTCCACGCATGTTGAGCGCCGTCCCAGTCAGTCCATTTCGCTCCATTTACGTTTAGTGTCTGAGCAGCTCTGAAGCATATCCGGCACCACTGATCAAATCCTTGAGCGCCAGCTCCAATACTTGTTAATGCCGAATGAGTCGAGTTGGACAGTTTTCCCGCCACGACGCTATCAAGTACTCCGCAATGCTCGGGATCTAAGAACGCGACAACTTTACTGGCAAACGACCAGCCTATGTATGCAATTGATCGTATGGCCGAAATGGCACTCGCAAAATCCGATGCCGCGAGGTAACCCCGCGCCGTCGCAATAGCAATGGCGATATCTTGAGCTGAAGTGGGCGCCGCACCGCCCGACTTTCCAGTAAATATCCAGCCGGCACGTGCTTTGGCATAACCATTAACAGATCCGAATTGATCAGCGAAATTCCCCCAATAAATAACGGAAACTAGGCCGTCAACGTTGGCATCGGGGTGGCCAGAAGTTAAAAGGTCCTCATGGTACGTATCCAAATTCATTGAAGAATAGCCAACACCAGCGTGGAGCCATCCATCTGCGGGATCCTGTCGAAGGTACTCGCGGCCATTCCACGTCGCGATAAGCGCGGTGGAATGTTGATATGTTCGCACTAGTCGCGCCGGCGGGTATGCATACACATTCCTCAGCCGGATGCATTCCATAATGTTCATAATTTAAATATGGACATTTGTCTTGATGTGTCACGCCGTCGCGACTCGGCTACGGGCTTGCCCGGCCGCTGCCGCTCCCATGTCGTCGCGTCAAGGCGTCTTCGTCTAGCGGCACGATAGCGCTTCCGCCACGTGTGGATAGTAGGGCAATCGGTCAATTCCGCATCGATCGTACGCGCCCGGCGGTCGAACAGACCGAAAGTCCTCGTTGTCGAGTCTATCGTTCTCTCCCTTAGTTATCGACGTAACTTTCAGCCTGTGAAGATAGGCGGCTAGACTCTGGTGCTCTAATCCGACGTCATATCGTACAAGGTCACGATAAAATGACGCCGGCGGATCGTGCTCTTCCCACAGATCCTTCTCGACACCGCCCCTGCGCAGATGATCGAGGGCCTCCAGTGATACGAAATGCTGTGCCATTGGCGGCTTCCACTTCCGCATGGCGTGATCCACTAAGGGACCAGAATAAGACAAGTGAAAGACCTTACCTTGGATGGCCGTTCGCATAGCCATCAGCGCGTGAGCCAACGCATACACGTCCCCATCCGGGAGATTGATTATTTCCCGCTGCTCAAGGCCGGCCCATTTGGTCCAGGCTTTTTCAAATTGAGAATCTATCTCATCCATGACACCGTTGCCTACTGGTCAGATCGACGACTAAGGCGGCTCAGCCTAAGAGAGCTATCGCTAAGAAGCTGGACACCGATCACACACAGTGAGGCGGCCTACCTCTCAGTGATGCAGCGCCACTGCATTGTACCGCTAGTTCGCAGATCGGAATCGGCCTTCCACGACCGGCAGGTCGAAATCGGCCAGTCATCGCTACCGTCACCGTCAGCTTCTTCAGCGATGAGAGGTCCGCAAGCTTTTGGGCCTGAAAGGCCTCACGCGGCGTTATCAACAGAAGATGCCGATGGCGTTGCTCCTCTAATCCTAAGCCACTCGGGCAGCCCCTTGGGCGCCTCTTGCAACGGGACTGGCTCGACAGCTTGTCCTGCCTCGGTTCGCTGCCAGTAGCCGCGTCCCGGAATAGGTACCGCGGCGCGGTGACAGAGCTTTGCAAGTGCCACGTCTGATACCCCCAGGCGCGCAGCGATTTCGCTGACCGGCGATGTCCACACCAGACGGTAAAGATCGTCGCGCCGGAAGTAATGCCGATAGAGCGCGCGGCTATTCTCGGTCGCTACAATTGTGGTGCCATCGACCGGCAACAGCGTGTTGGCCGAGAGGCCGGACGGCCCAGTGGGCTTACGCAAATGAGACGGTGTGAGTGCTAGCACGCGGTTGCCATGGCCGGTCAGGGCCTCCCTCCGCTGTTTGGTTTGGAAATAAGCGTAGCCGGCCGTGGTCTTGGGATCGCGATGGTTCAGTACATCGCCGATCAGGTGCAATGATTGCCCGTCTTGGGCCAGCCAGGAACCGACCGTGCGCCGCAGATCATGAATCCGCAGGTTCACCAATCCGGCGCGCTTGAGCGTCCGCTTTAGGGGCTCTCCGAGGCTGCGCAGATATTGCCCGCAGAGCTTGCCGCAGATGATGTACGGGTTATCGGAGGTCCGTGGAATGATCTTCAGCCGCTCCATGGCTGCCTCGCTGATCGGCGCCAGCAGCGGGTCGCCGTTCTTGGTCAGCCCGATGAAGAGCGTCCCCATGTCCCAGTCAATATCGTCCCATTTTGCTTTCAGCAGTTCCTTGCTACGGAGACCCATGAGCAATAGAAGCCAAATGCCGTGTCGAGCGTAGTCGTTATCTTCCTGTTCGAGTGCCTGTAAGAAACGCGGCATCTCCACTGTCGTGATGAATCGCTTGCGTGCTCTCTCGGGGAATCGGACGATGCCCGCAACGATATTTGGGTGATCCCTCGGCACAAGACCCGCGACCTTGCCCCAGTTGAACATCTTGCGGACTACTTTTAGGACATCATTCGCCCCATAGGGGTGAGCGGCGCCGAGCTGCGAGTGAATGGCTTCGATGTCCGCGGTGACGAGACTCACCGCCAAACGTCCCGAAAGCTTCGAGAGGACATAGCGCTTTAGGTAAGATTGGTCATCCTTCCAGGTTTTCTTTTTCTTCTTTGCGTGATTCTCGACATACGCCTCGCAGAGCTCATCAATCGTCTTCAGTTGCCGATGAGCATCGATATTGGCCTGAGGGTCCTCTTGATTCGCCGCCTTGGCGAGGTAGGTCATTGCTTTTTTTCGGGCCTGATCGAGGCTCAGCGTATCGGCTCGGCCGAGGGTAGCGAGGCGCTTGCGCCGATTGACTCGGTACGCGCACACATACACACGCCGGCCGCTCGGGTGTACCCGGAGGCCGAACGATTCCAGAGCCTGGTCCCAGTATACGCACTGACCTTTTTCCCCCGGTCCGCAGTACGGGACAGTGCGCACGATGTCTTGCCGTAATTTCAGCCGCGGCATGGCTTATCTCCTGCAAAAAGGAGTGACCAGGGAGTGACCAGAACACGTCGAAGGAGGGCAGGTTGTGACGGAAACGGGAGTAGTCTACGTTCTGCTAAGTCCTTGAAACACCGAGTCCGGCGCGTTCGGTAGTACATGGGCGCAATGATCCGCCCAAACTCCGAAGGCAGGGGTCACTGGTTCGAATCCAGTCGGGCGCGCCATTAAAATCAAGAAGTTACGTGCCTCGACGGGGCTGTATCCCTCCCTTTTTTGGTCACTCCGCGCGTCAACGTGTACTGGAGCGTCGCCCGGAACCAAAGCAATCGGTCAGCGTGGGAGCGCACTCGGCAGCGGCAAATTTCCCTGAATCAATACGGTGGCGACGAGGACCGATCCTGTTTGCACAGGATGGTGCAGAAGCTCGATGCCATCAGCAGCGGGGAAGGGCCCGTTTGGCTTTGCACTATTGTCCAACACGCAAAGCACCCCGACCCGTCTGCCCGATCCGGTGGCATACATCGCGGTTTGTCCCAGAAACCGTACGCAATCCTTCATTTCCAGGGGGCCCTATCATCGTACTTGAGTTCGATGCGGATGCGCCGGAAGGAGAGGTCAGTAATGCCGCCGGAGCTTGCGGGGTGCTCCTCGAGTTCCTCGCCAACGGTGGGTGAGCGTCGCAGCTCGTCCCGGCCCTGCGCCTGGAAATCCTTCTCCTCTGTCGCGCCTTTGAAGAGAGCATCCTGCAATGCGCGGCCCGCGAGGTTGCCTAAGCACTGGAGCACCACCAGTGTGTTCTTCACGTCCTCTGGCGCCACGAGCGACTTGCGCAGCTGATCACAAATGCGGAATTCATCGAATAGCTGATAAAGTTCGGCGCTAGCTCTCGACCAAGCTGTGGTACCCGTGGATAGCAACGCTCCCAAAGACAATGCCTTCATGCTCGGCGCGCTCGGGATGCTCGCCTATGCGGCTTCGATGATGACGCATGAGGCGTTGGGGCACGGCGGATTTTGTCTGTTCGCCGGCGGGCACAATGCGATGCTGACCGCGTGGGGAGAGCGCTGCAGTTTCCCGAATGCCCAACCGCCGGGAATCGAGGCGGCCGGCCCGGCATTGCAATTCGCCGCCGGGTTGCTGACGTGGTGGACTTTGAGCCGGCTGTCCGTGAACGCAACCGTGCTGCGCTATCTGTTGTGGCTGTACATGGTTTTCAATTTATTTGTTTCCTCAGGCTATGTGGCATTCGGCGGCGTCACCGACTTCGGCGATGCGGCGGCGATCATCGGCGGACTGAACCCGCACTGGCTGTGGCACGGGGGTCTGATCGTTCTCGGCGGGACGGCTTACTACCTGTCGATGCGAATCGCGGCGTCGGAGCTGAAGCGATTCGCCACCATTCCCGGGGGCAGCCGGCCGGTGTTCCGCCTCGTCGCAACTCCGTATCTCTCGGTCGGCGTCTTCGCCTGTTGCGCCGCTATGTTGAATCGGACCATGGCTACGGGGTGGTGATCGGTTTGGCGGCGGCATCATCGTTCGGTGCGGGTTTCGGCATGTTGCGTCTCCCGGACATCGGGCGTGGAATGCCGACGAAGGACTTGCTCCCTGAAGTGTATATCCGTTGGCGCGCAGGCTGGGCCCTCGCGGCGGTCGTGCTGATCGCAGCATTCCTCTGGGTGATCGGACCTGGGATCGAGCCGCGATCCGACTGAACACCTGGCTCGATCCCGGCCGCCCGCTGCCGGGTCAGAAGCAATTACCTTCGACCTATTTCCCCTCTATGAGTCGGGGGTGACGCCAGCGGCGTTGATTGTTGGGTCCTGCCGCACCCGTCTCAGATGGGCATTGAGTTGCCAGTGTGGCGGTCACGGCTTCTGACCTGAGGGGACGGTTCGCCGAAATTTCGGACTTCGATGGCTCACTAAGCAGCGCCGACCTCGATGGTATCGACCCGGTCCGGGTAAAATGCCAGGTAATCCTTGATCTCCACTACGGCGGCATAAGGAGTTTCGTAGGTCCAGACCGCATTGACCGAGCGTTCCGCGCCGGCGGGAATGCTGTAGTAGGAGCACTCGCCTTTATAGGGGCAGTAGGTCTGGTGCGAAGTCCGTTGCAGTTGCGTCATGTCGACGTCTTTGCGCGGAATGTATAGCACCGGCGGGTAGGCCGCTTCCTTCAGGGTCAGGGCCTCACGGGTATCGGCAACGCGTTTGCCTTGCACGGTGACCGTGACCCGGTCTTGCGTCGGGCTGATCGCGATTGGATGATCCGGACCCGGAAGTTTGATTGGCTTGCTGTTTGTTTTTCGGGCATGACCAAGCACATTCTCCAGCGAGCGAACGGTTTGTGCGCCATATCGGGCCGCCAGCTTCCGCAAGAGGTTCAAATCGACAGGTTCGAGAGCGACTTCTAAAGCGATCTTCGCGTCCGCGATGTCTTGAGGGCCACCCGCAAACAACTTCATCGCGACGAAGTCTTCGAGACTAACGAATTTCAGGGGTTCTCCATCGAAGGCTACTTCGACGGATCTTGAAAAAGCCTCTGCATCGAAACCGCGTATGCCGACTAACAGGTCAACCTGATTGTCGAAGCCATCTTGTAGCGTGAGCACTGCTCCGATAGGATCCTCAAAATCGCCGCTACGAAGTTCTGTGCGGAAGCCGGCGCGGCGGAAGGATTGCTCGAGTCCAGAAAGGGCGGGTACGCCGATCGACAGTAGGGCGTCAGCGTCTCGGCTGGCGCGGATCGCTCCGTACACCGACGCCGCCATCGCTCCGACAACTGCGTAGTCGACTTTCTCCTTACCGAGAATCTGAACGACGTCCAGCAGTAGCAGCGTGGACTCCCCGCTCGCGCTGGTCCGCATCAGCCGGCGACTCGTGTCTTTGCACGCACACGTTTGCCAGCCTCGGCCAGCCCGGTCACGAGCTTGCTGTGTCTAACGAAGGTGCGCAGCCGCTCTTCGCGCGTCTGGCGCTTTGCTGCCTCGACGAGCGTCTTGCGGCTGTGGTCGGCGAGTTTGGATTTCACGGTACCGCCATTGTACATCGCAGACCTAGAAGCTCAGATCGGGGTCCGCGCAGGCCCGCCATCGGCAGTTCAATCGCGGTACTCCGCCCGCGTCAACCTCAACCTGCGACAGGTCATGGATGTCCCAACCGCACTGACTTTACCACTTCATCACCGCTGGAGTGACCAGGGAGTGACCAGGAAATCTCAAAAGACGGCAGGTGTGGCGAGACCGTAAGTTACCCCAGCATCCATAAGTCATTGAAATACCACACCGGATTGTCTTGGAGTACGCAAGCGAAATGATCCGCCGGATAGCACTCATTCCGCTGCATACGCTTCCCCGCTCAGAAGCAATTACCTTCGATCTATTTCCCCTCTATGAGTCGGGGAATTTTTCGTAGTATTTCGAGCACAGTCTCTGGGTTTGCACGGCCGGTCATGAAATTGGGGTCGACACAGGCAAACTGCACGACGCTGTTTGTGCCGATGACGAAAGTTCCTGCGACCGGAAGCTCCCACTTGTCGCTGCCATTGCGTTCAGAGATATCGAGCTTGCCCATTTTCAGAGAAAGATCCCTAACCTCGGAGTTCACCTGGTAAACCAACCCATATTTCCGAGCGACCGAATTGTCATGATCAGTAAGAACGGGAAAAGTGAGCTTGTGTTTATCCGCCAAGATTTGGGCAAATCCAGGCTTCTCGGGAGACACTGCGATGAGTGCTGCTCCAAGGGCCTCAATTTGAGGCAAAGTCTGCTGATATGCTCTTAATTCGAGGTTGCAGAATGGACACCATTCACCTCGATAGAAGCTTAAGACCACCGGACTATTTTTGAGAAGATGGGTGAGTGATATCTCACCTCCAAGCACATTCGGTAACACAAAGTCAGGCGCTTTCTGGCCAATTTGAAGCGAGTGTCTAACGATCCCGGATTGAAGCAGAGCCTCGGACTCTCGACTAAAAATATTGATCTTATCGCCAATTTTTGCCTCGAGACTGTTACGCAAGGCGCTCGAATCATCCTGTAGAGACATAGTTTTCCTTCCTCGCCGAAGGTGACGATTGATAACTACTGTAACAAGGCCGTTGATCCGATTCAAACAGTTGTTTTAAACTATCGTTGGCCTATGCGTAAACCTGCAAATACTGTTGAACTGAAGATCGATTCCGGACGTGATCAGCCACGTCAAAAGCTTCTGACGGCTGCGCGCCAGGTATTTGCTGAGGTCGGCTTTCGAGCCGCTACAGTGCGAGAAATCTGCGCTCGAGCGGAACAGAATGTGGCGGCAGTGAACTATCACTTTGGCGATAAATTCGGTTTGTATGCTGAAACCTTAAAACACGAAACCGTATTCAATGAAGAGATGGCCGACAGGGAACTCGGAGCCCTTGCTCCGAAAGAAGCTCTACGCACGTTTATCGTGAGGGTATTTCGAAGTTTTGGAAGCGCTGATCGTCCCGCGTTCTATACGCAAGTGATGATGCATGAACTGGCGGCCCCCTCTGAGGGGCTAAGCGCTGTACTTGACCAGGTCATTCGTCCTCGGGTGCAGGTTCTCGAAAAAATAGTTGGCCTTCTTATTGAGCTTCCGCCAGCTCACCCCAAGACACGCCTTTGTGTCCTAAGTATCACGGGCCAAATCGCTCATTACGTGAACTCGCGGGCTTTGATCAGTTCAATATGGCCGGAGTGGAAGCTCAATTCCGAAGACTTGAATGAGGTCGCCAATCACATCGCAGACTATTCGCTTGCAGCGCTACAGACGGTTAAAAGGGACTTTTCGCAGGCGGCGTCCAGAACTCGGAAGACTCGATAAAAGCTGCGAGTAGGGCGCTATGGGGCATTCAAAGCTCACATTGACCCTCGCCTGCCTGCTCTGCGCAAGTTCCGTCTCAAACCGGGGTGTCTTGGAATGCGCGAGCGAAATAATCCGCCTCACATGATTTGTCGCGCTCGCCCCACGGTGCTCAGGACGCTGGATTTGCGGTGTGACGCGCGTTGTACCATGCCCAATACTCTGAAAGACTAAGTCGGTATCGAGCGATGTTGAATTCATTTAGCCTTTGAAATTCCAGGATCACTAACTTGACGAAACTCGATAGGTCGCGGGATTCGACGATGCGCCCCGCGACAACCCGGATTTCCTCGTCCGTAGGCCGCTTCTTTAATTCATTGATTTCGCGAGTGCGGGGTAGTTGAGTGAGTAAACAGGACCTGACTATTAGGCTCGTAGCAGCATGTCTGGTCGCATTCGCTGCAACATATTTCCTGCTTCGCCTGCATCGGATGACTCGCGACTCCAACGATGCGCCCCAGGCTGCAAATCGGGAGATTGGCAGCCTGGGGCAATCTACTTCATCGCGCCGAGGAGGTCGGGAAAATGGAGCCTCGACCGACGTGCTCGCTGTGTCAGGAGCCGAATCTTCCGCCGCAACACAACACCGTGCCGAAGGCTCGGCACGACCGCACTCAGAGATTCCGGCCGGTGAGCTGCTTGCCGCGGTATTAGCGGGGCCTGGAGGAGGCCCCTCGAGCCCGCGTCATCAGTTCGCGAGTGAAACCGTGGACCCTAACTGGAGTAATGGGGCTGAGACTGAGATTCGCGAGTACCTGGACAGACATCTCCACGCGAACGAAGTGGAGCTGGAAAATGTGGAATGTCGGAAATCAATCTGCGAACTTCAGATAGTCCCGGTGTCGGGCAGCGGCTTCAACGCTCCCGAGGTTGCTTGGAAACTGCTACCCGCCATGTCATCTGAGGAGTGGTGGTCGGCGTATCAGTTGACTGGAGAGCCTTCTGTAACGATAGTGCGGTTCAACGACAGCAGGCCGGTGGTGATCGCGTATGTATCCAGGGCTGGATCGGCCAGCAAATAAGCCCTGCACGTACTGCACCCAATGGCGCTCCCGGATCTTCGACCGACTTCGTCAACGCACCGTGACCAGCTCTTCGGCAACCGTGTGGTGATCGCGACGATATCGTCGAAGTCTTGCGATGCTGCATCCGCACTACTCGGGCGACTGGCAGGAATGAATTCGTCGAAATAGAAGTGCGGGTGACGCTGTGCCTGGTAAGGGCTATCGCATCGGCCAATGTCAGCGGGTGGATTGGCAGCCGGGCGCGGTATAAGCTAGAACGATCGGAACGACAGAACAACAGAACCGAACAATAAACTTAGGAACCTTCATGTTGCGAATCATGCCGCGAAAGCCACTGGCTCTGCTGTTGATGACCGTCACTTGCGCCGCTCAAGCGGCGGAGCACTTCGACGGGACCACGTGGTGGGACACGGTGAAGGAAATTTCCAACGATAAGTACGAGGGCCGCGATACCGGCAGCAAGGGTGAGCACCAGGCACAGGAATACCTGGTCGGCAAGCTCAAGGGGCTGGGTGTTGAATCGGCCGGTTCGAACGGCTTCTACCAAAGCGTGAAGCTACGCACGCTGGAGATCGACGAGGCCCACTGCCAGCTCTCCCTGGTTCGCGACGGCCACCCGCAGCGGCTCACCCTAGGCGAGCAAGCTTTCTTCAGCACTCGATTTCCGCCGGCACCGAAAGTCGACGCCCCGCTGGTGTTCGTGGGCTATGGTCTCAACATCCCGGAGAAGAATTACAACGACTTCGCGGGCCTCGATCTCACCAACAAGGTGGCGGTCATTTTGAGCGGATCACCGGCCGACATACCCGCTGCATTGAGCGCCCACTACCAGTCGCGCGCCGAGCGCTGGAAGGCACTCAAGGCGGCCGGCGCCATCGGTGTCATCCAGATTCCCAATCCGGCTTCCATGGACTTGCCTTGGTCCAGGATGTCCTTGAATCGCAATCATGCCAGCATGGATCTGGTCGGCCGGGAGTTCGACGAGACCGCGGGCGCCAAGCTTGCCGTGACCTTCAATCCGGTCTATGCGGACCTGCTGTTGCAGGGAACCGGCCATACCTTCGAAGAACTGGCCGCCCTGGGAAAGGACCGTAAAATCCTGCCGCGCTTTCCTCTGCAGGTGTCGGTTGCCGCCATCACGGCCACACACTCTGAGGATGTCGAGTCGACCAACATCGTCGCGAAGATTCCGGGCAGCGATCCTAAGCTCAAGGGCGAGTATGTGGTGCTGTCCGCACACATCGATCACGTCGGAATCGGCGAACCCATCAACGGCGATCGCATCTACAACGGCGCCATGGACAATGGTTCGGGAAGTGCACTGCTGCTGGACATCGCGCGCTCTCTCAAAGAGTCGCGCACACCCTTGAAGCGCTCGGTGTTGTTGGTGTGGGTGACGGGCGAGGAAAAGGGCCTGCTGGGATCGAAGTATTTCGCCGAGCATCCCACCGTCACGGCGACATCGATGGTGGCCGATATCAACACCGACATGTTCCTGCCCATCGTGCCTCTGAAGGTGCTGACCGTCTACGGGCTGGCGGAATCCGATCTCGGCGACCGCGCAACACTCGTGGGCGACCGGCTGAACGTACACCTGCAGCCGGATCCTCTGCCGCTACAGAACGTCTTCATCCGCAGCGATCAATACAATTTCGTGCGGCATGGCATACCCTCGGTCATGATCGATGTGGGTGGATTGCCCGGATCGCCGGAGGCCGCGGCACTGAAGACTTGGCGTACCGAGCGCTACCACGCTCCGTCGGATGATGCGAATCAGCCGGTGGATCTGGTGACCGCCGCCGGCTACGAAGAAGTCATTCGAGCCTTGGTAATAGAGGTGGCCAACAATCCGAAGCGGCCGGAGTGGAAACAGGACAGCTTCTTCCGCCGCTACGCCTCAGGCCCCGCCACCTGAGGTGAGGCTCGCCCGTAGATAAAGGGTTAGTCCGGGAATCTGGACGGCGCGGTGACCGTCGCCGGGCGCGGCGCAGTGCCGCGTGAATTGCCGCTGCCATGGCGACTTGGCAGCAGGTGATCGAACAGGCCGCCGCCCGAAGCGACACCCTCCTGGCGCACCAACGAGGTGCTCCACTGCAGCGACGGGACGCCGCGCTTGCCCGCCTGTAATGAGATGGAGCTACCCCTGATCTGCCACAGGGTCAACAGTCGCACGCGATTTTGGGTGCGATATTCGGCCAATTGTTGCCATAGCGAGGTGTCTTGGAGCATCGGCGCGTCGATGATCGGCCCCTGGGTTCTTGCGGTGCCCAACTTGTCGAAGCCGCCGTGCGGCCGAAACTCCGTTGCCGAATAAATGTCGGCGGCCGGCGATTGGAGCGGAGCAAACGCGGGCGGAGCAAACACGGGTGAAGTAAACGTCCGCGAAATAAAAGTGGGCGACATAAACACTGAGGGCAGCGATGTCCCCGCCCTAGCGTCCCGAGAATTCTTCGAGCCTGCGCCGAGCGCAGAATCCGTCGGTGGCTGTTCACCGCCAAACGCCTGAGTGGCCTGCACCGCGCCGAAGAGAACCCAGGTCAACACCATGCTTTCGCGGCTGCGGTGGCACCGCGGCTCCGATTGACCGGCAATCCTTGCGCTGGCAAGTCCTGTTCCCAACATGGCGGAATGTTCCCTCATCGCGGCCGGAGAGTCTGGCATCGAGCCTCTAGCATCTGCGCAAACCTAAGGCGCGGGTGCGACCTGCATCACATCATTGCGCCTCCCATGGCGGCAGGTCAGCGCATCACAACATAACGCTGCGGAATTTCTCCATTATGTCCGCGGCAGGACGGTTCGCGGTGCTTAAAGTCTGCGGCTCGATACTCGCAGCTCGACCCCTTAAGGTAGGTTCGTGATACCCAAGCTCTCTGCGGCTCGCGATACCCGGCGCTAGGTCAATTCTGCGGCTCGCGATACTCTGCGCGCCCCTTTTCCCAGTCGCGGCCGTTGAACGCGCTCACGGTCATCGACTCGATGCTGCCGCTGTCGATGCAGCGCGCATTGACGCTGATGCCATCGGGATGGGAGCGTGGGATGTAAAACGACTTCACTCCGCAGGTCGCGCAGAACAAATGCTTCGCGACCCCCGTGTTGAAGGTATAGGTCGTGAGAGCATCGCTCCCGCTCAGCAGCTTGAAGCGCTCGGCCGGCACGATCAGGTGCAGGAATCCCGCCTTGCTGCACATCGAACAGTCGCACTCGGATACCTCGATGTGCGCCGGCGCGATCACCTCGAAGCGGACACGCCCGCAATGACACCCGCCGGCATGGGTGCGCCTCGCTTCTCGGCCTTGCACCTCGCCCGGTGCGTTCACGATATCTCGCTAACGTTTGTGCTCTTGCGCGGCCAAGTCGCTGAGCAGCAATATCAAGCGATCCGGACTGCCGGCCATCGCCACGTCGGTGACGTACTTGCCGTTCACGACGAAATTCGGAACCGAGGTCACGCGGTAGCGCTGCACGAGCTGATCGGCTCGCTGCATCGCAGTTTCGACGTTGAAGCCGTGATACTCCTTCTCGAAATCGCCGTCCGATATCCCCAGCCTCTTGATGAAGGAAAGCTGGATGCGTTCCGCGGTCGCGGCGTTGTTGGGATCCGGCCCGGTCAAAGGATCACCGTTGACTTGAATTTCCTTGAAGATTTCGCTGTGGACGTCGTTCAACTTGCCCATGCTGTCGAGCGTGTAGAAAAGCCGCGCCAAGGAACGGTGTCCTTCGTTCCATTGAACCGGGATTCGCGAAAAACTGATGTATGCCGGCTTGGACTTGAGCCAGGCCGCAATGGTCGGCTCGAGCGCGTAGCAGTGCGGGCAGGCGTACCAGAAAAACTCCAGCACCTCGACTTGTCCGGCAGGGACATTGGTGGGCTGCCCGGGAACGATGCGCGTGTAGTTCGTCCCTTCCTGCCACGGCGAACCGGCCGGTGTGGCCGCGACCGCCGTCGATGTGGCGGCCGCAACGGTGGAAGCGACCGCGGCGAGCAATTTGTTCTGCGCGCCGGTGTCTCCGGGTGTTTCCTCCACCGTCTCGGAACCGTCCTCGTTCAAGCGGGTCACCGTCAAGGGCTTTGCAGCATCGGCGGCCGTTTTGCCCGGCGTGGCCGGCGCGGTGGTTTGCGCCGGTGCCGTGGCCGTCGTGGGTGCCTTCCCCGGGGCCAGACCGGACGGCTCCTGGCGGCCGCAGGCGGTCAATGCCAGCACGAGTCCGAGCCCCAACCCGAGTTGCAACAGTACTGACGTGGGGTGCAGGCGCATCAGCGAATCCCTTCCGCATAGGAGGCCAGGTTCCGAATATCGTCGGGTGAGAGGCGTTTGGCGATGGTCTGCATGATGCCGTTGGGCCCGGTCGCCCGGATGCCCGACGCATAGTCGTTCAACTGCTTCACCACGTAACCCGGCTGCTGGCCGCGCAGCGCCGGAAATTTCGCGGGTTGATTCCCGCGCCCCGTGGGTCCATGGCAGGCCATGCAGGCCGGTATTCCACGTGCTTGATCGCCGCCGCGATAGAGTTTTTCGCCGGCTTGCCAGAAGGAGGGATCGGCCTCCAACCCGGTGTTGGGCAAGCTGTCGAAATACGCCCCCAAATCCGCCATGTCGGCCGGGGTCAAAACGGCCGCCATCGGCATCATGACCGGGCTCGCCCGCTTGCCGGTCTTGAAATTATTCAGCTGCTCCGCGATGTAATCCGCGCCGATTCCCGCGAGGCTGGGCCAATCAGGATTCGTGCTGTTGCCATTGGCGCCATGACAGGCCTGGCACGTGGCGGCTTTGGTGGCGCCGGCTTCGACGCTGGGCGCGGGAAGGGCCGAGGTGGTGACGAAAGTGCTGGAAATTGTTGCTGCGAGAATCCAAAGCCGCTTCATGACGCCCTAAAACCCCATTTTATTGTGACCCGATGTCAACCCTAAATTGTACACTAGAGCTGATCTTCGTATTCCACGTGGCCGTTCTTACGGATGCCTCGATGGTCTCCTCCCTAATTTGCCCATACGGCCATGACGAACTATTCCCACGCAAAATTCATGACCAGCGCGGCCGAGCCGCACCAGCTTGCCCCGGACACCGGCCGGGAGATCGCGTTCGCGGGGCGCTCGAATTCGGGTAAATCCACCGCCATCAACGCCATCACCCAGCGTACCGGACTGGCCCGGGTCAGCCGCACCCCCGGCCGCACCCAGCTCATCAATTTCTTCGAGTTGGCGCCCGAGAGGCGGTTGGTGTACCTGCCGGGCTATGGGTTCGCCAAGGTACCGGAGCGGGTACGGCTGCACTGGCTGCAGTTGATGGAGCATTATTTCAATGTGCGCGAATCGCTGGTGGGCCTCATGCTCATCGTCGATAGTCGACGCGGCTTGGGCGCCCAAGACGTGACGATGCTCGAGTGGATTCTGGCGCAGGATCGCAGCGTCCATGTCCTGTTGACGAAGGCAGACAAGCTCAACCGGCAGGACTCGGTGCGCGTTTTGCGGGAAACTTTAGCGGCCGGCGCGGATGCGGCAATCTCCGCTCAGCTATTTTCTGCGCATAACAAACAAGGCATTGAAGAGGCCCGCGACGTCATGGACCGGTGGCTCAATCAGACTTGAATAGGGATCGAACCTAAAAAAATTCGGCACCTTGCAAGAACGCATCCCCCCAAAAAAAAGCCCCGATGGGCGCTGTAGCAGCCATCGGGGCAGACCAACCCGGCATGGGGATGACAAACCGGGTCTAGCCCGCTCAGGGAGAAGAGCGGGGAGCGTCTAAAACGCTCATTAGGTTAGATGGGGATGATGGTCGAAAGTTCCAGTCCTTTGAAAGCCGATTTTCCCTGCTTTGCATATCTTTGATATAGGGCGGGAAATCTTGCGAATTGGGCTTAAGCTGGCCTACTTTGCGCCTATTTTTCGCGTCCTGCGCTCGTCAATGCGCCTCATCCCAGCTGCGGCCCACACCCACATCTACTTTGAGCGGCACCGATAAATCCGCAGCGCGGATCATGTGTGTCCGTATTTGTCCTACAAGAGACTCGACCGCTTCGTCGGCAACTTCCAGGACCAGTTCATCGTGCACCTGCATGATCAGCCGTGCTGCGACGCCCGAACTCTCGAGCCATGCGTCTACCTCGATCATGGCGCGTTTGATGATATCCGCGGCGGTGCCTTGCATGGGTGCATTGATGGCGCTGCGCTCGGCGTATTGACGTAATGCGGCGTTACGCGACTGGATGTCGGGCAAGTACAGCCTGCGGCCAAACACAGTTTCCACATAGCCTGCTTCGCGTGCCTGGCGGCGCGTTTCTTCCATATAGCGCCGCACGCCGGGATAGCGCTCGAAATAAAGGTCCATGTACTTTTGCGCGTCACTGCGCGCAATGCCCAGTTGGCGCGCCAGGCCGAACGCCGACATGCCGTACATGAGCCCAAAATTGATCGCTTTGGCCGAGCGGCGCTGATCGGCGCTGACCGCGTCGGGTGCCAGGCCGAACACCTCGGCCGCCGTGGCCTGGTGGACATCGCGATCCTCGGCGAAGGCACGCAGTAATGAGGCATCGCCCGACAGGTGCGCCATGATGCGCAGCTCGATCTGCGAATAGTCGGCAGCCACGAGGGAATGGTCCGGCGGCGCGATGAAAGCCTGCCGGATGCGCCGGCCTTCCTGTGTGCGAATCGGGATGTTCTGCAGATTCGGATCCTGCGAGGACAGCCTGCCGGTAGCCGCCACGGCTTGGTGATAGCTGGTGTGGATGCGGCCGGTGGCGGGATTGATCTGCAGCGGTAGATTGTCGGTGTAGGTGGATTTGAGTTTCGCCATGCCGCGATATTCCAAAATCAGTTTCGGCAAGGGATAGGTCGCGGCAAGCTCCTCGAGCACGTCCTCCGCGGTCGAGGGCTGACCGGTGGGTGTCTTGCGCATCACCGGAATTCCCAGCTTGCCGAACAAGATCTCCTGCAGCTGCTTGGGCGAATCGACATTGAAGACACCGCCTGCTTCGCGGTGAGCCTGCGATTGAAGCTCGAGCATACGCGCCGCCAGTTCCGCGCTCTGCGCTTTGAGCAAGGCCCGGTCCACGAGCACCCCCGCGCGCTCCATGCGCTGAAGCACCGGCACCAGCGGCTGCTCGATATCCTCATAGACCGACCTGAGCTCGAGGTGCGCGTCGAGCTGCGGCCAGATCGACTGATGTAGTTGCAGCGTCACGTCCGCCTCTTGCGCCGCGTACTCCGCGGCCCGGTCGACATCCACTTGGCTGAAAGCAATCCGCTTCGCACCCTTGCCCGTAATGTCCTCCAGCTGAGGCGCCTGGATGCCCAGATATCTAGCGGCCACCGTACTCAAGTCGTGCCGGGTCGCGACGCTGTTCAATACATAGGATTCCAGCATGGAATCGAAGCGCCGGCCGTTGAGCGCAATGCCGTGGTTTGCCAGTACATGTGCCTGGAACTTGAGGTCGTGGCCGAGCTTGACTTGGGTCAAATCCTCGAGCATCGGCTTGAGCGCGCCCAGAACCTCGTCGCGATCGAGTTGCTGCGGCGCCCCCGGGTAATCATGGCCCAACGGCACATACGCAGCTTCATGCGGTGTCAGAGCGAGCGCCACACCGATGACGCGCGCCCTCATGTAGTCCAAATCATCGGTATGCGCGGCGAATGAAATCAGCGGCGCGTCCTTGAGCTTGTCGAGCCAGGCATCGAGTGCCTCCCGCGACAGGATCTTGTGATAGTCGCGCGGCATGGAGGTGTCGATGACCGCGACCGCCGCCACCTGCGGACCGCTAGGTGTCACCGTCTCGGCAATGACCAGGTCGATCTCGGTGCCGCCTTGCGCGGCGGCAGACGCCTCCTGCGGCCCCAAGGCCTTGAGCAGCGCCCGCAGTTCCATGCGCGAATACAGCTCCCGCAGACGCGGCACATCGGGTGCGCCCGCGCTCAGCTGCTCCGGTGTGGTTTCCAACTGCAGCATGGTATCGATGGTCGCCAGCTTGCGCGACAACTCCAACATCGGAAGTTCATTGCGCAAATTTTCTCCGACCTTGCCGCCGATCTCCGCCGCATGGGTGACCAGCGCATCGAGACTTTGGTATTGGCTGAGCCACTTGGCCGCAGTCTTCGGCCCGACGCCGGTGACGCCGGGGATATTGTCCGAGGTGTCTCCGACCAGAGCCAGGTAGTCGACGATCTGTTCCGGGAACACATCGAACTTTGCCTTGACACCGATGCGGTCGAGGCGGGTGTTGCTCATGGTATTGAGCAGCTCGACATTTGGTCCCACCAGCTGCGCCATGTCTTTGTCGCCGGTCGAGATCAGCACCTTGAAGCCGGCATCCGCTGCCTGTCTCGCCAGCGTGCCGATCACATCATCGGCCTCCACGCCCGGCACGCGCAGCAGCGGCACGCCCATGGCCGCCACGGTGTCGTACAGAGGCTGGACTTGCGAACGTAGATCATCCGGCATGGGGGCGCGCTGCGCTTTGTACCGATCGAACAGGTCGTCCCTGAAGGTGCGGCCGGGCGCATCGAACACCACGGCGATGCGATCGGGCGCCTCCTCCTTGATCATTTTATTCAGCATGTTGAGCACGCCCAGCACCGCACCCGTGGGCTCGCCGTGCGAGTTGGTCAGCGGCGGCAGCGCATGGAAGGCGCGGTACAAATAACCAGAGCCGTCGACCAGAATGAGTTTGCGCGCGCTCATGAGTGAGACAGACCCTGCTTAGGGTGAGCTTGCGTATCCTGCAGGCGGGTTCGGCGACGGCGACGTCGGAGCGGGCGCCGGCGATGCTGGGGTGGTTGCAGTTCCGCTCGCGGGGGCGGGCTTCGCTGCCTCGCCGCTGCTACCCGGCTTGATGGCACCGGGCAGCGTGGGAATGGGCCGCTTGTGTTTCTGCGCATCGGGCATGACCAGCGGCCCTTTTTGACCGCAGGCGAGCAGGGCGACGGCAAGGCAGGCGCTTAACGTGAGCGGCGCAATCTTCATCATGTTAAGTATACGCCCTGGCAACGTGGAACTTCTGTCAACGCCGTCGAGTCGAAGGCGTTATTCACGGCGGAGGTACGTATGCGAATGTCAAAGACCCTGGCGGCCCTAACGGCGATTGCGGCCTGCGGCATTTCCGCTGCGGCGTCGGCGGACAATCTTTTGGGATTTTACGTCGGGGCCGGCGCGGGTGAATCCCAAATCAGGAGCGATGACTCGCGCTACGGGTATCCCGGTTACTTCGACGACTATCAAACCGCGTGGCAAGGCTTCGTGGGCATCCGGCCGATCAGCCTGATCGGTGTCGAGGCGACCTATATCGATTTCGGCCAGCCGTACCGGCACCACGGTGCCTTCGACTACAACGTCAGCGGCAGCGATTCGCATCCCACCGCCGCGGCGCTGTTCGGGGTCGGCTACCTGCCCATACCCATACCGTTCATCGATGTCTTCGGCAAGGCGGGTGTCGCGCGGCTGTCGACGAATCTCACGGATTTCGTTCAGCAGCCCTGTAACTTCAATTCGCCCTGTCCTAATTTTGTGCCCACTTCGCGTCACCAAGTAACCGACACGCGCTTCGCCTATGGCGCGGGCGTGCAGTCGCGATTTCCCTTCGGTCTGACCATTCGGGGTGAGTACGAGCGCATCAGTTCGTCGTTCGGGGATCCGGACGCGCTGATGGTCAGTGTTCTCTGGCAGTTCTAAGCGCAGCGTGTCGATAAAACCGCGCGGCATGCAACATCGCCGCCCGCCGCATCGGAGCGCATCACGACGCATCGGGTCGCGCTCGAGTTAGGGCGCCGTTTTGCCGTGATCGTTCGCTGCGATCCCCTGCGCCGCGGTCGCTCTGACGCGCGGATGCACTTATACTGGCGTGCATGCCGCATCCATCACCGGTCCGCGCGCGGGCCTTATTGCTATTCGGCGCCGCCGTGGCGGCGGCACTTTGCGCCTGCACTCAACAGCAGTCGAGGAAGATGCCCGGCGGAGTGGCTGCTGCTCCCGCCGGCACGTCGGCCCGCGGCGGCATGGTGGCGGATACCCGGGCGCTGCGCGATAAGGTCGACACCATCGTCGTCATCTACGCGGAAAATCGCGCCTTCGACAGTTTGTACGGCAACTTTCCGGGCGCAAGAGGTTTGAACGAAGTCATCGATCGCGACGGCCGGCCGAGGCCCGGGTATCGGCCGCAGGTGGATCGCGGCGGCAAGGTGCTGGCGGTACTGCCGCCGACATGGGGCGGCGTGACTGCAACCGGCGTCACCCCCGTGGTCACGCAGCAGCAAAGCGTGGGTATGCCGAATGCACCGTATTCCATCGAACAGGGTTTTACGGCCCAATCGGGAGTGAGGCTGTCGACCGCGGTCGTGACGCGCGATATGTGGCATCGTTTCTTCGAACATCAAATGCAGATCGACGGCGGCAAGAAAGATGGCTACGCCGCCTGGTCCGATGCCGGCGGCCTCGTCATGGGCCATTACGACTACAGTAGCTCGGCGCTGTATGCGCTCGCGAAGGAATTCGTACTCGCCGATAATTTCTTCCAGGGTGCATTCGGCGGCTCATTCCTGAACCATCAGTACCTGATCTGCGCCTGCGCACCGGAATACCCCGACGCCGACACGGCGGCGGCAAGGCCCTCGATTGCCGTGCTCGAACAAGATGCCGGGCGCTACCTGCCGCGCCTGAAGCAGGCGACAAACTCCCCTGCCTCGGCCCTCGACGGACCACCCACGTTCGTCAGAAGCGGCAATATCGCGCCGGCAGGGTTTTTCGGCGACGGGAAATTCTACGCCGTGAACACGATGCAGCCGCCTTACCAGCCGAGCGGCAATAGGCCGGCGGCCGGCGATGCGAGCTTCGCCTACGCGGATCCGGGCAGCGCCACGACGCTGCCGCCCCAGTCGCATCTCACCATCGGCGATGCCATGGATGCGAAGGGCGTCCATTGGGCCTGGTATGCAGGATCATGGAAGGCAGCCGTGGACGACGGCAGACGTGCGCCGTCGAAGGCACGCGAAGTCATTTATGCGCCGTCGACGGCATCGGGTGCTCCCGACTTCCAAGCCCATCACCAGCCGTTCAATTATTTCGCGCGCTTCGATCCCAAGACACACGCGGATGATCGCGCCGCGCACCTGAAGGACTACAGCGATCTGCTGGCGGATATTGCCGGCGGCCGATTGCCCGCGGTGACTTTTTACAAGCCGCAGGGCAATTTGAACCAGCACCCCGGCTATGCCTCGGTGGCGGAGGGAGATGCGCACATCGCCGAGTTGGTCGGAAAATTGCGCGCAAGTCCGCAGTGGAATCACATGGTGATCGTGATCACCTACGATGAATTCGGCGGCTCCTGGGATCACCTCGCCCCGCCGCCGGCCGACGCGCTGGGTCCGGGAGCACGGATTCCGGCGTTGATCGTATCGCCCTTCGCCAAGCGCGGAACGGTGGATCACACGCAATACGACACCGAGTCCATCCTGCGCCTCATCACGCGCCGCTTCGATCTTGAAGTACTGCCCGGGATTGCCCAGCGCGATCGCGGTCTTGCCGCGCACGGCCAGCCGCCCATGGGTGACCTGACCAATGCGCTCGATTTAGTGCATTAGTCGGCTTGGCGCGATCCCTGGCCGGCTAGGACTCCGTCTCGCATTGGTTCGAAAGGAACGGACGCGTGCGTCCTCTCCCCTCACTTATTGGCTTGAGGCGACGGCGTTCCGGGCGGAGCCTTGGGCGGCGCACCGGCCGCTTCATCACTCAGCAAGTTGATTTCGAAAATCAGCAGCGAGTTCGCCGGAATCTTCGGCCTGCCTTGCGCGCCATACGCCAGCTCAGGCGGGATGAACAGCTGCCATTTCGCACCGGGCTTCATCAGCACCAAGGCTTCCTGCCAGCCCTTGATCACGCCGGTGACGGGGAAGGTGGCCGGCATGCCTCGCGAATAGGAACTGTCGAATTCGGAGCCGTCGATCAGCTTGCCACGATAGTCCACGGTTACGGTATCGCCCGCTGCCACGGGCGGCGCCTTCTTGTCGCCGGCGGCAATGATTTTGTATTGCAGGCCCGAAGCGGTCGTGACCACGCCCTTTTCGCGGCCGTTGCGCGCCAGGAAGTCCTTGGCCGCGGCCTGATTCTTGGCGGCTGCCGCTTCCGTCACCGAGCGCACGAAATTTTGTATCTGCATTTGTTCGGCTTGAGACGGCTGTCTGCCTTGCAGACCCTCCTTCAAGCCGCGCAGGATGGCTTCGGGTACCACCTCATTGGTGATCCCGGCGTTGTGCATTTGCGTGCCGAAAATCAATCCGAACGCAAAGCTGATCTGATCAGGCGTGGGTGCGGGTGCAGGGTCGGCGCCCGGTGCCGTGGCCGGCGGCGGCGGCGCGGGAGGGGGGGGCTGCGCGGCGGCAATTGCCGTGAATGCGGCCAGCGCAAATGCGGCCAGCACCGATATGCCGGGTGCCCGGCGCGATGGTCCAACGGTAGATTTTTCCATGGCGCGAAAGATACGCCTCTTCAGGTGAGAAATGCCAGCGCAAATATCTAAGCGCGGTTATGTTTTATAGGGATGAACGTACCGGCACTTGCGTGAGGCGCTTCAGCCGAGCGAGCCGCGCTTGATGACCGCCATGGTAATGCGCGAAATGCACACCAGCTTGTGCGCATCGTTCAGAATCTCGATGGACCAGACCTGCGTGCGCCCGCCTAAGTGCACCGCCCGCGCCGTGCCGGTCACGAGACCGCCGCGCGCGGCGCGCACGTGATTGGCGTTGATCTCCTGGCCCACCACTTGGTATTCGGCCGCATCCACACACATGGCCGCACCCGTGCTGCCCAAGGTTTCGGCCAGCGCCACCGAGGCGCCGCCGTGCAACAGTGCATAGGGCTGGAAGGTCCGCGCATCCACTGGCATGGTGCCGCGAATGAAATCATCGCCTATTTCGGTGAATAAAATTCCCAAATTGGCGATCAGCGTCCCTGCGGCGTTACCGTTCAAATCAGCGACCGTCTGCAAGCTGCGCCAAATTGTCATTCTTTGTCCTTGAGGGTGGAGGCCACGCGCCGATAGGCCTCGCGAAATGGAATGCCTTCCCGGCTTACCAGCGCGTTGGCCGCGGCCGCGGCATGAATACCGGGATCGAGGCGGATATTCTCAGGCCTAAAGCGCACGCCATGCAATGCGCTCGGCAGAATCGCCAAGGATTGCAGGCAGGAATCGACGGCGCGAAACAACGGCGGCTTGATGAGCTGTAAATCGCGGTGATAACCGGAGCTCAGCTTTTGCGTGATGCCGAGCACCTCGTTGAGAGCCGCCTGCGCGACCGCGCTGCGCCCGCGCAGAAGCTCGAAAACATCGGGGTTGCGCTTTTGCGGCATGATGGACGAGCCGGTGGTGAAGGTGTCCGGCAAGCTCACGTAGGCGAACTCCTGCGTATAGAACAGCATCAGGTCCGCCGCCAGCCGGCCAAGGTCCTGGGTCAGCAAGGTGATCTCGAACAGCAGTTGCGCCTCGGCCTTGCCGCGCGACAGCTGCACCGCCGTGACCGGTTCCTGCGTCGTGGTGAACCCTAGGCGTCGCCGCGTCGATTCACGGCTGATGTCGAGATTGGGCGTGCCGAACCCGGCCGCCGAACCCAAGGGATTCTTGCCGATGCGCCGTTGGGTGTGCCCGAGTCCTTCGGCATCGTCGCGCAGCTCCGCCGCAAACCCTAAGGCCCACAGCGAGACACTGCTCGGCATGGCCTGTTGCATGTGCGTGTAACCGGGAAGCTCCTGGCCCTGGTGGCGTGCGCCGAGCGCATCCAGAGCGTCGGCCACCGCCCCCGCGCCTTGTCGCAAGGATTCCGCGGCATCGCGCAGGTACAGCCGCAATGCCGCCAGTACCTGATCGTTGCGCGAACGGCCGGCATGCAGGCGTCCCCCGGCCGCGCCGACGCGCGCCGTAAGCCGGTTTTCGATGGCTGTCTGGCAATCTTCATCTTCCAGCGCGACTCGCCATTGGCCCGCGGCGTGCTCTTCGCCGATCGCCACGAGGGCGTCCCGAATCAGGCTCAAATCCTCAGCCGACAGCAAGTGTTGCTCGGCGAGCATTTCGGCGTGCGCCACGGAGGCACGGATGTCGTAATGCACCAGCCGATCGTCCAGACCATGATCATCGCCCGCGGTGTACTTGAGCACCTGCGCATCGAGCGATGCTCCCTTGTCCCACAGGCGAGTCATGAAAGCCGCGTCATGGGGAGGACAACTGTTCCGCCGGGCTCAGCGCGTTCAAGTCCGCGACCACGAGCGTGCCGGTACCTTCGTTGGTGAAAATTTCCGCCAGCAAGCTGTCGGGGGCCCGGTAGCTGATGACGTGCACCCGGCGCACACCGCCGCGAATGGCGTTCTCGATGGCAGTGGCCTTGGGTAGCATGCCGTCCTTCAGGCTGCCCTGGTCGCGCAGGCGCTTCAATCCCTGGATGTCGGTGTAAGAGATCACCGAGCCTGGCTCTTCAACACGTTCCAGGATGCCCGGCGCGCCGGTGCACAGTACCAGCTTCTCGGCCGACAGTGCGCCGCCGATCGCCGCCGCCACCGTGTCCGCGTTGATGTTGAGCAAGGTGCCATGGGCGTCCGCCGACAAGGGGCTGACCACGGGCATGAGACCGCTTTCCAGCAGCTTTTCCAGCACCGCCGAGTTGACCGAATCGATGTCGCCGACAAAGCCGTAGTCCACAGTCTCCGCCGAGCCTGCGACGCCCACGGGCGGCCGCTTGTGCGCGCGAATCAATCCGGCATCGACACCGCTCAAGCCCACCGCCTCGATATCGAGCGTGCGGCAGATCGCCAGAATGCGCGTGTTGATCAATCCGTTGAGCGTCATGGCGGTCACGTCGATCGATTTCTGATCGGTGACCCGCCGGCCGTTGACCATGCGCGTCTCGATGCCCAAGGTCGCCTGCAGCGCATCGAGCTGCGGGCCGCCGCCGTGCACGAGCACCGTTTTGATCCCGACCTGATGCAGGATGGCAACTTGTTCGATCAAGCCGCGCGTGGACGCCGCGTCGCTGAATACCGCACCGCTCGCCTTGATGACGAAGACCTTGTTCTTGTACATGCGAATATAGGGCGCCGCGCTCTTCAGCGCGCGCACGGCGACTGACGGATCAGGTCGATTCATAATCATTCCAATAGTTCTCCGAAACGACAAACGGACGGATGCTCACGCCAGCATGCGGTGCAGAACAGCCATTTGCACCGGCAATCGATTGAAAGCCTCTTGCTTGACCACAGCCCGCGGACCGTCGAGTATGCCGTCCGCCACCGCCACATTGCGGCGCACCGGCAGGCAATGCATCAGTTTCGCATCCGGCCGCGCGCGTTCGAACCAGCGCTCGCGCACGCACCAATCGGACAGATCCGCGCGCAGCCGCGAGTCGGCTTCCACGTCGCCGTAGTAAGCCGTGCTGCCCCACTCTTTGGCGTACACGACGCTTGCGCCGTTCAAAGCCGCCGCGCGATCACTGGTCTCGGTCACTGAACCGCCGGCCTCGCGCGCCGCCAACCGCGCCTTTTCCATGACCTGCTCGGGCAGTGCGTAGCCCTCGGGGCGCAGCACTACGACTTCCATCCCGCGCATCGCGGCCATGTGCACGGTGGCAGCGGGCACGGCCAGCGGCAGCGCCTTCGGATGGTACGCCCAGCTCAGGACGAACTTCGCACGGGTCGGGATCTTCATCTCATCCAGGGTGCGCCAATCCGCCAGAGCCTGGCAGGGATGATTCATAGCCGATTCCATGTTGATCAGCGGCTTCTCGCAGAGCCCGTCGATCATCCGGAACAGTGACTCATTGAGATCGCTTTCCAGGCTCTTGCCGTCGGCGAATGCACGGACTCCGAGCGCATCGCAGTACGATGCCAGCACCGGTATGCCTTCGCGGATGTGTTCCGCGGCCGCGCCTTTCATGATGGCGTTGGGCTGCGTCTCCAAGAGCCATGTTCCCTGGCCTGGGGTAATCACGAATGAACTGCCGCCCAAGCGGGCCATCCCCGCCTGAAACGATGCCAAGGTGCGCAGCGAGGGATTGAAGAAAGCCAGTCCCAACACCTTGCCGGCAAGCGCCCGTGGCTCCGGATGGTGCTGCAGCGCCTGCGCGAGTTCGAGCAAATCCAGGATCTGCTCGCGGCTGAAATCCGCCAAATCGATGAACCGCCTCATGCAGAGATTTTCGCCAAGGCGTCACTCAGAAGATCCACATGGCCTTCATTCAAAATGTAGGCCGGCAACAGGCGCAAGATGTTCGGATCGCCGCTGGTACCGGTGAGGATGTTCTTGGCCATCAGCGCGGCCTGCACTTCCTTGGCCGGGCGAGATGTCTTTAGGCCCAGCAGGAATCCCGCGCCCTGCACGCCGGTGATGGGGCCGATGATGCAGCTCGAGCGTATGTAGGCCGATACCTGGCGCACATTGGCCAACAGGGATTCCGACTCGATGGTGTCGATGACCGCTTCCGCCACCGCGCAGGCCATGGGGCCGCCGCCGAAGGTCGTGCCCATGTCGTCTACTTTGAGCTGGCTCGAGACGCGGCGCGAAAGCAGCAGAGCGGATACCGGGAAGCCGTTTCCCAATGCCTTGGCCGAGGTGATGATGTCCGGCACGACGCCGTAGTAGTTCGCCGCAAAAGGCGCGCCCGTGCGGCCCACGCCGCACTGTACCTCGTCGAATATCAGGATGGCGCCCACTTCGTCGCAGCGCCGGCGCAATGCCTCCAGCATCGGTTTGCCCACATCATAGGCGCCGCCCACGCCCTGCACCGGTTCGACGATGACGGCCGCGGTCTCACGGTCGATATGCCCGCCGACGGCGCCGGGGTTGTCGCGCGGCATGAAGCGCACATCGAAGGGTGTGCGCGGAAAGCCATACCATTTCTCCAAAGCGCCCCAGGTCACGGCGCCCGCCGCGGCAGTCCTACCGTGAAAACCCTGCTCGAGCGCCACGGCTTTGCTGCGCCCGGTGATCTTGAAGGCAAGCTTCAGCGCATTTTCATTGGCCTCGGCGCCGCTGTTGATCCAGAAGACGGTGTCGAGCCCGAGCCCGGCGAATCGGGTCAGGCGCGCGGCCGCGCGCTCGCGGATGAGCATCGGCAGCGCATTGGTTTGAAACGCCATTTGCCGTGCCTGCCGTTCCAAAGCGGCGAGCCAGCGCGGATGCGCGTAGCCCAAGCCGGCGACGGCGTGGCCGCCGTAGAAATCCAAAATCTTGCGCCCGTCGCGCGCATGCAGCCACACGCCCTCGCCGTGCGCCACTTCGATCGGGTATTGCGCGAACACCTGCGCCAGGTGAGTCGCATGTGCCGCTGCGTTGAGGGGGGTCGCTGCCATGATTCAAGTCCAGCCCGATGCCGGCGCGGTCAGGCCGGTGGTCTCGGCCAATCCTAAGAGCCGGTTCATCCATTGCAGGGCGCCGCCCGCGGCGCCCTTGTTGAGATTGTCGAGCACCGACATGACGGCAATGGAATTGCCGTTGGTTGCAGCGCTCAAGCTCGAGTAGTTGCTCGCGGCGACATCTTTGACGCGCGGGGCAGCGGCCGCGACGCGCACGAAGGGACAGTCCGCGTAGAACGACTTGAGCGCCTCCAGCGCCTGGGCCTTGGATAGCGAGTTCTTCAAGCTGGCCTGTACGGTGACGTGAATGCCGCGCGCGAAAGGCCCCGAATGCGGCACGAAATTAAAATCCGCCTCGATACCCGTCGCCTGTTTCGCGCAGGCGGCGATCTCGGGCACATGCCGGTGTTCGAGCGCGCCGTAGGTATAAAGATCACCGTGACGCAGCGGGTGGTGCGTCCCATCGACCGGCTTGCGGCCCGAGCCGGTACTGCCGGTGATGCCGGTGACGTACAGGCGTGTGTCGGTCAGTCCCAGCGCCAGCAGCGGTACGCTCGCGAGCAGCGTCGCCGTCGCGAAGCAGCCGGGGTGCGCGACATGCGGCGTCGGGGACTTCTTCAGGTGTTCAGGGACAGCGCACGTGAACTCGGTGATTCTCGCCGGCGCACCATGCGGATGCCGGTACACCGCCTCGTAGGCGGCCTGGCTCGAATAGCGGAAATCCGCCGAGATGTCGACGCAGTGCACCCGCGCGCCCGCCGCCGCGGCCGCGATCAGCAGGCGATCGACCAGGGCGGCGGAAACGCCATGCGGGGCCGCGGAAAACAATGCCGATACCGGCGTGCGGCGAATCAGTTCCTGCACCTCATCGGCGCCGGAGAAATTCAGATCCGGATAGGTGCTGCGCAGATGCGGGAAGGCCTCTGCGACGGAGGAGCCGGGCTGGCTGTCCGACAGCACGGCGGCGACTACCAGCCGCGGATGTCCCGCGATCAGGCGCAACAGTTCTCCGGCCACATAGCCGGTGCCCCCGAGCACAATGGCCGGCGTCGGCGCGCAGGACTCTGCCGTCGCGCTCATTCGCCGACGACCTTGGACGCACGCGCATTACGCAATCCCAGCGAGGTGATGATGTGATCGCCCAGGTCCGCCGGACTGGCGATGGCGTTGAATGCCTGGACATTCATCTGCTCGCGAATGATTTCGATGCCGACCTGATTGTCGGTCGCAGGTCCCGTCACCGCACAGGGCTCGATGCCGAAGCGTTCGCGCAACAGTTTGACGCCGCCCCAGGCAGCGACCGGATCATTCGCCGACAGCACCACCGCCGTCAGCGCAGCCTTGATGTCGGGCTGCTGCAGAATAGACTCCACACCGTAGGTGCCCAATAGTCCGTCGCCCAGTTCGAACACGATGGCATCCGGACCGCCGGCCGCCATTTCCGTGAGCATGCTGCGGGTCAGCGCAGGGCCGCATTTCGCGGTCGTGGTGACGATGCCGAAATCCGTGAACAGCATGGTGCGCCGGGCGCCGGAGTCCTCGAAGGCCATGATGTCGCGGCGCAGGGATACACCCGTGGCCTTGAAGGCGTCCACCACCAATCCCCGATGGCGCATGCGCGCAATGATGGCAGCGGCTGCCGCGGTTTTACCGGCCTCCATACAGGTGCCGGCCAGCGCCACTACCGGTACGCCGCGCGCATCCAGCGCAGCTGCATAGTTCAGGGGCGCGTAGCCGACCTTGGCGGGGACACCGATGCGCTCTCCCAGATAGGGAAAGGTCAACACCGTGCCCAGCACCTTGCAGTCGAAAGGCTTGCCCTTGTCCTGCGTTGCCGAATCGCAGATCCCGAGCACGCCGCCGATATTCAGCATCTGAATGATGTCGCCCGGTTTGAGCGCGGCGGGAATATGGCCGGAGTAGCCGAACAGGGCCTTGCGATGTCCCAAGGCGCCGACCACGATGTCGCCGCGCACGACTTTGGCCATGCGTCCGCTGATGAGCTCCAGGGTGTTGTAGTTGGCCTTGTTGTTGAGGATCTCGACCACCAGCACCAGGCCTTCCTCGCAGGGAATTTCCGGCGCAATGCGCAGCTCATGCGACAGGGCGCAGGCTTGGGTCACGGAGGCGATCTTGTCCACCACCATGGTACGCATGCCGTTCACGATTCGCCCGCGCCGGCGCGCCTGTGGAACACGCTCGTCAAAGCCAGCATTTTCGAGAAGCCCAGGGCGTCGGCTGGCGTCCATTCGCCGGCGGACTCGCCGTACACGCCTTTGGAGGCGGCCATCATTGAATGAGCCGAGTTCACGCCCTCCACGAAGGCCGAGCCCGGCCGGAACAGCATCGTCACCTCGCCGCTGACCCGAGCCTGCGAGGAGATGAGCAGCGCTTCGATATCGCGGCACACCGGATCCAAGTGCTGACCCTCGTGCACCAGATCGCCGTAGGGCTGCGCAACCGTCTCTTTGATGCGCGCCTGCTTGCCGGTGAGCACGAGTTTCTCCAACTCGCGATGCGCCGTCAGCAGCACCTCCGCGGCGGGCGCTTCGAAGGCGACCCGACCCTTGGTGCCGATCACGGTGTCGCCCAAGTGAATGCCGCGGCCGATGCCGAAAGGGCCCGCCAGCGTTTCCAGCGCCTCGATGATGGCAACGGCCGACAGGCGCTTACCGTCGAGACTGTCCGGCACGCCCCGTATAAATCCAATGGTGTGCCTTTCAGGAGGGCGCGGATGCGCATAAGCATCCTTCGAAAGCACCCAGGCATGGTCCGGGATGCTGCCTTGCGAGGTGAGGGTTTCCTGGCCGCCGATGGTGACGCCCCACAGTCCGCGATTCACCGAATAGGCCGCGCCGAAGGGCGGCACCGGCAATTTGTGTTCTTCGAGATACTTGAGCTGCTCGGACCGCTTGAACGCGCGGTCGCGCACCGGTGCAATGATTTCCAATTCAGGCGCGAGGGTGCGCAAGGCCACTTCGAAGCGCACCTGGTCGTTGCCCGCCGCCGTGCAGCCGTGGGCGACCCTCCGGGCCTTGAGGGATAGGGCCATTTGCGCGATGGTCTGAGCCTGCAGCACCCGTTCGGCACCCACGCAGAGCGGATACACATTGCCTCGCCGCACATTGCCCATGATCAGAAACTTGAGTACCTGATCGAAGTACGACGCGCGAGCATCCACGAGGTGATGCGCGATGGCGCCCAAGCTCGCCGACCGCTCCGCCAAGGATTTTGCGGCCGCGGCATCGATGCCGCCGGTATCCACCGTCACGGTGATCACCGGGCATCCATAGGTCTCTTTGAGCCACGGCACACAGAACGAGGTGTCTAGGCCGCCGGAAAAAGCCAGCAAAATGGGCGCGGCGCCCTGTTCGGGGGTGGATTGCATGCGGTGTCAGCGTCCGAAGATGGCGAGCAGGCGAAGCTCGAGCTTGCGCTGTGCGGCGGCGCCGGCGGTGGCAATGAATATGGTGTCATCGCCGGAAATGGTGCCGACCACTTCCGGCCATCGAGCCCGGTCGATGGCCACGGCCACGCTCTGCGCGGAGCCGACTGCCGTCTTCAGCACGGTGAGGTTGGTGCCCGCCGTGAGGCGGGCATTGACGAAAGGCTTGAGGGCGGAAAAATCGTTCTTAGGCTGCATGGCCGTGTCGGGCAGGACGTAGCGATCCCCCATCTTGGCCACGCCCAATTCGCGCAGATCCCGGCTGACGCTCGATTGCGTCGCGATGTGGCCCAATTTCCGCAGCAGGTCGACCAATTCGGTCTGACGGCCGACCGACTGCTCGCGGATGATCTTCGCGAGCAGCACGCGGCGCGCCGGGGCATTGCTGTGTTCGGGTTCGGCTCGGAGCATTTTCGACTCTTGCATAAAATCGCATGCATCCTGCATAAAAATGCAGTTGCTGTCAAGGCCAGCTGGATCGATCAACGGCGTGCGGGCGCGGTCCATTGCTCCCGGCGTGCCGCGATCTCGCCGGCTTGATCCAGCGGCTCACCGTCGATCGATTCCTCGACCGCGGCGCGTACCGCCGCCGAATCGGCGGAAGCGGCCGGCCGGAAGGCCGTCGAATTTGCGGGCGGTTCGGCGGATTGCGCGAGTACTTTGACTTTCCAGGCGCCCCCCTCGCGGCAGGCCAGCCCCGCATTGGAATGTGTGCCGGTCAGAGAGAACGTCCGGCAGTAATCCCCGCTCTTGGCGCGAAAGCTCAAGCCCGTGGTAACGCCTCCCGGGGTGCGTTCGGATGAGAGCTGAGTCGACAGTGCATCGGCAAGACCTGCGCCTGCCACCACCTCACCATTTGATCTCACCAGCGGGCTTGCGCTGCGCCAGCCGAGATAACCCAGCGCCACGCCCACCAACAGACTGGCGGCCATGGCAACCGGCTGCCAGCGGCGCAATCCCAATCCCTTACGGGCGCTCTCGCGAGCGCGGGCCAGGTCCACGACATTGCCGGCCGGCGCGCCGCGCGCCGCGGCAACCAGGCGTTGCGGCACCGGTTCGTCGAGAACCTCGGCGAATGCACCCTGCAGCGCCCGGCGCAGTGCGCGATGATGCGCTATGCGCCTGCCAATTTCCGGATCGTCGCGCATGGCTTCCTCGATGCGCGTGCGCGTCGCCTCGTCGGCTTCACCGTCCGCGTACGCCATCAGCTGTTCGTCCGACACGTTCATGAATGATCTCCTTCCGGCAGCCGCAGCATCGCCTGCAGCGCATCGCGTCCGCGCGAAAGACGGCTCGTCAAAGTCCCGATCGGCACCTCGAGAACGTCGGCGGCATCCTTGTAGGCCAGCCCCTCGATCAGCACCAGGCTCACCGCCAGGCGCTGCTCCTCGGGCAAACGTGCCAAGGCGCTCTCCACGGACAATCGATCCACCTCCCGATCGATCGAGGCCTCGCCAACATGCTCACCTGCCTCCTCCGGCATGAAAATCTTGGCGAGCCGTCCGCGCGATCTCACCTCATCGATCCACGCATTGCGCAGGATCTTGAACAGCCAACTGTCCAAGCGGGCGTCCCTGTGCCATTGGTCCAGGCGCAGCAGCGCCCGTTCCACCGCAATCTGAACCATATCGTCGGCGTCATGCGGCGAGCGCACCAGATTGCGTGCAAAACGCCTCAGACGCGGCAGCAAGGCGACGATCTGTTCCTGGATGTTTTCGGTGCTCGCGTTCGTACTCATGAGGTAGACGTTCGAGGATTGAGGTTTAATCCACGCATGCTAGCACCCTGTCTGAGTATGCTCGCTCGCGGCAGCGGGGAGTACCCAGACAGGCTTCTAGCATTCCGAAGTGGTGATTGAGCAAACATTAGGCCAAGGACAATGCGCATACTGATCTGGGTGACGATCGCGATGACCTTGAGCGCCGCGGGGATGGCGCAGGTGCGACTGCCTGCCGTGCCGCTGCCGGCGCTGCCGCCGCGATTGACACAGGCGGTGGGGCAGGCGGGTGCCGATACGTTGGATCAGCTGAGCGACGTGCGTCATCTGCAGATTGCGCGTCTGATCCGCTCCAACCCGCGCACCATCGCGGCAGATCCGCACGGCAACCCCATCGTGCGCGATGAATTGGTGGCCTTTTCCCCATCCGTCCCAGGCCTGGCAGCGGCACAGGCGCTGGGCTTTGCGATCGTGCGCGAGCAAACCATGGATGACCTCGATCTACGCTTGGTCGTCCTACGCCCTCCGGCCAAGCTGGGCACAACCGTGGCGCTGCGCCGGCTGCGCGAGGCCGATCCTCAGGGAACCTATGATTTCAACCATATCTATATAGGCGGCGGCATCGTGTCGGTACCGGGTACCGGCCTGGGACAGACTCCGGTCGCTGCGGGGACCGGTAGCCGAATCGAGCATGTCGATGGGCCGGGCGCCGATCATGCGGTGCCGCGGCTGGGTCTGATCGATGCCGGCGTCGATATCGCTCATCCGGTGTTTCATGACTCAGTCATTCACCCCTGGGGATGCGCGGACCGAATTCTGCCGAGCGCCCACGGCACCGCCGTGGCGTCACTGCTCATCGGTCAGGGAAGCGACTTTCATGGCGTATTGGCCAGAGCCGAGCTATATGCGGCAAATGTCTATTGTGACGCGCCGACCGGGGGTGCCGTCGACGCCCTCGCTGCGGCCTTTTCCTGGTTGGCGCAGCAGCGTGTGGCTGTGATCAACGTGAGCCTGGTGGGTCCTGACAATATCGCCCTGGCGCAGATCGTGCGGGCCCTGACGGCGCGCGGATATCTGCTGGTCGCGGCGGTTGGGAATGACGGGCCCGCGGCACCCCCGTTGTATCCGGCGTCCTATCCGCGCGTCATCGGCGTCACCGGCGTGGACAAGCATCGGCGCGTGCTGATCGAGGCAGCGCATGGCAATCAAGTGATGTTCGCGGCACCGGGTGCGGACATGCTGGCGGCTGATATGGGCGGCAAATATTCGGCCGTCCGCGGGACATCGTTTGCCGCGCCGATCGTGGCGGCGCTGCTGGCGCGAACCGTTTCCGCACCCGATGTGGGCGCCGGCGACGCGGCCATTGAGGCGCTTGCCCGACAGGCCATCGACCTAGGGCCGCCGGGACGCGATTTGACATATGGCTTTGGATTGGTGGGCGCCGAATACGCAATGGAAGAAAAGCCGGTGCCGGGTCGTATCAGTCGGTGAAGGCCGCGCATTGTGCAGCGGTCAAGGAGATCGACGATGAACACGAAACACATTGTGGCGACGCTCAGTGTCGTGACCGCGCTGGCAGTGATAACCCCCTCCTATGCCGGCGGTTTGGGTGGCGGTCTGGGCGGCGGCTTTGGCGGTGGTTTTGGTGGCGGATTGGCCGGCGGACTGGGCGGGATGAATCGTCCGGGCGGCGTGTCCGGCCAAGGAGCATTACAGGGCCAGGGCGCAGTCGGTGGGTCGCTGGACAAACCCAAGCTTCACCCGGCGGCAAACGTCGCGAAACAGGCTGCGGCGACCACCGATGCGGCAGCCCAGACGGCCGGCGGGGTTTCCAAAACTTCCGGCGCAGCTAGTGCGTCCGCAGTCGGTGCCCTGGAATCGACCGCATCAGCCTCGAAGCCTGCCGCGTCGAGTGCGGTGAATACCGCAACCTCGGGCGCAGGTAGTGCGTCTACTGCGACCGCAGCCGGTGCGCTCGATTCAACCGCCTCGGTCTCGAGACCGGTCGCATCGGGTGCCCTGAATGCCGCAACTTCCGGCGCAGGTAGTGCCACTGGTGCCTCCGCGGCCGGTGCGCTCGAGTCGACCGCCTCAGCCTCGAAACCTGCCGCGCCGAGTGCGCTGAATACCGCCGGTGAGGCGCAGGCCGCTCGGACGCCGACCACGGCGACAGCCACTAAACCGACCTCGACGACGGCCAACAAGCCGGCCACGGCGACAGCCACCAAGCCGACCTCGACGACGGCCAACAAGCCGAGTTCGACGCCTGCCAAGAGCGCCGGCGCAACGGCTGCCCCCGCAGCCTCCACCACGGCCCAAAAGCCGTCCTCGTCTCTGGATGTTGCGGGCGCCGGCGGCGCCGATGCAAAGACCCGCGGGGGTTCGGCTTCAGCGAACGCCGCAGGCGCAGCCAATGCGCAGCATTCGAACGGTGCTACATCATTGGACGCTGCGGGATCCGCGTCGGCGACAGCCGCGCGCAATCCTTAAGTAGTGCCCGGTGTATTCACGACTTGGCCGGCGCAACGACGCCCTCGCTCCAAGCGAGGGCGTCGTCTTGCACGATAGCGTCAGTTTTCCGTCTTTAGAAATGCGCGCAGCCGGCTCAGTTCAAGATCCAGGCCGTCGCGAAACGCCGGATTGCGCGGCGCATGGCCGTGGACGTAGCCGAAGACCGCACTCAATCTGCCGCCGGCAACGGACACATTTCCCCAGCCGATGACCCTTTCGTGCCACAGCAGCGGCAGCGCGTAGTAGCCCAGCTTGCGTTTCGGGGCCGGTGTGTAAGCCTCGAATCGGTACACCCAGTTCCAGAAGAATTCAAACCGGCGCCGGTCCCAGACCAACGGGTCGAAGGGTGTGAGCAAGCGTACGCCGTCGTCAGGCCGCCAACGGCGCGACGCGGGGTTTTCGTCCGCGGGCCAATACCATTCGACCCCATCCACCCGTGCATGCCCTAGCCGTTGTTTGGCGGTGGCCAGCGCTGCCGGGCGCTGCGCGGCCCACTGCGGCGCACCGTATTGCAACCGATTGACCAATGAAGCCAGCGTGTTTGCCGGGAGCGGTGCGTACTTGCGCACGATCACATCCACCAATGCATCCATTTTGGCTGCCGCCGTGAATGCCGCAGCAGCAAGCTCGGGTTGCCTCACTGCTTCGTTTTCGCGCGCCACGTACAGGCGAGTGCCATTGTCGCGTCCGGCCACCCGCAACAGCCCGCGGTAGTGCATTTGGTCCAGCAGCTGGGTGCTGGCATTGGACGTTCCGCCGAACCAATTGGTCACCCTGCCATGCGAAAAATGCGCATCGACCTCGCGTGGATGCACCCGGCCGCGCAACCGCACGAAAGCCAGTACTTCTTCCATCTGCGCGCGAGCTTTCTTGGATTTTGCCGGTACCGTGCGAGGATGCATGAGTGCCTGATGATCGCGAGGCAAGAAGCCATAGTTGACGAAGAAATCCTCTTCCAGCCCCAGCGCCCCGTAGCGCCGTTCGAGGTCGCCCGCCTGATATCCCGTGACACGATGACGCAGGGTCAGGTCTTGGGCTCGGGCCGGGGCGCGAATCGGGTCCGCCTGGACGAAGCCGAGTTTTAGAATGGCGCGCTTGAGCGTGGTCGGCTTGAACAGCGAGCGCGCAATCGCATACCGGCGCAAATGATTCAGCGTGATGGGCATGCGGCGATGATAACGAATCGCCGCAGCGGGCAGCGCCTCCCGCGGCTTCGAGTTTCCTAGTACATTAGCGAACATGCTGGAAACTATCGAAGTGGAAACCGCGCCAAATCCTGACGCGGCAGTGATTTGGCTGCACGGGTTGGGCGCCGACGGGCATGATTTTGAGCCCATCGTGCCGGAACTGGTGCCTGAGGGCACGCGCGCGTGGCGCTTCGTCTTTCCCCATGCCCCGGTTCGCCCGGTCACCATCAACAGCGGGATGCGCATGCGCGCCTGGTACGACATCGTCGGGCTGGATCGGCGTGCGGCGGAAGACGTCGTGGGCTTCAAGGACAGCGAGCACCAAGTCCAGCAATTGATCGCCCGCGAAGTGACGCGGGGGATCGGCGCCGATCGCATCGTGCTGGCGGGATTTTCCCAAGGGGGCGCGGTGTCGCTGTACACGGCGCCGCGCCTCGAGCAGAAGCTGGCCGGCGTGATGGCGCTCTCCTGCTATTTGCCGCGCGAGAGCACATTCGTCGCCGAGCGGCACCGGGCGAACGACTCGACACCGATATTCATGGCCCATGGACAAGCGGACGGTACGGTGCCCATGATGCTGGGTATGAGATCCCGTGAGTACCTCGAGGCGCACGGTTACTCCGTGGAATGGCATGAATACCCCATGCCACATGCCGTCTGCGCCGAGGAAGTCGCCGACATTCGGCAGTTTCTATTTCGTGTTCTACCTTAAGGGCTCATGGCAACCCGTTCCGCCACCCTCGAGAGGTTAAAGGCAGCGGCCGCAAAGGCGGCGGCACGGTCGGCGGCGGCGAAGGAGCAGGTTCGATCGGCCAAAGCGCAACTCAAGCAAGCGCGCAAGCTCCTCAAGATCGAAAAGAAAGCCGCGAAACAGGCGCGCAAAAAGGTGGAAGCGGCAGCTGCCACGGCTGCGCCGGCGGCCACTGCAGCGTCCGGCCGCCAACCAAAGCCGCCGGAGGGTGCCGGGATCACAGTCGCCAAAGCCGGCAAATCAGCTGCTGTCCGGAAGCCCGCCCGGCCGGTGCCCCGGTCCACGCCTAAACCCCGCGTTCGCAAATCCCCCGAGGCTCTGCGGTCGGCGGCGGAGGTCGCAAAATCCGTGATCGAGCGACTGCATAGCCCACCGCCGGTGCTTCCACCGACGCCGGTCATTCCGGCGGATACGCCCCCGGCGGCCGCCTCGGCGCCCGGAGTTACTCCAGCCGGCTCCGACGAACCGACCTAAGTATTCCGTCGCCACGGGCAACGACGTCTCTTAGCCCTCAAGGCGCTGCGGTGGGCACCAGGCCCGGAAGCATCAGGGCGATCAAGAGGCTTAGAAACAGGGTTAGGAGCAGCGCCAGGAATTGACCTAACAACCAAATGCCGAACGCCCGGCGCGTGGCCAGCCCCAGCATCTCGCTGAACCCCATGACCTGGAGCACGAAACTCCATAGCGACAGCAGCATGTAGGACCCGAACTGCAGTCGAAGCACGAAGGCCACGAAGTCGTCGATCTCGACCCCCGGCCTTTCGAGCACGGCGGACTCGCCGACCAGCAACGCCGTGAATAACCATAGGATGAGCGACGCCGTCACGGGTATGCCGCCGTAGGCGAGCACGTGGAACAGCTGCTGTCGCGTCGACTTGCCGCCGGCCCGCGCGCCCAGCCGGGCATAAATGGCGGCAAACAAATACATGCTCACGACCCCGGCCACGGGCCCGAGGACGAAGGCGCTGAAGAGGATCTCGGCCGTACCGACGTTGGTTCCCGACAGTTGGGTTCGATACACCATGATGGAGGTCGCGATGCCCTGGGTCGCCGCCAGCAGATAGTCGGCGGCACCGATGGGTCGTGTCGCCAATTCCCGAAACACACGCCGGGGCCTAAGCCAGACATCTTTCAGCGGGCGGATGGGTTCTGTGGATGACACCAAAGCAGCCTACGCAATCCGCGCGGGCGACTCCAGTGTTCACTCACAGATGACAGCAGACTTTTTCGGGGCTACTCTCACAACGAGTTCGAACGATGTCCAGGAGAAGAGTGATCATGGCAAAAAAGAGCAAATCGAAGAAGCGCAAGTCGAAGCGTCCAGTGGCCAAGGCCAAGCGCGGTTCGGCCGCGCGCGTGTCAGCCAAGAAGAGCGCTAAGAAGAAATCACGGCCGATGAAGGCGAAGAAGAAGGTGGCGGCGAAGGCTAAGAAGACCGTCAAGAAGGTCGCCAAAAAGGCAGCGCCGAAGAAGAAGGTCATGGCGGCGATGCCAAAGCCTGCGCCTAGGGCTGCACCGAAGCCGAAACCTGCGCCAATGGCACAGACATTCATGGCTCCGCCAGCGATGCCGGCATCCGAGCCGGAAATGCCGCCGGCGATGAATTCCGGCGTGGAATCATCGGGAATGTAGATGCCGCCGGCCGGCAGTCAGGCGCGTCGGCCCTTGGAGAGGGCGCGCGCCGCTGCTGTCGGGGAACTCGGGACGGCACCTCAAGAATCTGCGCCTCGAGCCGCGCGGGGGTTCGGCTGCCGCCGCCCGCTAGCCGGTAGCCTTGGCGGCGAGCAGAAAATGCAGCGCCAGCATCGAGGCAATCACGGCGATGATGACATTGAGCACAACGCCGGCCTGCGTCCAGTAGCCCGGCGGCACCACCGCTGGGTCCAAATTCTTGGCAACCCGGTGAAACTGGCGCGCCGAAATCAATGCGACGGCGGCTCCCAATAGCAGGAGCAGCACGCCTGTCATAATGGAGAAGCTTCGCTGCGCCGCCGACTCAGATTGGTGCGCGGCTATTTGCAGAAACAATCCGAAACGTTCGACGACGAAGCCGAATCCCATGAGCGCGATGGCCGTGCGTTGCCAGGCCAGCAGCGTTCGCTCTGCGGCGAATAACACGCGAGGATCTGCCGTGTAGGGCATTTTGGGCTCCTTCGACCAAGGTGCAGATGCACCGGTCAGTCAAGTCTTACATAGGCATCAGGGGCGACCCGATCCCCTACATTGCCGCCTTGGACGACAATGCCAGCTTGGGATATCCAGGATCGGGAAAACTACTATGGCATATGAAGGGAAGCAGGGGGTTCGGAACGACGCTCCGCTCGATCCCAAGCCGCGGCGCGACCCCGGACCGAAATCCCGCGGGCACCGGATGAACTCCGCACAGCTGCGCGAGATCGAGAGCCTGCGGGCCATCAATGCGCACCTCTTGCATGAGCTGGCCGCGCTCAAGACGCGCGAGGCCGAAACCCGGAGGCTGGCGGATCGTGACGGCCTCACCGGTCTTTACAATCGTCGCCGCATGCTCGAACTGCTCGAAGCGGCCATCAACGATGCCGTACAGCAAGATCTGCACGTGGGATTGCTGTTCATCGATTTGAACGGATTCAAGGGCATCAACGACAAATACGGCCATGCCGTCGGCGACAAGATTCTCACGACGGTGGCCACCCGCATTTGTTCCTGCGTGCGCACCGGGGACATCTGCTGCCGTTACGGCGGCGATGAATTCGTGGTGGTGCTGCCGGGGGTTCCCGATCCTTTCCCGGTGAGCCGGGTTGCCGATGCCATTCGCGAGCGCGTATCGCTGCCCTGCTGGATCGGCGATGAGCAGCAGCAACTGATGGTTTCCATCGGCGAGTCCATGTATCCCCACCATGGCGAGAATGCCGCGAAACTGCTGCATCGGGCCGACGAAGCCATGTATCGGCTGAAGGCGCGCATCATTCGACCAAAGGTTGCACCACAAGCATCTCCCCGCTTGAGCCGTCGCCGCAACGACAAATCCAAGCCCCGTTCGGGGAGCAACACCTAAACCTTGAAGCATTCCGCCTCGAGCCGGCAACAAGGCCGCGGATGCATCGCGCGGCACGCCCATCTTCGGTCAACGGCATGGGACGAAAGACGTTACAGTCGTATCGTTCTCGAGCGAAGTGGTGGCAGGTATGCAGCAGGGCAAGTGGGTCAACGCAGCTTTAGGGCTCGGGCTTCTGTTGAGTCTGACACTGCCTGGCTGCGTGGTGGT
The DNA here is from genome assembly GCA_021323735.1 of Gammaproteobacteria bacterium. GTDB lineage: Bacteria > Pseudomonadota > Gammaproteobacteria > Steroidobacterales > Steroidobacteraceae > Bog-1198. The sequence continues at coordinate 127,446 of JAJPKM010000036.1, forward strand.
TCCCGCTCAGGATCACTATGTGGGCGGTGTGGTGCTGGTGGCGCCGCCGGCGGTGCGCGTCGAGGTCGCCGGGCCCCCACCGTGGTCGGATGCGGTGTGGATCGCGGGTTACTGGAGCTGGGTCGGCGGCCGCCATGAATGGGTGGGCGGTCATTGGGTCGCAGGCCGCCGTGGATACCACTGGGTGGCGCACGCCTGGGTGCGGCAGGGCGATGGCTGGCGCCTAAGACCGGGTCATTGGGAGCGCGGCTAGCCGAATTCGCGGATTCCAGATGTGCGACGCTAAGTGATTGATGTACTTAGGCTACCGAGCAGCGGGCCAGGAGCTCTGCTGAATCTCGCTGAGATTCCGGTCGCCGCTCGCGTTGAACCAGTGCTCTATCAGGCGGAAGGATATCGACACGTTTGGCGGGACAATGGGTCTTCCCGACTCCACATCCTCGCGCGTGAACCACTGTGCATCTTCCAGTTCATCATCGCGCCTTAGGATCTGCGTCGTGAGCGCGCGGGCGGTGAACCCCAGCATCAATGACGATGGAAAGGGCCAGGGCTGCGAGGAGTGATACTCGATCCGATCGACGCGGATGCCGGTCTCCTCGAAGACTTCGCGCGCCACGGCATCCTCCAAAGACTCCCCCACCTCCACGAAACCTGCGATGGTGGAATACCTTCCGACGGGCCACGCCGCCTGGCGTCCGAGCAAGGCGCGTTCGCCGTCCGTCACCAGGACGATGATGGCCGGATCGATGCGCGGAAATTGCTCGTGCCGGCAAGCGGCATTCGTGCACACTAGAACGTGCCCACCCTTGGCGGCCAGCGTCGGCGCGCCGCAGCTGCCGCAGAAGCGGTGGCGCGAGCGCCATGAAACCATGCCGCGCGCATAGGCCAGCAAGCCGGCGTCCTCGGCCGGCAGAAGAGCGGCCATCAGGCGCAAATCCTCGAAGCGCGTGCCGGCCTCAGGCGGCGGTGGCTCCGCGCCGGAAATATCGTAGGTAAAGACGTCCGTCTCGCCGAACCGGCCCAGGAGGATCAACTCGTCCGCGGTGCGGCGCTCCATGGGTATCGCCGACAGATCGAGCAGCGCCGCGCGCGGCGCGTCGCCCTCGACGATGAGATTGCGAGAATTCCACACCGGTATCGCACGGCTGCGCCCATCGGCCAGGGCGGCTGCGAACCAGGCCGGATCCTGCCGCAAATGAGCTGCGCGATCCACATAGGGACCGGCCAGAATATTCCTCCGCTGCATCGTCGGAAGATTCTAGCAGGGGCGCGGCCCCGGGGCCTCGTTGAGTATTCCGCTCGAGCCATTGCGCGCGTCGCACCGGTTCTGCAAGGGAATGTATGCAAGGCGAGCACCGCCATCGCAATTGCCGCAGGCCAGGCTGTGCCGCGCCAGCAGATCCCGTACCCGCACGCCGCCGCAATTCGCGCAGCGTGCAATGCCGACCTCGTCGCGGCGGGCCAGCGCCAAGAGCAGGAACCAGGCGTGCTCGAATGAAATGCCGGGCGGCTTGTGCATTTCCGCATAGGCTTCGTAGGCATGGCACAACAGGGTGCCGGATTCGAGCGAGCCCACGCGGTAGTGCGGTTCGACGCCGCGAGTGCTGCCATGGACAAGCCCATACATGATGAACAGGCTGGCGAGCTGCGCCGCCTGAAAATTCAGCTCCGGATTGCGGAAGAAGAACGCCGCCTGCCGCGGCGACTTGCCGCGATGGCGCAGGGTCGCGCGCGAATCTTGCTCCAGCACGTAACTTCGATACAGCTTGCGTATGCGATCGTCGCTCAAGCCGGTCCATTGGCGGATGGTAAATGTGCGCGCCTCATGACGGATCAGGCGCAGCGCAAGATCGAATTTTTGACGATCTCTCGTGTAGCGGTCATCGGATACTCTCATGGCAGGCTCCCGTTGCAAATCACGCACTTTCCGGTCAAAAATAATTTGACAGAAATTAATCACAAAGCTAGCTTGGTTGCCAAGAGGTTTTCGTCGGTTTTGCCGCTGCCTTTGCGGCGAAATACGCGATCTTTCCGCAGTCACCGCCAGACGAACGCAAGGAGGCAAGCATGCTCATCGGTCACTGGGTGCAGGAGTCCCACGTCTCTTTCGAACATCTCATCTCGATCCGCGGACTGAACCGCCGCTTTCTCGATCTGGCGAGCTCAGGGCTGGTCGCGCCCGGATTGAGCGCCCGAGTCTCGCCGCTGTCCTCCTCGCAGCGTGCGGCGGCGGCGGATTGTCCGTACGCGCTGTTCGACCTGCGCTTTCAAGACGATACATACTGGCGCGGACGCCTGGCGGGTGCCTCGAGAATCGCGGATGAACCCCGCGCCGCGGCGGACACCGTCGATTTCGTCCGACTGGGGCTGTTCTACGCCTGGCACGTCACGTCGGGCGGGGGTCTCATCGCCCATCTCCTGCTCGGCATGCACGCCAACACGGCCGAGGCCTTTCGCCGTGTCTCGGTCGATGAACTGCCGGCACTGGCGGCGGCCGAAGCGTCGAATCTCACCGCCAGATGGAGCCACTGCCATGCCTACTGGAGCGCGCTGATCGACGCGGCGGCTCAGCCCGATCCCGGCGTCCTGCGCCGCGTTCAGCTGTCCGGGCTACAGCTCGCCGCCGCGGCTCAATTGCCAAGCGAGCCTCGCGAGGTTTAGGCTACGCGGCTCTTATGCATGCGCTAGTCCTCCGACAACTCACCAAGGTATACAAAAACGGCATCAAGGCGCTCAAGGCGATCGACCTTACCGTCGACGAAGGCGACTTTTTCGCACTCCTCGGGCCGAACGGTGCCGGCAAGACCACCGCGATCGGCATCACCACGTCATTGGTGAATAAGACCAGCGGCGTGGTCGAAGTCTTCGGCCATAACATCGACAATGAGCTGGAAGCGGCCAAATCCTGCATCGGCCTGGTGCCGCAGGAAATCAATTTCAACATGTTCGAGACCCCATTCACCATCGTGGTGAATCAAGCGGGGTTCTACGGCATACCTCGGCCGCTGGCAAAGCAGCGCGCGGAGAAGTATCTCAAGCAGCTGCAGCTCTGGGACAGGCGCAATTCGACGGCGCGCGCATTGTCCGGCGGCATGAAACGGCGGCTCATGATTGCGCGCGCCTTGATGCACGAGCCGCGCCTGCTGATTTTGGACGAGCCCACCGCGGGCGTGGACATCGAGATCCGCCGTTCGATGTGGGAGTTCCTGCGCAATATCAACGCGCAGGGGACGACCATCATTCTGACCACGCACTATCTCGAAGAGGCCGAGAACCTGTGCCGCCACGTCGCCATCATCGAAGGCGGCAACATCATCGAGCGCGACAGCATGACGAACGTGCTGCGCAAGCTACAGACGGAAGTGTTCGTGTTCAATTTGCGCGATGCGCGCTCCGTGGCGCCGCGGCTCGAGGGGTTCACGGCGGTACTGGCGGACGCGCATTCGCTGGAAATCGAGATGGCGAAAACCCAGAGCCTGAACGACATATTCGCCCAGCTCTCGGCACAGGGAATCGCCATCAACAGCATGCGCAACAAGGTCAACCGGCTCGAGGAATTGTTCATCCGCTTGGTCGACGGCAGCGCCAGGACGGCCGCCGCCGCGAAGGTTTCCTGATGCCTGAATCCCGCGCGCTCACCGATTGGATCGGCTTCAAGACCATCATCATTCGCGAATTCAGCCGCATCGTGCGCATCTGGGGACAGACCATCGTGCCGCCGGCCGTTACCGCCACGCTGTACTTCGTCATTTTCGGCAGCCTGATCGGCCGTCGAGTCGGCCAGGTGGGCGGCTACGATTACATGCAGTTCATGGCGCCGGGCATCATCATGATGAACGTGATCCAGACTTCCTACGGCAATGTGGTGTCGTCCTTCTTCGGCGCGAAATTCGGCAAGCACATCGAGGAGCTCTTGGTCTCTCCCCTGCCGAACTGGCTCATCGTCCTAGGCTATGCCATGGGGGGGGTGCTGCGCGGCGTCCTGGTCGGGTCCGTGGTGACCGTCATCTCGCTGTTCTTCACGCATCTGTCCATCACGCACGCGCCGGCGATCCTCACCGCCGTGTTTCTCACCAGTTTTATCTTCGCCTTGGGCGGCTTCATCAATGCGCTGTTCGCCAAGAATTTCGACCAGATTTCCTGGTTTCCCACCTTCGTGCTGACCCCGCTCACTTATTTGGGCGGCGTGTTCTATTCGGTCATGATGCTGCCCTCCTGGGCCCACATGGCCTCGAACGCCAATCCGATTTTGTACATGGTGAGTGCATTTCGCTTCGGCTTTCTCGGCACCTCCGATGTCGATCTGCGCCTGGCATATGCCATCATGATTGCCGCTGCCACGGCGATGTTCGCATCGGCGGTAACCTTGTTGAACCGCGGCACCGGCATCCGCGACTAGGAGAGCAAGTGGTCGTTAGCTTTTCGCGAATTTCGAGTGCGTTCATCGGCGCATTGGCAGGCCTGGGATGTGCCGGAGCGCTCTGCGCCGATGCGCCTGCGGGCGCCAGCGATCTCGAGGGTTTCTCCGGCGCGGCGGTGGCCGCCGAGGTGCAGCTGGAGAAGCGCTTCGATGCCGACCTTTCGGCGGCGGATCTGCGCGGCTGGATGCAACAGATGTCTTCCGCCCCGAACCATGTGGGCTCGGCCCACGACAAGGCCAACGCGGAATTCCAACTCGCGAAGTTTCGCGAATGGGGCTGGGATGCCTCGATCGAAACATTCTCCGTGCTGTACCCGACGCCGCGCGAGGTGTCGGTCGAGCTCATCGCCCCGAGTCATTTCAAGGCTCGATTGAGCGAGCCGCCCATCGCCGGGGACAGCACCTCGACGCAGACCAAGGACGAATTGCCGCCCTACAACGTGTACGGCGCCGACGGCGATGTGACGGGGGAACTCGTGTATGTCAATCAAGGCATGCCGGACGACTACAAGGAACTCGAACGCCAAGGTGTGAGCGTCAAAGGGCGCATCGTGCTCACCCGCTATGGCGGCGGCTGGCGGGGCTTGAAACCCAAGCTGGCGTATGAACACGGTGCCGTGGGCTGCTTGATCTATTCCGATCCGCGCGATGACGGTTATGGGCAGGGCGACATCTACCCGAAGGGCGGTTATCGCCCGCGCGATGCGGTGCAACGAGGCTCGGTTCAGGATCTGACCTTGTACAGCGGCGATCCCTTGACGCCCGGTGTGGGCGCGGTCCCGGGGGCCAAGCGGCTGGCGATCAAGGATGCGAAGACCTTGTTGAAAATACCCGTGCTGCCCATCTCCTACGCCGATGCGGAACCCTTGCTCGCGGCCTTGGGTGGACGCGTCGCACCGTCCGGATGGCGAGGCGGATTGCCGATGACCTATCACATCGGTCCCGGGCCTGCCCGAGTGCACATGAAGGTGTTGTCCGATTGGAATCAGAAGCCGATCTACGATGTCATCGCCAAGATGCGTGGCAGCGACGAGCCTGATCGATGGATCATCCGCGGCAACCATCACGATGGATGGGTCTTCGGCGCCATGGATCCGCTGGCCGGGCAAGTGGCGCTCATGGCCGAGGCGAAGTCCATCGGCAAATTGGTCAAGGATGGCTGGCGCCCGCGGCGCACGCTGGTATACAACAGCTGGGATGGCGAGGAGCCGGGCCTGCTGGGCTCGACCGAGTGGGTGGAGCAGCATGCCGCGGAACTGAAGGCCAAGGCGGTGCTGTACGTCAATTCCGACACCAACGGCCGAGGTTTTTTGCAGGCCGAGGGCAGCCACGCTTTGCAGCATTTCCTGAGCGAAGCGGCGCGCGACGTGAAGGATCCCGAGACCGGCGCCAGTGTGCTGGCACGATCATTGGCTCACCGGCGCGTCGCCAACTATGAGTCGCAGGGTGCAGGCGACTCCGGCGCGCGGGCCGGTTCGAGCACCGACCTGCAGCTCGGTGCCTTGGGATCAGGCTCGGATTACACGCCGTTCCTGCAGCATTTGGGCATCAATTCCGTCAATCTGGGCTTCGAGGGCGAATCGGAGTATGGCGTGTATCACTCCGCCTACGATTCATTCGACCACTATCGGCGGTTTGTGGATCCGACCTTCGAATATGGCGTGGCTCTGGCAAAAACCGCCGGCCGCATCATGCTGCGGGCGGCGCAGGCCGAATTGATCCCGGCGCATGAAAGCGACTTCGCGGCGTCAGTGTCGTCTTACAACGACGAACTTCACAAGCTCGCGGATGCCATGCGTGCCAAGACACAGGAACTCGGCAAACTGCTGGACGACGAGTCTTACAAGCTGACCGCCAATCCGGACGCTCCGCGCGCGCCGCCGGCGCGTGCGGCCGACGTGCCGCATCTGAACTTTGCCGAACTGGACAACGCGGTGACCAAACTGGAACGCAGCGCCAAGGCATTCGACAGGGAATACGCACGCCTCGCGACCGGCGACGATCCGTCCGACAGCGCCGCCCGAGAGCGCATGAATTCGACCCTCACGACGCTGGAACAAAATCTGACGGATCCGCGCGGATTACCGGGTCGAGAATGGTATCAGCATATGGTCTATGCTCCCGGAATGCATACGGGATACGGCGTCAAGACCTTGCCCGGAATTCGCGAGGCCATCGAAGAGCGCCGCTGGGACGAGGCGAACGAATACATCGGGGTGGTCGCGCGCGCGCTCAACAACTACAGTGCCCGGATGGACCGCGCCATCGCGGCGCCGTAGACTGCGGTAGACCAATTTTAAGGAGTGGGTAAATGACCGAAGAAAAGCAGCAAAAATTCACGGCCAAAGTGCGCCGCGGTTTGGTCTGGGTGCATTCCGTGGCGGCCGCCGAGCTCGCCAAGAAGAAGGCAGAAGCCACCGGGGTCAGGATCGAAGGATTCACCGCCAGTGAACTTGCCGATGTGGAATCCGCTTTGACCTGGATTTCCCAGAACAAGGAATCGCAGAGCGCCGATCCGGCGTAGGTGCGCGGTCGCCGCGAAGCCCGGCGCCGCTCCGCGGCGAAGGACGCGTGCGTCGCGAATTCGCGACGGGATATGGATGGCGCGGTGACCGTGCGCTTCAAAGGACTGCGCTACACTTAATCTCATGGCTCGCAAAAGCGCATTGGTCGTCGACGACTCGAAGTCGGCTCGTGTCATCTTGAGCCGCATGCTCGAAAAGTACGACATCGAAGTCGACATGGCCGAGTCGGCCGAGCAGGCCATCGAATATCTGAAGACCAATCGGCCCGATGCGATTTTCATGGACCATCTCATGCCGGGAATGGATGGCCTGCAGGCCGTCCAGGCCATCAAGGGCAATCCGCAGACCGCCATGATTCCGATCATGATGTACACCTCGCAGGAAGGAGAGCTGTACGTCGGCCAGGCCCGCGCGCTCGGCGCGATGGGTGTCTTGCCGAAGCAAGTTCGGCCGGTCGATGTCTCGAAGGTGCTGTACGAGCTGCACTTGTTGCCGGATCGGCGCGACATGGCGGAGCCTGCATTGGCGCCCGTGGAGCTCGACTCAGGGATCGCGGTCGAGCGCCCGCCGCAGCAACGCTCCGCGGCGGGCGGTGCCGGCGATTGGGGACGGCGGGTTGAAGCGGCCGTGAAGGATCAGGCGGTGGACATCCGCCGTTTCATCGTCGCGAGCCTCGACAGCTTTTCCACGCGCATCATCAGCGATGTCCGCAGCGCCATGCCGATACAGGGTGTCGACCCGATTGCCCCGCCGCCCAAGCCGCCGAAGCCGGTATGGCCCTGGGTGAGCGCGATCGCGGCCGTATTCGCCGTTGCCGTTGCCTTCGCGGCCGCCTGGTTGATGTCGCGCAACGAACTCGCACGCACCCACGCGGAAATCGCCGGACTGCAATCCGCCAATGCCGAATTGCAACGCGCCAGAGTCGACCTCGCCGCCGCAGTCAAGGACCTGACCGCCGCACTCTCGACGCTCAATCCGAGCCCGGCTTCCGCGGCGCCGGGAGGCTCGGCGGCTGCCCCGATGGCGGCGCGCGCCGAACTGGTGCCTTACGGCGAAATCGCATTCGACCGCGGCCGCGCCGATGTGCTGCGCGACATGTTGGCCAAACTCGAGGCCCAAGGATTTCACGGGGTCGTGAAGATTTCGAGTTCGGCGGGACTGTTCTGCCTCAGCGGCAACGCCACAGATGGGTATGTGCCCGCGCCGCCGACGCTGCCCATCAACCGCTGCGACATGATCGGCAATCCCCTGGACGAGGCACTGTCCGGCCAGCAGCGCCAGTCGCTGGCCTTTGCCAACCTGGTTGCCGGCGTGCGCCAGCGCACCTCGGGGGCCATCACCGTGGCGCTCGAAAGCACCGGCACCGCGCACGCCGCGACGCCTTACCCGATTCGTACCGACAGCCTCACGGCCGGCGAATGGAATCGCGCCGCCGCGGCGAACAATCGCGTCGAGTTCTCCGCCGAGTCCAGCACGCCCTAAGGCCCCGCCGGCGCCGGGTGCGCCGTCGCTCCGCGCATGCCGCAAGCCCCTGTTTTCACGCCCCGCCAAATTCGCGGAGCGAATTTGGCGAATGGTCGAGTTTAGAAGGCGTCGAGTTTAGAAGGCGACCCGGAGGAATATTTCCGGGCCGCTCGAATTGAAATTGAACAGACCCGATTGCTTGATCTGCGTCGAGGCCAGATGCGCACGCAACGAGGTGTACCCCAGCGCGAAGGAAATATTCGGACGCAGGCGGTACAGCGCATCCAGCTCGTAAATCCCTAGGGACCCATCGATATCGTCGATGTGCACTTTGAAGTACTGGGCGCGCCCGTCGAAATAAAAGCGCTTGCTCAGCACATAGGTCGCATCCAGACCCACCGTCGGGAATGGCCCTGCTTGATCCTCAGTCTGGTCGATATGTCGAGTTTGCGTCTGCACCCGCGCACGCGCCGAAATATCGGTGTCGTTGATGCCTATCGTGGCCGCCACCTCATATCGATCGCTGTGCAAAAATGAATATCCGTAAGTAATGCCGAACGTGCGTATCGACAGGTCGGATTTCAGCGGATCGCCGGGCTGTAGGACCACGTCGCGAAATACGATGGGTTGAGTCAGCGTGTTCTGGCCGGAGCGGTCCAGCGAAAAATAATCGAAACGCAATCGATTGCGCTCACCGACGCGCACCAAGGCCTGTACTTTTGCTTCATAGTCGACCTTGTCCAACCCGAACTCATCCTCTGCGTTGAGGGGCGTGCCGGGAACGTCCGCGCTGCTGTTGATCTGAAGATCGGTCCGATTCGAGTAGCGCACGACTCCCAGCGACAGGCGAACGCGCTCTTCGGTCGGACTCAAATAGTCGTCCGCGTGCGCCGCCGTAACCATCAATGCCAGTGCGGCAAGCCCCAGGCGATACTTCTTCATGTCGGTTTCCTCAAAATCAACAAATCCGTTTCAGCCCGTTTGACCGCCGGCGGCAGGGAAGGGCCGATGCGCCGCATCACATGCGCCGCGGCCGCGCGCCACCCTGTCAGTTTGCCGCCATAGATGGAAAGGACGCGCGGGCGCACGTCTCGGTCCACGGTGAACAGAGTCTCCCGCGACCGGTCGAAGGCCGCCTGGGTGGCGGCAGGCAATACGCGAAGTCCGGCGAAACGTTCGGTGATGTCGTCGCGTGTCAGGCCACTCAAAGCCGGAAAATAATGGCGAACCACGGCCAGCAGATATTCCTCTTCTGAAGGGCTAGGTTGCACCAGATCAGGATCGCCGCGGTACGGGGTCTCGGTGGTACCGATCAAGCTGCCGCCCGCCCAGGGCATGACGAACACGGCGCGCCCATCGGTGGGGCTCTCGACATAGTAGATGCCCGCCGTGATCCTTAGGGGGATCGCAATGTGGCTGCCTTGAACCAGTTCCACGTCGGGAATTGCGATGGCAGGTTCGACCGCGCGCGCCACCCGTGTGGCCCAGGGACCCGCGGCATTCACCAGAACCCGAGCCCTGACCTCGACGCTCGAGCCGGCTAGGGTGTAGGTCAGCGTCACGCCGTCCTCGCGCAAAGTAGCGCTCGAGAATCGTGCAGGCATCGCAAGCTCCGCTCCCAATCCCAGCGCGGACTTGACCACCGCGCGTGTCAGCAAGGCATCGTTGGTCTGTGCATCGTGATAATGAATCACGGCATCAAGTCCTTCGGTCTTCAGTCCGTCGAGCCGCGCCCACTCCCGTTTGGGTACGCTGCCGAAGCGGGTGGCCCCATCGAAGCCGCCGAGCAGGGCATACATCCACAGTCCAAGCTTCAGCTGCCAAGGCCGCCGGCGGGTGTCGCGGTATACCGGGATGTAGAACGGCTTGAGGGCGACCAGCTCGGGGGCGATGCGCAGATGGATGGCACGTTCACGCAAGCTTTCGCGCACCAAGGCGAACTGGCCCGATTCCAAGTAACGCAAACCGCCGTGAATCAGCTTGCTCGAGCGGCTCGACGTGCCGCTCGCCAGGCCCTGCCGTTCGATGAGCAGCGCCTTATGGCCCGCCGCCGCCGCCGCTTGAAGTACACCGGCGCCGTGAATGCCGCCGCCGATGATGACCACGTCGTATTCTTTCATCGCACCTAGGATGCGTGATTCCGTTTCAACACACCATCTTTGCAATCTGTCGCCATTCGCGAACAGTGCCTTGTCAGCTGTCCCGGGAGTCGGTGTCGCGCTTTTCCTCGAATTGCATCACCGGGCTGTTGGAGGTCACTTCGATTTCTCCGTCCACGATGGCCCCCTTGGCTATCGCGACGGTGCGCGCGCTGACTTTGCCGCGGATGACCGCTGTATAACCGATCTCCAGCTTACCCTCGACGCTAAGGCCCCCGAGGATGGTGCCGGCGACGATCGCTTGCTGTGCCCGGATGTAGCCGTGCCAGGTTCCGGAGGCCGAGAGATTCAGCGCTCCGTCCAACGCACCGTCGCCGTGAACTTCGCCGGAAACCACGAATTGGCCGCTGCCGCGGATATCGCCGACGAATACCGAATTGGCGCCGATGAAGGTCGGCGAGGCCGAGTTGCTGTCCAGAAATCGGCGTTTTTCTTGCGGCATGGGCCCTTATTATCCTATCGGCTGGCGCCGTGATGTGACGAGCTTGGCGTCGCCGACGTAGAATGGCGCATCTTTTGAAGCCCTTGCAGAGTATCAACATGGTCATCATGAACAAAGCGTGTTTGGCGGCGGCTTTGGCGGTCGCTCTGGCCATGTCGGGATGCAGCCGGCAGCAGAGCGACTGGGAGAAAACCCGCACCGAGAACACTCCCGATGCCTATGAACTTTTTTTGAAAAAGTATCCGAAGGGCGAATTCACCGCCCAGGCGCAGGCCCGTGTGAAGGAGCTCTATGAGGAACGAGATTGGCAAAAGGCACGTGACACCGACACGCTCGAGGGGTATCAAGCCTTCCTGAAGCAGTATCCGGAAGGCAAGTGGACCGAGGAAGCGCGCATCCGCGTCGAGAACTTCACGCTGGCCGCGGCGCCGCCAAGCACGACTCCCACAGGCGCCGACACGGTGCCGCCCGAGACCGGTCCGCGGCCCACCCCCCAAAAACCTGCATCCGCGCAGAAATCCGCGCAGAAGCCTGTACCGGCACCCAAAACTGCCGTTTCCAAAGTGCCGGCATCACCCAGCACCCGGCCGGTGTCGCCAAAATCATCGGGTGCCTACGGCATTCAGCTCGGCGCCTTCCAGTCCGGCGCCGACGCGGCGAACAAGCGCTGGGCAAAGCTGGAACGGGAATATCCGAAGCTGTTCTCCGGGCTCTCGCCCAAGGTCTCGCCGAAGAAGGGCACCTCGGGCACCCTGTACCGCCTGCAGGTCGCTTCTTTGAGCGAAGCGCGCGCCAACTCGATTTGCAAGGCTCTCAAAGCCCATTCCCAGGCCTGCGTATTGATCCATCCATAGGGCTGATCCTTCAGTAGGTCGTGCCCTGCGCTGGCGAGCATGCGGCCCCGCAAGTGTTGCTGGTGCATAGTGGCGGTACGTGCGGTGGCGGTGCATGCGGCGGTGGCGCCGAGGTGACTGCAGGTATTGCTGGTGCACGTGGCGGCGCATGAGGTGGCCTGCGTGTGCTGGCGGTGTGTGTCAGCACTGGACAATTCGCGTCACTGTTGAAGTCGTCGGTTCTGCATAACCGATTGATTTGTAGAATAAAAATTCCTGGCATGGAGCTTGCTTGATGCTGACCATGCAATCGAAGATCTTTGCATTGCTGGGCGTAGAGGGCGGTCGCGAGGCCACGTTGGTGGTTCGGCGCGGCGATGGACAGTTTGCCCTGGCGAGAGTCGATGCGCGCGTGGCCTCCGCCACGCGACTTGCCGCTCGATATGCCCCTGCGGTCAAGCTCAGCTGGTTGGAGCAAGCCCAATTGGCTGGAGACATTCGCCGCTAAACGATTTAAGTTTCAAATTCGCACGCCCAACTCATCCAGCAGGAACGCGTATTCCATGGCGGTCTCGCGATATCGCTGGAAGCGGCCGGACTTGCCGCCATGTCCCGCCTCCATCTCTACATGCAGCAGCAGCCGATGGTTGCCTGATTTCAGTGCGCGAAGTTTGGCCACCCATTTAGCCGGCTCGTAATACTGGACCTGACTGTCCCACAGGCCGGTGGTCACCAGCATGGCTGGATACGCCTGATGGCCGATGTTGTCGTAGGGCGAGTACGACAACATGTAATCGTAGTATTCGCGCTCGTTGGGATCGCCCCACTCGTCGTATTCATTGGTGGTGAGCGGAATGCTCTCGTCCAGCATGGTGGTGACCACGTCCACGAAGGGCACCTGCGCGACGATGCCGCGATAGTCGGAACCGTTCATGTTGGCGATCGCTCCCATCAGCAACCCGCCGGCGCTGCCTCCCATGGCAAACACCTTGTCCTTGGCGGTGTAACGGCGCTCAACGAGCGTGTGCGTGACGTCGATGAAATCATTGAATGAATTCTTCTTGCAGAGTTGCCGCCCGGCGTCGTACCACGCGCGGCCCTTCTCCTGTCCGCCGCGTATATGCGCGATGGCATAGACGAAACCTCGGTCGAGCAGACTCAGGCGCGCCGAGGAAAAGCTCGGGTCCATGGACAAACCGTAGGCCCCGTAGCCGTATTGCAGCAGGGGAGCGGACCCGTCGCGCGCAAAGCCCTTGCGATACACCAGCGAGACCGGTATTTCCGCGCCGTCGCGCGCGGGCGCCATGAAGAATTCCGTGGCGTAATCATTGGGATCGAAACGGCCGAGGACCGGGTCGCGCTTGAGCAGCATCTGCTCGCGCGTGCCGACGTTGTAGTCATAGATGGTCGTCGGTGTGGTCAGCGAAGAATAGGCATAGCGCACGATCTCGGTGTCCATCTCCATATTGACGGAAATCGAAGTGCTGTAGGCCGCTTCGTCGCTGGCGATGAAAAACGCGGGTGCAAGGGTGAGCGGACGAATGAGGATCTTGCGCAGGCCGGCGCTGCGCACCGATAACGCGATGAATCGGTCGAAAACATCGAACTCCTCGATATAGGTGTCGTCGCGATGCGCCACCACATCGATCCAGGAGGCACGCTCGGAGTGGCTGCCGATGGGTGCGCGCGCCAGGCGGAAATTTCGAGCCTGCCAGTTTGACCTGACGATGAAATCGGACCCCAGATGCTCGATGTCGTATTCATGATCCGGCTCACGAGGCAAGAATATCTCGAAGCGAAGTTCTGGATCATCGGCGCGCGCATAGCGCCACTCGGAAGACAAGGTGCTCTCCATGTGGATGAAGATGTAGGCCTCAGATTTTGACTTGGACACGCCGGTATAGAAGCTCCGATCGGTCTGTTCGAAGACCAGCCGATCGCGCGCCGGATCCTCGCCGAGCACGTGTTTTTTTACGTACAGCCCCAGCAAGGTCTCCGGATCCTTCTCGACGTAAAGCAGGGTCCGATTGTCGTTGGCCCATGCCAAGTCGGCTTCGATGCCGGAGATGGTATCCGGCAGGGTTTCTCCGCTGCGCAGGTTTTTGAAGCGCAGCGTGAATTGGCGCCTGCCCACCGTGTCCTCACAGTAGGCCAGCCATGCCGAGTCGGGCGAGATCTCCATGGCGCCGATGCGGTAGTACTCGTGGCCGACCGCGTGCATATTGGCGTCCAACAAGATCTCTTCCGGGGCATCGAGCGAGTTGCGGCGGCGCACAAAAATCGGGTGTTCCTTGCCCGGCTCGAAGCGGACGCTGTACCAATAGCCGCTCTTTCGATACGGCACCGTGGCATCGTCCTGTTTCAAACGAGCGTAGATTTCCTCGTAGAGCGCATTTTCCAGCGATTTGGCGTGTGCCATGCTGCGTTCCCGATAGGCATTCTCAGCTTTCAGGTAGGCCAGCACCTCTTGATTCGTGCGTTCATCGTCGCGCAGCCAGTAATAGGGATCCATGCGTTCGCCGTAGGGCGAGGCCACGGGGTGAGGTTTTTGAGGTGCGACGGGCGGCACGAGCGCCTCGGCGGGAGCCTTGGGATCCGATTCGGTCAAATGGGTTGTCCTCGTTCGAGGCGCGAGTATAGTCAAAGGGGCCAAAGACGTCCGATTGCAGCGATACCGGAGGTGCATATGCAAACCGTGAGCCAATTACTTAAGGTCAAGGGCAATCAGATTTTTTCCGTTGCGCCGCAAGATTCCGTCCTACGAGCGATCGAGATCATGGCCACTCGACATGTGGGCGCGCTGCTGGTGATGACCGAGGGCACCTTGCTCGGGATCATTTCGGAACGCGACTACGCGCGAAAAGTCATCCTGAAAAATCGCTCCTCCCACGACACCCCGGTCAGCGACATCATGAGTTCGCCGGCGGTCAGCGTGACGCCGGAGGACACCGTGCATCACTGCATGCAACTCATGACCGAAGGTCGCTTCAGGCACTTACCCGTGGTCAGAGCCGGCCGTGTCGTCGGCATGTTGTCCATCGGGGATTTGGTCAAGGCGGTGATCGAGGAGCAGTCGCAGCACATCGAGCAGCTGGAACGCTACATTGCTGGGTGAATTGGTCGTGAGTTCATCTCGGGACAGCCGGATGAGCTGATCGCTGGACAGTCGATCGCGGCAGCCGCTTGCCAATCAGGGCGGCCTCCATATAAGGTAAACCCCACATAGGCGCGACGCGGCGTTTGCTCCAACCGTGCTCGAACTTTCGGGCCCTAGCAACATGTCGGACTTGCGCAGCATCGACAAAAACGGCCGCAGGCCTGTTTTTCCAATTGACTAGAACCGATTGATGTTCTTGGTTTTTCAAAAGGCTCCTGCGCCGTTCGCGCGGAGTCAGCTTTCTGTATGGGCGCGATATGGCGATCGAACACACAGCCTCTTTCAGCACCAGCCTCGACGGCGCGGATCCGCGTGCGCAGGAGTGGGGCCTGTGCCGTCCTTCTCACGAGAAGGATTCCTGCGGTTTTGGACTGATCGCCAGTCTCGATGACCGGCCCAGCCATTGGGTGCTGCAAACGGCCATCAGCTCTCTGAATCGCCTTACGCACCGCGGCGCCATCGCCGCCGACGGCAAGACGGGCGATGGTTGCGGACTGCTGATCAAGCAGCCCACGGCATTCTTGAAAGCCGTGGCCGCAGAGGCGGGCTTCACGCTGGCACCGATGTTCGCCGCGGGGTTGGTATTCCTCGATCGCGATGCTGCAAAGGCCGCCGAGGCGCGCCGGCTGCTTTGTGAGCAATTGCAGCTCGAGAAGCTTCAGGTGGCGGGCTTTCGCATCCTTCCCATCGATCCTTCAGCCTGCGGCTCGGAAGCGCTCAAGAGTCTGCCCCGCATCGAACAGATCTTCGTCAATACCAGCGGGGACCTCGACGAAGCCGCCTTCAACCGCAAATTGTTCCTGGCGCGGCGGCGCAGTGAGAAGCTGCTCGAAGGGAAGGATACGGCCTTCTATGTCCCGTCCTTGTCGGCGAGCACCATCGTCTACAAAGGCATGGTCATGCCGCAATTTCTGGCGCAGTTCTATCCCGACCTCGAGGATGCGCGGATGGAGTCCTCGGTGGCGGTCTTCCATCAGCGCTTTTCCACCAACACGCTGCCGCAGTGGCGCCTCGCGCACCCTTACCGGTATCTGGCCCACAATGGCGAGATCAACACCGTGCAGGGCAACCGCAGCTGGGCGGTGGCGCGCGGCCCGTTGTTCCAATCGCCGCTTCTGCCTGCTTTAAGCGACATCCTGCCGCTGGTTTCCTTGAGAGGCTCTGATTCGCAGTCCCTGGACAACATGCTGGAGGTGCTGCTGGTCGGTGGCCTCAATCCCATGCACGCCATGCGCCTGCTCATACCTCCCGCTTGGCAATCGGTGGACATGATCGATCCGGACTTGAAGGCGTTTTACGAGTACTACGCCACGCACATGGAGCCATGGGATGGGCCGGCGGGCGTCGTTCTCACCGACGGCCGCTATGCCTGCTGCACGCTCGATCGCAATGGTCTGCGTCCGGCTCGCTGGGTCATTACCCGCAACCGTCACATCACCATCGCCTCGGAAGCGGGGGTGTGGAACTACTCGCCCGAGGATGTCCTCGACAAGGGCAAGCTCGGACCCGGCGAGATGCTGGCGCTCGATCTGCAAACCGCCGAGCTTCTGAACACCCAGCGGGTGGACGACTTGCTCAAGAGCCGCCACCCCTACAAGGCCTGGCTTAAAAAAGGTGTGCGGTATCTGCAGACCGATCTCATCGATCCGCGGCTGGCCGCGGAGCCCTTCGACCGCGAGACCTTGGCCCAGTATCAGAAGATGTTCAATGTGTCGGCCGAAGAACGCGACGAAATCATCCGGGTGCTGGCCGAAGACGAGAGCGAAGCCGTCGGTTCCATGGGCGATGACACGCCGATGCCCGTCCTGTCGAGAAAGGTGCGTTCGCTGTACGACTACTTCCGCCAGCAATTCGCCCAGGTCACCAATCCGCCCATCGACAGCCTGCGCGAAAGCATCGTGATGTCCTTGCAGACGCAGATCGGACCTGAGGCGAACATCTTCTTGCCGGCGCCGCAGCATGCCGAGCAGATCGTCCTGAGTTCACCGGTGCTTTCGCAGCGCAAGCTGCGGCAGATCGTGGCCCTCGCCGATTCCGGCGTGCCGAACGAATTCATCGACCTGCAATACGAGGAGCATCTGGATCTCAAAGCCGCGCTCGAGCGTATTTGCGATCAGGCCGAAGCCGCCGTGCGCCTGGGCAAGGTCGTGCTCCTGCTCTCGGACCGCTATCTCGTCAAGGGGAAATTGCCCATCCATGCACTGCTCGCCACCGGGGCCGTGCATCACCGCCTGGTCGCCACCGGACTGCGCTGCAAATGCAACATCCTGGTCGAGACCGGAACGGCGCGCGACGCGCATCACTTCGCCTGCCTGATCGGCTACGGTGCCACCGCCGTGTATCCGTACCTGGCCTACCAGACCCTGTTCGACCTGATGCGCAAAGGAGTGCTCAAGATGGAGGCCATCGCACGCCAGGAACTGGGCCGCAGCTATCGGCGCGGGATCCGCAAGGGTCTGTTCAAGATCATGTCCAAGATGGGCATCTGCACCGTGGCCAGCTATCGCAGCGCGCAGCTGTTCGAGATCGTGGGCTTGGGTGATGACGTCGTGGATCTATGTTTTGCGGGCACGGACAGCCGCATTCAAGGCGCCGATTTCGAGGACCTGAAGGCGGACTCGCAGTACCTGGCGAGGCGCGCCTGGGACAAGGGCGCGCCGGTGGAGCAGGGCGGTCTGCTCAAGTACCGGCACGATGGCGAATACCACATGTACAACCCGGATGTGATTGCGACGCTGCAGTCGGCCGTCATGGCGGGCAGCTACGAGCAATACCGGGAGTTTTCGCGGCTGGTCAATGAGCGGCCGGTATCCTGCATACGCGATTTATTGAGGTTGAAGCGCGACGGCGCGCCGATCTCCATCGAGGAGGTGGAACCGATCTCGGCCATTGTTGCGCGCTTCGACGGTGCCGGCATGTCCCTGGGCGCCTTGTCGCCGGAAGCGCACGAGGCCTTGGCGATCGCGATGAACGCTCTCGGCGCCCGCTCCAATTCCGGCGAGGGGGGCGAGGATCCTAAGCGTTACGGTACGGAGAAGAACTCCAAGATCAAGCAGGTGGCATCAGGCCGCTTCGGGGTGACGGCGGAATACCTGATCAATGCCGAAGTTCTGCAGATCAAGATTGCGCAAGGCGCCAAGCCCGGCGAAGGGGGGCAGCTTCCCGGGCACAAGGTCAACGACATGATTGCCACGTTAAGATTCGCGCGCCCCGGCGTGGGATTGATCTCCCCGCCGCCGCATCACGACATCTACTCCATCGAGGATCTGGCGCAGCTGATCTTCGATTTGAAGCAAGTCAATCCGACGGCCTTGGTGTCGGTCAAGCTGGTGGCGGAACCGGGCGTCGGCACGGTGGCGGCGGGCGTGGCCAAGGCCTACGCGGATTTGATCACCATCAGCGGCTACGATGGCGGTACGGGGGCCAGTCCCCTGTCCTCGATCAAGTACGCGGGCACACCCTGGGAGTTGGGTCTCGCCGAAACTCATCAGACCCTACGCGCCAATGAGCTGCGCCATCGGGTCAGGTTGCAGACCGACGGCGGACTGAAGACCGGTCTCGATGTGATCAAGGCGGCATTGATCGGAGCCGAGAGCTTCGGATTTGGGACTGCTCCCATGGTGGCCCTGGGCTGTAAGTACTTGCGTGTCTGCCACTTGAACAACTGCGCCACGGGCATCGCCACTCAGCACAGTGTACTGCGCAGCAAGTACTTCATCGGTCTGCCCGAGATGGTCATGAATTACTTCAGATTCGTGGCGCGCGAATGCCGCGAAATCATGGCCTCGATGGGCGTGCGCACGCTCGCGGCATTGATCGGGCGTACCGACCGGCTGGAGATTCTGCCCGGCGAAACCTCGAAACAGCGCAAGCTGGACTTGAGGCCGGTGCTGGCCAATGCCGCTCTGGTCTCCGACAAGCCGCAATACTGCGTCGATCCGCACAACCAGCCCTTCGATCGCGGCGTCCTCGCCGAACAAATGCTGCGCGACATGCGCGCCGCCATAGAGCTGAAGAGAGGCGGCGAGTTCTCCTACGCGGTGAACAATTTCAATCGCTCCATCGGCGCGCGCATCTCCGGGGAAATCGCCAGGTGCTGGGGGAATTCCGGCATGGATGCAGCGCCCCTGATCGTGAACTTGAAAGGCTCCGCCGGGCAGAGCTTTGGTGTGTGGAATACCGGCGGCCTGCACCTGAATCTGGAAGGCGAGGCCAATGATTATGTGGGCAAGGGCATGGCCGGCGGCAAAATCGTCGTCAAGCCGCCGCAGCATTCGAATTTCGTCGCCCGGGACACGGTGATCATGGGCAATACCTGCCTGTATGGTGCGACCGGCGGTGAGCTGTATGCCGCCGGGCGGGCGGGCGAGAGGTTTGCGGTGCGAAATTCAGGCGCACTCGCGGTGGTGGAAGGCACCGGCGATCATTGCTGCGAATACATGACCGGCGGCGTGGTGTGCGTCCTCGGCACCACCGGGGTCAATTTCGGCGCCGGGTTCACCGGAGGCTTTGCCTATGTGCTCGATATGGAGCGCGACTTCGTCGATCGCTACAACCACGACTTGATCGATATTCATCGGGTGTCGCCCGAAGGCATGGGCACGCATGTACAGCATCTGCGCGGTCTCATCGAGCAGCATTGCCACGCCACGGGCAGTGCCTGGGGCGCGCAATTGCTCAATGATTTCAGGACCTACATCGGCAGATTCTGGGTGGTGAAGCCGAAGGCTTCTGCCATCGATTCGCTGCTGGAGAATCTGCGTCGCGCCGCCTGAGCGCCGCAACTTGCCTCATGGCCGACAAGCATTTGCAATTTCTCGATATCCCGCGCAAGGATCCGGACAAGCTCGGCGTGGAAGTGCGCACCCGGCAATTTCGCGAGATCTATTCGCAGTACAGTGCCGAAGCCGCCGCCCAGCAAGCGGGTCGCTGCATCTCCTGCGGCAATCCGTTCTGCGAGTGGAAATGCCCGGTTCACAATTACATTCCCCATTGGCTGGCGCTGGTCAACGACGGCAAGCTGTTCGAAGCGGCGGAGCTGTCGCATCAAACCAATTCGCTGCCGGAAATGTGCGGGCGCATTTGCCCTCAGGACCGGCTGTGCGAAGGTGCTTGTACGCTGAACGATGGTTTGGGGGCGGTGAGCATCGGCGCCATCGAAAAATACATCACCGACGAGGCCTTCCGCTTGGGCTGGAAACCGGACCTGTCCCATGTGGTGCGCACCGATAAGCGCGTGGCCGTGATCGGCGCAGGTCCCGCCGGACTCGCCTGCGCCGATATTCTGGTGCGCAACGGCGTCACGCCGGTGGTGTTCGACCGCTACGCAAAAATCGGGGGTTTGCTGACCTTTGGAATTCCGCCCTTCAAGCTCGAAAAGGACGTGGTCGAGAAGCGCCGCGAAATCATGGAGACCATGGGCGTGGAATTCAGGCTGAATGTGGATGTGGGGCGCGACATCGCCTTCGAACGCATCATCGAAGAATTCGACGCGGTATTTCTCGGCATGGGCGCCTACACCTATGTGAAAGGCGGCTTTGACGGCGAGGATCTGCCGGGGGTGCACGAAGCCCTGCCGTATCTGATTTCGAATATCAATCGAGAGCTGAAGCTGGAAAGCGACGCCGCCGACTTCATCGACATGAAGGGCAAGCATGTGGTGGTGCTCGGGGGCGGCGACACCGGCATGGATTGCAATCGAACGGCCGTACGCCAGGGTGCGGCCAGCGTCACCTGCACCTACCGGCGCGATGAAGACAACATGCCCGGATCGCGGCGTGACTACAAGAACAGCAAGGAAGAGGGTGTCTGTTTTCTTTTCAATCGCCAGCCCATTGAAATCGTCGGGGTGGACCGGGTGCAGGGCGTGAAGCTGGTCGAGACTCGATTGGGCCCTCCGGGCCCGCGCGGGCGGCGGGTGCCGGAAGCGGTGCCTGGAACCGAAGAAACCATTGCCGCCGATGCGGTGATCATTGCCTTCGGCTTTCTGCCCAGTCCCGCCGAATGGTTTCAATCGCAAAAAGTCCATCTACACGGCAATGGCCGGGTGCGTGTTTCCGGCGCCCCGCAATCTCGCTTCCAGACCACCAATCCAAAAATCTTCGCCGGCGGCGACATGGTGCGTGGCTCGGATCTGGTGGTGACCGCGGTATTCGAAGGCCGCGAAGCGGCGCAGGGGATTTTGGGTTATTTGGGGTTGCGCAACGAAGCGTAAGTCAGAGCCGCCGCCTTGCGACTCCTCGCACACGGCGCCCACCTGCCGCAGCAAGCTTCCGCCGAGCCGTCAGAGCGATTCGGGGCAGAATCAGGACTCTGTGGCTTTTCTGTGCCGAAGCACAGCCGATTCGCCGGCGCTGGGTCATGAAAAAGACGGGACCTGAGCGGTCCCGTCCGTAAGTCTCTTGCGATGGACTTTACTTAGAGCCGGTTGGGACCCGTGGCCGCAACTCCTACTGTTTCCGAGCCAGTGTTACAACCCGACGCGTTGCAAGATTGAACCTGAAACAAGGTATTCCTCGTAATGGTGACCGGAAAAGGGGGGCTAGCGACCGTTGCTATGAGTTGACCGACAGGCTGAGGCTGCGCGCAGGACGCTGGATTACACAGTGTTTCGTAGATCTTGTAAGACGTAGCGTCGGCCTGAGTTGTCCACGACAGGGTTACGCTGCCGCCGCTTGTCACTTGGGATACGTTAGTGCGCAGGGAAGGAAGCGCCGGAGGGATCGCGACCGGCGGACTCTGGTTCGGCCCGGCTACAACGCCTGCCGTAGAGGGGATGAAAACAAACATCTCGTTCGCGGATGGGAGGAATCCGGCGCAACTCAACTGATCCGAATTCGCGTTCTGGAAGGTGCAACTGACGTTGGACTCAGCCAGTACTCCAGAAAATGACAGACCCGAACTCGTCCCTGATCGCGGATCGAATTCGACGAACTCGACAATCTTGTTGTTGCTGGTAGCAGAGTTCACCGTGCATATCACTTCCGTCGCGCTGGCTTGCAACCCTGAGCAGCTCGGAGTTCCAGTCACTGCCGTGGTGCTAAGTGACTGCAACGCCGATTGAAATGAGGTGCGTGGATTGAAGGCGAATCCTTGCAAGGTGCCGGAACTGCTCATAATGGCGCATAGGGCGTCGCCACTCGTGTCAACATTCATAAGGGTATTATTCTGGAACGCAAACTGCATAACAGCTGCGCAGGACGGAGTGCCTATAAACGATGTTCCGGAATACAGGCTCTGCACACCGCTTCTGAATGCCGTGCGCGGATCGAACGCGATGCCATCCAGTCCATTGGCGTTCGTGAAAGCGCAAAGCACCTGGTTGCTGTCGTTGGCGGCTACCACCTGGTCGGGAGGATTCGCGCAGCTCGGGTCCGCGGTGGCCACCACCTGGAGGTCTTGCAAGACGACAGATGACGCCCCCACGGTCGGGTTGAACGCGACGCCCATGAGTTCATTGTTGGCGCCACGAAAAGCACAGATTGTGTCTCCCGCGGGACCTTCTCCCGCCACGCCCGCCGCAGGAGCTGTGACGGTGAAACGAGGCGCCCCAATCGCGCAACTGGCATTGACGGCGGCCGAATCGGCAGTCCCGAGAGTCACTACCGTGGGTGATGGCTGAGGATCGGCAAATATATTGAACCGCAGTCCCTTCATGGTGCCGGACGCATTGAAGGCACAGACCACATCCCCCGAACCATCGGCAGCGCTCGAGCAACTGGAATTGCCAACGGTACCGGTTACGCCTAAAGACAAAGGATTGTTAGGACCTGTAGAGCGGACTGTTACGGTGTCCAACGCGGGCGACGCAAACGCACCCGCCTTGACCAGCACCGATGCGGCCGACAGCATGCCGGAGCCCGATGCGAAGACGCAAATGATATGGCTGCTGCCGTTGGCCGAAGAAGCGCAGGCAGGATCAGGGGCGCCAATGCTGACAACCGTTGGCAAAGACTCATCGATCACTTGAGCCGGCGCCGGCGCGGCCTGCATCAACGTCGAACACAATGCAATGATGGTTGCAGGAACTACTCTGCTGACCAAGCTCGGGCAAGCTCGCAGTAAAGATCCTCTTGGTGGAATCGAAATCGTCATACACATCTCCATCCGTTGGTTATAAGTTTCGAATCGAAGGGTAGATCAACGAATTGAAAGGCTGGTTTGCTTGCTGTTTTCTCCTCCGTGTCTTGCGAATAAATTCCGTCAACTGCGCCTTGTGGCGATATGACCGGGCTTGCGGAGTCAGCGCGGAGACCTCGCGCGAGCGCTGGGAACAAGTGCAGCTAGAGTAGTGCGCGTGATTGAGCGCAAAGATATTGTGAGGCTGGGCCTTGTATTGACCGTGGCCGTAAAGATCGGCACCGCATGAGGAACCCGGACCGGTATAACCGGCGAGCGAGTCGATCAACGTGACCAGAACAAAAGCGGGTCTGCGCATCCTCGCACCATCCTATCTGGCGCTCGATCCATGGCTACTGTTGACAGAGACTCACGCTGCGTTTGTTTTATTCCAACGCTGGCGCCGAATTTTTCAGTAAGCCGTTATCACCATCTTTAGAATGCCGGGCATGCCTGAGTTATTTTTCGCAACCTAATGAAAGAATGAAGGATTTACGCAAGCAGCCAAGATGCCTCGAGCGACAACCTGAATCGCTGGGCGGAATTTTGGCGAGGATGTCGTATTGCCATGCGCATACTGAGCATCGACGTCGCTGGCAGCATCGCAAGCGTCCGCCTCGAGCTCGAGCATTGGACCGGCACGAACTACACGGATCTGTTCACGCTGCTCAAAGTCGATGGCCACTGGAAGATCATGAACAAAGGGTTTCACGTTCATGCCGACTCTACAAAGACGCATACGGCCTAAGGCGCGCGCATGTTGGACAATTTGTCGTCTTCTAGATCTCAATCGCTGGCAGTCCTGACGCTCAATGTCTGGAATCGCGAAGGCAGAATGCGATTCGTCAACTCACTAGGAGACGGCTCAATTCATCAATCTTATGCTGCAGTCTGCGAGCACCCCACAAATTGAGTAGCCAGACTCCTGCGAACACCGCGATCATAACGACCACTAAGGGCCACATAAGATGCCGGTTTGCCGGCGCGTGTTCGAGCAATCGACTTATGCCGATTGTGAACAGCCCAAGGCCCGGCGCCAACGGTGCGAGATACCACAACCACACTGTCCGCAGCGCCGACTGCTGACGGCGAAGTTCTTCGCGGTACCTCGAAATGTAATCCATGAACGATATATGGGAAGGAATGGGTTTTGCCGACGCACGGAAATGAATCCACACCATAATGAATATGGCCCCGGTAATGACTAGGAAGCTTCCCAACTGCATGAGCGGGGACCGGAAGATCCAGATGTACGACCCGAATCCAGCGACGACGAACGCCCCAGCGGCGTATTCGATCCGGTTGCGCCGCCGTACGGCTGATTGAAACTTATCGGCATTGGCTCGAATTTGCTCGACAGTTCCGAGATTTGGTTCCACTGCTTGTGCTCCCCAGATTGCCTTGATGTCGTGTTTCTCAGGCGCGGTCATGATCAGACCCTCCGTTCTGGAACATTCGGGCCAGAATGGTTTTAATTCGGTGAATCCTTGTTGCTACGGCGCCAGGTGAAATACCAACTATTTCCGCTATGTCGCTCGCACCAATGTCTTCCAGGTAGAGGCACATCACCTGGGCGTCCGGCGGCTTCAGCAGCTGAATCGTTTGATGCAGCCATGCCAGAGTTTGCTGATCGCTGGCAATCACTTCCGGATTGCCACGATCTGGTGTGTCCGCGAGCTCGTCCAGACTTGCAGCCCCCGCATAGTTCAGTCGCCGGCTGCGTATGACGTGGGAGGCGTAGACATTGTGAGCAACACGGTAAACCCATGTTCGCAGCGAACATTCCTCCTCGAAAGTCCCCAAACTCCGCCACAGTTCTATGTGGATTTCTTGTAACAGATCGCGACGCCGATCCGGGTCCGCCTCAAAGCCGCGGACCAATCGTTGCAATGCAGGGCCAAACGATGCAATTGCGAGGGCATACCGATCGTCCTGCTTCACGCCCATGCTCCCATCTCAATCAGTTCCTCGCGCTACCTGTCATAGGTAGTCGTCGGTCCCGGCGAATTCTTACGGATATCGCCAAAAATACCGTCGCGTCTGCACCCCTGTACAAATGGCGGGGCGCGGTCAGGCATTTCTGCGTGGACGTGGGCGTTGGGATCGCTCGCACGTTGTTCGAAATGCGGCGGCGCCCGGGTGTGGGACCTGCAGGCAAGACACAGCACAGCTTGCGGCAGCAGTTCCTCCGCCGGAGCCGCGTCCGCGCGCGCTCCCGCACGCGCCATCGGTTACGCCGTCCGTCCGCTCGTGCGGCGACTCGGGTAGGATTTAATGTCTTCTTAATCAATGGCTTATGTATGCGCGCAAGCGGCGCCGTTGTGATAGGCTAAAGTTCATGGATAACCTTGAACGGAAATTTCGGGCCGACCAACGTCGCCGGACAGCCATCCTAAATCGGGCCTCGCTCGGTAGCGTTGCGCATGATCCCACGCCATTGTCCGGCCTCAGTGCCGTTTCTCTCGTACAACAGCTCACGCGAGAAAGTTGGGCCTTGGCTGGAAGAGAAGCTCCTTGTTACACCCGTCACGAAACGCCCATAATATTTTTGCCCCGCCGCCATACGTGAACTAACTCCCGGAGGACTTTCGCGATTTGCTCGTCGAACTGGATCTCGCCGATATCGAAGCG
Organism: Gammaproteobacteria bacterium; assembly: GCA_021323735.1. Lineage (GTDB taxonomy): Bacteria > Pseudomonadota > Gammaproteobacteria > Steroidobacterales > Steroidobacteraceae > Bog-1198. The sequence goes on from JAJPKM010000036.1 coordinate 153,195, forward strand.
ATCGAGCAGAAGCAGGATTGACCTACGGCCGGGCCCGCAAGCTTAGACGGCTAGGTAGAATCGGCCAATGTGCTATTCCGCCCAAGTCATCCAGATGGCCCGCAAGCTGCATCGGCAACTCGGCATCCGGATCGACTATGGCGAAGTCGAGCGGCTCTTCTTTCGGCGCCTCGAGGATTCGAGCATAAACATCTCCCGCGGCTTCGAAGCCAACTTCGACGACCCCACAACCGACCAGGAGCGCCGTATCAAAGGCGCGATCGACGAACATCGCGCGCGGCTCGCGTCAAAGATGGAGAAAGAGCTCTTCAGTCAAAGGACGCGTCTCGTCAATGCGCAGCGCGGCCTTCAAGAAAAAGAAACTAAGAAGGCGCGCGAAGATGTCCGGATTGCGACAACCAAGATCGAAACGCTTACCGGCAAGCTTGGCAACTTGCGCAGCTCCGAACCAAATGAAGAAGACAATCGCATCTTTCCTTTCGTCCATGCCGGCGTGATCGCCAAGAGGGACGGCGAGAACCTTCTTACCCCTATGCGCTACCACTGCCGGCCGGCGGGCAAACCTAAGTTCATTGACCGGCAGTTCCCGGGTCTCTATAACGCGAGGCGAGACAACCTAGAAAAATTCTGGGGCGAACAGTTCGGTTCCCATCACGCCATCATGGTTGTGGAGAGCTTTTACGAGAATGTGAAGCGCCACACGATGGAGCACCGAGCGCTCAACGCCGGCGAAGCGGAGGAAAACGTCGTCCTACAATTCAAACCCGAACCTGCCCAAACCATGTACATCGCCTGCCTCTGGTCTCACTGGACGGATCCCAAGGAGCCCGATCTTCGCAGCTTTGCCGCCATCACCGATGATCCTCCTGCGGACGTAGCCGCCGCCGGTCACGACCGCTGCATCATCAATCTGAAACCCGAACACCTAGAGGCCTGGCTGACGCCCAAGAAGCACTCAACCGCCGAGTTGCAAGCAATGCTGTCGGACCGCGCCATTCCGGTTTTCCAGCTCGCGTTGCAAGCGGCTTAACAGCCGGTTACCTCCGGACCCGCATCCGACTTGATCGCCACGTGCCAAAAGTGAGTTCCGATTGATGGACCAGATATTCGTATATGCCGACTCGCTCTCATGGGGGATTATTCCGACAACGCGCCAGCGGCTGAAGTTTGATCAGCGTTGGCCGGGCGTGCTCGAAGCTGAACTGATCAAGCAGGGACGGTCAGTGCGGGTCCTGGAGGACTGCTTGAACGGTCGGAGAACAGTATTCGAGGATCCCTTCCTGCCGGGCCGCAATGGGCTCGTCGGACTTGCGCAAAAAATAGAGATGCATTCACCGTTGGCAATCGTCGTCCTCATGCTAGGCACCAACGACTTTCAGTCTGTGCATCCTCATACCGCCTGGCACGCGGCACAGGGGGTCGCAACCCTCGTTCGCGCGGTCCGGCAAGCGCCCATCGAGCCTGGCATGCCAGTACCGCCCATACTAGTCGTGGCTCCCCCTCCCATTGAGGCACCGAGGGGTCCGATCGCATCGAAATTTGCAGGTGCGCCCGAGAAGTGCGCCGGGTTGGCGAAAGAATACCGAGAGGTATGTACCGCAATGAATTGCCACTACTTCGACGCAGGAGCTGTCACCAGTGCCAGCCGTGTCGACGGCGTGCACCTAGATGCCGATCAGCATGCTCTCCTCGGACGGGCACTAGCCACGGTGGTGGCCGAGATCATCACCAGATAGGTTCGTGGAAACGACCCCACCGATGGGCCTCTCCCGATAGACTTTGCGATGCCGATCGACAAGGAGCAAAGCGATGCGCATAACTTGCTTCATCCGATACCAGATTGATCCCTTCCAAAAAGAGGCCTTCAAGGAATACGCCGAGAACTGGGGCCGAATCATTCCTCGATGTGGTGGCCATCTGGTGGGGTATTTCCTCCCTTACGAGGGCACCAACGACGTGGCGTGGGGACTCATCGCATTCGACAGCCTCGCATCCTACGAGGCGTATCGAAAGCGCTTGAGATCAGATCCGGAAGCGCAAAAGAACTTTGCGATGGCCCAGAGCCGACGTTTTATCCTTCGTGAGGAGCGCAGCTTTGTAGAGACCGTAGAAGGCACTCGTGAGAAACCTTCAACCCTCGCCACACAAGCGTGATCCTTGGTGCAAACTGCTGTTATAAAATCCGGCGTGCTCTGACGCGACCAAGCTGTCTAAGACGGCCACTGCGGGCGCAACGATGCAACCAAAAGGCGCCACTCTCCGGCTCAGGCCCTCCCGGCCAAACAGGAGTTGGAGCGAGTCTGCGGTTGCTAAGGCCGGCAGGCGTTGCGCTACTTCTCCCGCTGCCATACAAGCACTGTCTTCGATTCGACGCCCGCAATCTGCTGCATGGGAGTGGTAAGGGTAAGCCGATCACCGGACAACTCGAAAAAACGCTCCTGCGACGTTCCAATCCAGTCGGGAGCTGAGGCCCCCTCGATGATGTGCACAACGGACTTGCCGCCGACAGTTACCTTGAAGCGGCCCCAGTATCCCAAGTAGTTATCGAAAGCGGCCCGCGCCGTACTGTCCGGGCATTTTCGTCGATCTTGGGTGCCGCACTTTGCCAAATCCGACGTTAGCAGGTGCACGGACATATATCCGCGCGAACCATAAATAAGCTGACCCAGAGGTGAAGAGCCATAAAGATCAGTTGAGGACCCGTCGGCTTTCACTTGCTTGTCGCTGATCAACTTCCAGGTACCGATGAGTGATTGCGAGTTGGTGGCGGGATATACATCACTTGCTGGCAAGCACATCGCGAACACCAGCAACAGCAATGCGACGGACAAATGATTCTTCATTCGAACACCTGTGAAGTTGTACGCCAGGTTCCCTGGGTGCCCAAGTTGACGATGCTCGCATTATTTCGGCTCTAATACTACGAGATCGACCGAGGACTTCACCGCCAAAGCGGCTATGCAAGTCGCGTGACCCATGCTGCCTCTTTGGCGATGCCGTGGCCGCTCACCCATCCGGCAATGGCCGCCTTGTGACTCCCAGATGCGGGACGGAGCCGACTACGGCAATGCGAGTGCGACGAGTTCCGCCGGATCCTCGCCGTTACCTACGGTCAAGGCGATAAATTGCCGACCGTGCCACACGTAGCTCATCGGTAATCCTATCTGCGTTCCGGGGAGCGGAATCTCAGCGAGCACTTCGCCGGTGTTTTTATCATGAACCCGTAACACGGGATCGCCAGACCAGCCCTCTCCGGCAAATAACAAGGTCTTAGTCACCAGCAAACCTGCTCGGGTTTGCTTGCCTGTCGGAGGCAGCTTGATCCCCTTCAATGCAGGATGAGTCTTGACGCTCGCCGGCGCCTCCCCGTTGGGCCGCATCCAAAGGTGCTCGCCACTCTTGAGATCGATTGCGGTGATTCTGCCCCAGGGCGGCTTGAGCAGCGGCAAACCATCCACATTCGGCGGCGAATTGTCGGCGAGAACATATCCTGCGTCCGATCCTTTTGGCGCGGGCTCGAGCTCGTCCACTTCGGGCACAGTCATTGAGCCCACGTAAACAACGGCGCTCTCTGGATCGACTGCTCCGCCCTGCCAGTTGGCGCCACCAAGATTTGAAGGGAGCTTGATGACGCTGCGCGCCGTTGAGCTTGGCGCGGCAACAGTGGGCGGCGCGTAGAGTGGGCCAAGCTCATAATTGCGGAGCACCTCGGCCGCCTTATCATGGAGCGCCGGCGTGAAATCAATCAAGTCAGCTGCGGTAATGCGTTGCAAGTCGAACGGGGCTGGTTTGGTTGGGACCGGTTGCGTCGGCCAACTTACTTCGCCGGGTACAGTGGACTGCGGTGCAGGACGTTCTTCTATCGGCCAAAGGGGATTGCCGTTGGTCCGATCAAATACGTACAGAAACGCTTGTTTTGTCACCTCCGCGACAGCCCGGATCACTTGGCCATTCTGTCCTTGTGGGATGTCAACCAGTATTGGCGCCGCGGGCAAATCCCAGTCCCAGAGGTCATGATGTGTGATCTGGAAAAACCAACGCAGTTTGCCGGTTGCAACATCGAGACACACCAAGCTATTGGCGTAACTATTGCGCCCGGGTCGCGCTCCCCCAAAGTAATCGTTGGTAGGCGGTGAAACGGACAAATAAATCAAACCGAGTTGCGGATCGCCAGACATAGGTGCCCAGACGCCCGCATTGCCGGTGTACAGCGCTGAATCATTTCCCCAATCTTGCGTTGTGGCTTCGGCGGAATCGGGAACTGTCTTGAAGGTCCACAACTGTTTTCCTGTTCTGGCATCGAACGCCCGTACGTCACCCTTCACATTAGCGCGGGACTTTGGCCGCAATCCCGGCAATAGTGCCGGCCCCACTACCACCACGTCGCCCATAACAAGCGGCGGAGACGTCGACCCGATGTCCGCGGGAGCGCCCGGCGGCACTCTCAATCCCACCTTAAGATCGATACGACCCGAGTTGCCAAAGCTCGGCACGGGCCTTCCCGTCCTTGCGTCCAGCGCGACAAGTTGGAAGCCGGGCGTGACGGTGAACACTCGATCCGAATCATGGCGACCGCGCCAATAGGCCACGCCTCGGCCAGATCCTTTGCGTGGCGCTTGATCGAAGCGCTCCTGTGACTCTTGGGGTCGCCAAATCCAAAGAGTTTCGCCGGTGACGGCGTCGACAGCGACGACGTCGCGCGTAACGCCCGCTGTGAAGTAAAGCATCCCGTTGATCATCAATGGAGTCGTGGTATTTCTATATTCCGGAGTGGGGCCGAAATTCCTGGCAGACCATCGCCAGGCAATCTTGAGGTGCGCTACGTTGTCGCGGTCGATCTGACGAGCCGGCGAATAGGCTTGGGACAGCAGATTCCCTCGATAAGACGCCCACTCCAGAGGTTTGCTCTCGGTCCTTTTCGATGCCTGATCGTCCGTCTGAACAATAATTTGCCTCCATTCGGCATCGCCCAGCCGCGCTGGTTTGTCTCCGGCAGTAAAGCCTTTTTGAACAAAAAATGAACCAAGAATGTCGAGATACTGCTGGTACTGTAGTTTCTCGCCTTCCGGCGGCATGGTTTTGCTCACCCGCTCGAACACATCGCTCAGCGGTCGTCCATTCCACCGCCCAAATACCAGGTCCGCCACTTGAACCCGTGTATGGCACTGTGAGCAGTGGGTAGCGAAAAGTTGTTCCCCCAGTTCCGCTTGGTCTTTTGAGAATGCGCCCTCGGGAGTTACTGGTGTGGCAAAGGCGCTCACCGCATTAGCGAGCAGGAATGCCAAGGAAGGCGCGCGTGATTTGATTGTCCTTCTTGTCACTCGCGAATCCTATCATTGAAGCTGCTTTGCAGCTCCCGTGTCTTGCAGTCGGGCGACGACGATCGCCAGGAACACGGTCGGCCACTTCGAATGGAGCGGCAGAACCGCTACAGGGTGCGCCAAGGCAAATGGCGTGTTGTTACTGCCTCCGTTGGCTCACGCGGCTGGCTTGAGTTTGTGGCCAGTCGCGGTCGACTTGAACCCCAGGGTCGCAATGATGGCGTCCGGGAACGCCTCCACCCAATTAAATGGCGCATGACTACCTGGGAACTCGACGTAGATCACTTGACAGCCTTTGCCTTTAAGCACCGAGTGGAGCACTCGATTGGGCATTAGCTGGCCGGGACCTTCCCAGGTGCCCACATCCATGTAGACGTTGAGACTCACGCTCCGTGATTCCGCAAATTGCTTTACAAGCCATCCCGAGTCTTCAACGAGTTGACCGCTCACTTCTCCCGGTGACCACCAGTACGAGCCCGACAGAGAAATGATATTGCCAAAGATCTCCGGATGACAAAGGCCGCTGTACGAGGCGATTAGCGCACCGCGACTGCTGCCGCCAATGGTATTTAGCCGAGGGTTCGAGCTGATATTGTATCGGGCCCTGATAAACGGCATCAGCTCGCCGCTCAAGAAATCTTGGAAGAGCTTGTTGGGAGTCAAATCGTCATTTCGATTGACGCCCTCAGGCGTGAACACAAATGCTGCGACCACCGGCGGGATTCGGTGGTCTGCAATCAAATTATCCAGAATAGTCGGCGTCGGAACGCGCGATTGATACGCGTCGCCATCGAATACCATCATGAAGGCCTTAGGCGACCTGCTGGATTCGTAGCCCGGAGGCGTGTAAATCGACACCTTCCGTTTGGTGCCGAGGACGGCACTGGAGATCTCAAGATCTGTCACGACACCATGGAGAACATCCGCGCGCCGTTCAAGATACGGGCTGTGCGGCGCCGCGGGTCCCTCCACGAAGGGATACTTCACCGGGTGTTCAAGGCTTCCGGCAGCGAGCGTTCGATTGTTCAGCGGATCGGCGGAACCCGGGTCCACTCCGTCACTCCGCGGATGCTCCTCCGGCACACCGATTCCATAGAAAAACCGCGCCGCTCGCGGCAAGACATCGCTTAAGTACCAGACGTCGGAATTGGGCAAATGCGCAAGTGCTTCCTGACGAGGATGGCCGGGTGACGGCCAGGTACGATTCAATCTGACGCCCTTGCCCTCTTTTGGATCAGCCGTGCGCCACAAAAATGTGTAAAGGACATCATTCGGTCGATCGGGGATTTCTTCGCACAAGGGCGCCCGCTCACGTTTCACTTGCTCCCAGAAGGCCTCAAGGGCAATTGAATTCCCCTTTTCGATCTCGGACGCCAAATCTTGCAGTCTTGGGCTTGCGGGTGTCGCCAGATTGTCCGTCGCGCGGGAGATGCCGACGCCGAGGACCAATGCAAAGCTCACTATCAGCGTGGGTATAGTTCCGCAGAATTCTCTAGTCATTGCACACTCCATGTCGGTTCTGGACCAGCAAACAACCGAGTAAGCCGATTGTCCGGCACGTGATTTTCTCCTATCGTACTAAAGGCCAACAACTTCGCTTCACCTTCCGGATAGCCAGAACTCGGCTACGTGAGTTTGCAGCGGTGGAATCGCTCCCTAGCGGACAGGCCTTTGCGGTGATGTGTGGTCGATCTCTGGTAAATACCCAAATTGGGTAGTAAGATACCCAGAATGGGTATTAAGAAACGGCAAGTCACCAGTCGCACGCCGGTAAGCTCCGGCGTTGCCGATGCACTGTTCACAAGGGTGCAGCAGCGGGTCTTGGCTGTATTGTTTGGAAATCACGCACGAAGTTTCTACGCAAATGAGCTGATCGCCTTGGCGTGCTCCGGGTCCGGTGCAGTTCAGCGTGAACTCGCCCAGCTAGAAGCCGCAGAACTAGTGACAGTCAGGCGGGTGGGCAATCAGAAACACTATCAAGCCAACGCACTGGCCCCAATATTCGAGGAACTACGTGGTTTAGTATTGAAGACATCGGGCCTTGTGGATGTCTTGCGGGCAGCTCTCGCGCCGTTAGCGGGGCAGATCGATCAAGCGTTCATCTACGGTTCCGTCGCCAAGGGCAAGGACACCGCGAAAAGCGATATCGATCTTATGATCATAAGCGAGAAGATTGCATATGCCGATCTGTTTGCGGCACTTGAGCCTGCGACGAGCCGGCTGAAGCGAACCGTAAATCCGACCTTGTATTCAGCAATCGAAGTCAACAAGCGGATCCTTGACGATAACGCCTTCGTCAAGCGCGTGCTGGCGCAGCCAAAACTATGGGTGATCGGAGAAGGTCGTGGCTTCGCCGCTTGAGAATTTGAGTGGCCCCGGCAGGCCTCTTCAAAAGGAAGCCCCCGACGCGAAGGAATTTGCAGGCTTAAAGCGATCTGCATTGGCTCGATTAACTGATTCTGCGAAGAGCTCCAACTCGCTGGAAAGCCGCTTCGATCTTGCATACAACGCTGCGCACGCGCTTTGCTTGGCCGCCCTGCGTTGGCATGGATACCGGTCGACCAATCGTTACATTGTCTTTCAAGCACTGCCCCACACGCTCGGATTGGGTCCCGAAGTGTGGCGCGTGCTGGATAAATGTCATTCAGTTCGCAACCTTGGAGAATATGAAGGCGATCTCAATGTGGACGAGCGCCTTGTGGCAGATTTAGTTGCCGCCTGTCGGAGTGTGGCTGCGAAGCTAGATTTGCTGGCGCCAATTCCACCCGCGGTTCGCCCTTGAGAATTTTCTGCGCGCGGCGCAAAAGCACATATCTAGGTCCGAAAACGGCGAGTATTGTGCCCGGATAGGGTCTAATGTAGCGCCATGGACCTCGACCCGAATGCCTGTTATCGCGCGGTGGTGGCGCGGGATCGCCGCTTTGACGGCCGGTTTTTCGTGGGCATCACCTCGACGCAGATTTATTGCCGCCCGATATGCACGGCGCGGCCGGCGCTTCGCAAGAACATGCGCTTTTATTCGCATGCGGCAGCGGCGGAAGGCGCAGGTTTCAGGCCCTGCTTGCGTTGCCGCCCGGAACGGGCGCCGGGATTGGCGCCGGTGGATGCGGTCAGCCGACTGGTCGGAGCCGCCATGGCCGGCATCGAAGAGCATGCATTGTCGAGCGCTCGCGTAGGCGAGTTGGCGGCCTCCCTGGGTGTCAGCGACCGGCATTTGCGCCGGGTCACCGAAGCTGAGCTTGGGGTCTCGCCCATTGAACTGGCGCAGACCCAGCGGCTGCTGCTGGCCAAGCGCCTGCTGCGCGAAACCTCTCTTAGCCAAACGGACATCGCCTTTGCCAGCGGTTTCGGCAGCGTCAGGCGTTTCAACGCCTTGTTCAAATCTCGGTATGGACTGAGCCCGCGCGCAGTGCGCGGCACGGCCGTCGACACCGATACCTTGAGCGTTCAATTGGAATTCAGGCCGCCCCTGGCCTGGGAACGCTTACTGGCTTATTTACGGCTGCGCGGCATTCCGGGCGTTGAGATGGCCGATGCCACGCATTATCGACGCACGGTGGCGATAGGAGATGCAAAGGGCTGGATTGCCGTGTCGATGCACTCGAGCGCCAATGCGCTGAATTTGGAAATCTCGCCCTCCTTGACTCCCGTCATCGGCGCAGTGATCGGCAGAGTGAAGCATCTGTTCGATTTGGGGGCGGCACCGGATTCGGTCAGGACGGTGTTGCGGCAAGATGACCTTCTGGCCGCGACAGTGCGAAGACTGCCGGGTCTGCGGGTTGCCGGCGCCTTCGACGGCTTCGAGCTGGCCGTGCGAACGGTGCTAGGGCAGCAGGTATCGGTGAAGGGGGCGAGCACCATTGCAGGGCGCTGGGCTCATGAATTCGGCGAACCCATCGCGACACCTTATGCTGAACTCAATCGCTTGAGTCCAAGTGCGGATCGCATGGCGGTTATCGCCGCCGAAGATGTCGCGGCCTTAGGGATGGTGAGTGCCCGCGCTCGATGCCTGGTGGGTCTGGCCGAGGCGGTTGCGATGCGAAAAATCGCGCTGTCCTACGCAGCCAATGTCGATGAGCAAATCGAGAAATTGATGAGCCTGCCCGGCATCGGCCATTGGACCGCCAATTACATCGCCATGCGCGCGCTGCATTGGCCCGATGCATTTCCCACCGGGGATTTGGTATTGATGCGCGCCGCTAAATCCAATCGGCGGCAATTGGAACAGCGTTCCGAGGCTTGGCGGCCTTGGCGTGCATATGCGGCACAGTATCTTTGGCAATCACAGGGGTTCGCTCCATGAACAACTTTTGTTATGTCGACAGTCCGATCGGACAGTTGATGCTCACCTCGGACGGCACCGCTCTCACCGGCTTGTACATGAATCTATACAGGAACAAGCCGATGAAACAGCCGCCCCCGGGTAGAGACTGGGTGGAGAACGCCTCGCAAGGCGCGCTCCCGGCCGCCGTGCGCCAGCTGAAAGAATATTTTGCGGGCACTCGGCGCGAATTCGATCTGCCCTTGAAAATGCAGGGCAGCGAATTTCAGCAGCGGGTGTGGCGCGAGCTCACAAAAATACCCTTCGGCAAAACCTGGAGCTATGGTCAGCTCGCCAAGCGCATTGGCAATCCCAACGGCTCGCGCGCCGTCGGCCTCGCGAATGGACGCAATCCCATTGCCATCATCGTTCCCTGTCATCGCGTCATCGGTGCCAACGGCTCGTTGACGGGCTTCGGCGGCGGCCTGGAGCGCAAAGAATGGCTGCTCACGCATGAGGGCTACCCGGGCACTGCCGCACTGGCTTTGGGAGAGGTGGGGAATTCGGGCGTTGCTGCTTGACGGTATCGGCGCCCAGTATCGTCGCCGGCGCCAGATCATCGTCAACTAGACCTTCACCAGCTAGTTCACCGGCTGCGCTGGAGCATCGGCCGCTTCATCGGCAGCGCTAGATCATCGGCAGCGTAATGGTGAAAACCACCCCGCTGCCATTCTCCCGGTTCGCGGCCACGGCCGTGCCGCCGTGAAATTCGGCGATGAGCCGCACGATGTACAACCCCAGGCCGAAATGCGGCTTGTCATCCTGCCCCTCCCGTTGCTCGAACAATGATTCGAACAGACTGCCCATGAGCTGCGGCGGGATGAGCGGACCATCGTTCTCGATCTGCAGCGCATAGCAAGTCTGCACACGCTGTAGCCGCACGACGATGCTGCCGTCCGGCGTGCAAAAATCCACGGCATTCTCGATGAGCTTGTCGAGCAGCTGCACCAGCAGATCGGGGGCGCCGAGAACGAAGCAGGGGTTTTCCGGCAATTCGAGCGAGAAGCGCGCGTTGGGGAAGCCGTCCCGATAAGCCGCCACGGCCGACTGCAGCAGATCACGCAGATCGAAATTCACCCTGTCGGATTGCTTGATGCTCTCTTCGACCCGCGCCGCGGCGCCCAGTGCGCTCAAGATGGATTGCAGGCGCTGAGTACCTTCGCGTGCGCGCGTGATATAGCGCAGCTGATCATCGCGCAGGCCCTCCGACTCGAGATTGTCCAGCGAGGAGCGCACGATGGTGAGCGGCGTCCGCAGCTCGTGCGACAGTTTCCCGCCCAAGGTACGCAGGTACTGGGTGTGCTCGTTGAGGCGGCCCAGCAGCCGCTCGAAGCCACGCGCCAGTGCACCGATCTCGTCGGCGCCGGACGACTCGGGCATGCGCAGCTGGATCTTGCCGTCGCTGCCCACCGCGGAATCGGCCGCCGTCCGCAGCCGCCCGATGCGCAGGCTGATCCACGTGGCAAAGGCAAACATAATGATGACCGCGGTGGCGGTCGCGAGCAGGGTGAGGTTGAACAGCCGCGCGAGAGCACGGTCGCGCAGCGCCAACAGCTGGTCGGCGGCCTGCTCGAGAATGACGGCGCCCTGTACGTGCCCGTCGATTACGATGGGTGCGGCGGCCGTGAGCAGCAGATCGCGGCCGTTCCGTCCCAGCATCCACTGCGCGTGTGGATGCCCTTGCAGCGCGGCGGGCACGCTGTCGCCGTTCAGGCGATCCGGGGATGAGGAGACCTGAGGCATGTCGGCGGTATCCGCTCCCAGGAAGTAGCGATACCAAATGGGTTCAGGTTCGGCATCACCGCTTGGATTTTTCGGCGCGGTGGTGCCCGTCGTCCCGAGCCGCAGCCCATTGGCGTCGACTACCGTGGCGCGGGTGCCATCGCCGACATAGGAGTCGAGCAGCGTATCCAATCCCGCCGTGGCGAAGAACAAGCGGCCGCCGTCGGAACTGTCCGCGGAAAAGCCTGCCTCGCCGTCACCTCGTCCATCGATGACTTCGACCCAGAGGCGCCGGCCGACGAAGCTCAAGGGAATGCGTGCTTCAAGATGGTAGCCGGCCGCCGTCTGCAGCCAGAATGCCTGGATGCGAGGTTCCGTGACCACCCGATCCGTGCCCTCGTCCGCCTTGATCGCGCTTTGCGCCGCGATCAAACCGGGCGCATCGGTGCCGAAGAAATACCTCGCGCGCCCATCAGGACCTTGCAGGGTCAAATTGACCCGATCGAACGGGTCCTGATTGGGCCTGACATTGTTGGGTTCCGCATCGAAATGCGCATCGTCGACCTCGAGGTATAAATAGAGATAGCGCTCGGTGGAGCCGGCCTGCAGCCGGGCGCGATACCTCGTGGCAGTGGGCAGCGGCGTCGGTTCCGCAGAGATGCCCCAATCTTCGCGGTAGCCGTCAAGCAGCGGCTGCGTAACCAGGGGAAAGACATAGAGATCGCCCGCCGCCGCCGAGAATGTCTGCGAGTCGCTGGGATCGCGGAACACGCGCTGCGGCTGCGCCGACAGCGCATTGGCCATGGTACCGGCGCTCGCCAGCAGCGATTGCTCCTGTGAGCTGCGCAACGCGGTCTCGAGTTCCCGGGCGTACTGGCAACCCGCCCAGGGCAGCACCAGGGTGGTGAGCGCGACAATCAGCAATTGCAGTCGAATGCTCACTCGACCCAGCGATAACCCATTCCGTAAACCGTTTGAATGGCGTCGAATGCGGCATCGACCTGTTGAAATTTGCGCCGCACGCGTTTGACGTGCGATGTGATGGTGTTGTCGTCCAAGACCACATTGGCGGCATCCATCAGCTGCTGGCGATTCTTGACATGCCCCGGATTGCGCGCGAGGGCATGCACGATCCAAAACTCCGTCAATGAAAGCGTGACCGGCGTGCCGTTCCACGTGGTTTGCATCTTCTCACCGTCGATGGTCAGGGCACCGCGCCGGATGAGATCGACGGCACTGTCGGGCCGCCTCAGCGCATCGATGCGTCTGAACAGCGCCGCGACGCGTGCCGCCAAGTGCGCCAGGCTCACGTCCTTGGTGAGAAAATCATCCGCGCCGAGCCGCAAACCCGATACCGCATCCAGCTCAGAGTCCCGGGCGGTGAGAAAGATGATGGGCAGCTCCGCCGACAGCGCCCGCAGATCGCGGCATAGGTCGAACCCGCCTTCGGCCTCGTCCTCCAGCGAAATATCGATGATGGCGAGGTCCGGCAAACGAATTCCGAATGCCTGCATGGCAGTCCGGCGATTGCCATAGGCCTTGATCGAATAGCCCTGGCGGGCCAGCGCGGCCGAGTAGTTCTCGCGCAAGGCCGGTTCGTCCTCGACGATCGCGATCTGCTTTTTCATGCCTGAATCATAGCCGAATATGGGTGCTCAGCCGCGAATCGCCGCACGAATGAGCGTTGCCATCATTGGCCACAATTGGCCCGCGGATTGCCCGTTTTGCGTCCCGAAGAAGAAGGCTTTTCTAAGGACACTGGCCTCGTGCGAAACAGACCAAACACCTGACACGAGGAGCAGTCATGGCGACGATGTTCGGGAAATGTCGTTCGGGAAGCGATTTCTGGTCGATGCGCCGCGAGGCATCGCTCAATTGGCTGGCGTTGGGACTGCTGCTGGCGGCGTGGAATGCGTCCGACAACGACGCGGCTGCGAATGATGCCGCAGCCGACGCCCACCGCCGGCCGGCGGCGCTGCGCGGCTACACTCACGTCTCCGTGCGAGCGGCAAATCGCGTCGCCGCCGATCTTTAGTCGGCAGCACCCATTGCATTTCGGCGGGTATTGAGCTTTAGCGGGCAACGCCGTCAAGGAAATGTCACTGAATTGTCATCCTCGAAGCCTCTAATGCGATGGCGCATGCATGCCGCCAAAGATCAAAAGTACATCTTGATTGTCGATCAGGACGTCGCAGTGGTTGAGCTGCTGCGTGATCAGCTGCAGCGTTCCGAATTTTCCGTCCGCACCATTGCCGACGGTGCTGCGGCTGCGACAGCGCTGCAGGATCGCCCGCCGCGGCTCGCCATTGTCGACTGGAACCTGCCGGGCTTGGCTCCGCTTGAGCTGCTCGAGGCCGTGCGCAAGACTCGAATCACTCAGCCCATCAGCCTGATCGTTCTTTCGACTTTCTCAGCTGAGCAGGACATCGTGTCGGGATTGAACATGGGGGCGGACGATTACATCGTGAAGCCTTTCTCCGTCCGCGAAGCGGTCGCCAGAATTCATGCTGTTTTGCGGGTGCGTCGCCATGACACCGGCCAGGCGCCGTTGCGCTTCGATAGCCTGATGCTCGACACCTCCACGAATCGTGTGACGGCACAAGGCGCGGTACTGCATGTGCGGGGTGCCGAGTATCGACTGCTGCAATTTCTGATGTCTCACCCCGGCAGAACCTTCAACCGGTCCCAGCTCCTGGCGAGGGTGTGGGCCGGCGATCCCCGCATCGATGAGCGCACGGTCGACGTCAACATTCAACGATTGCGTAAGATATTGGCGGCACCCGGGTACCACGCCTGTATCCAAACGGTGCGCGGCTTTGGCTATCGATTTTGCGCTCCGGGCATGGGCGATTGATCGCGTTGTGTTGTTTCACGTGACGTTCCACGCCTAAGCTATTTTTTTGTAAGCAAATCTTCTTCCCCGAGTCATGGATTCGTAACACCGAATCGCGATCTTAGGTCCCGACTCGGCAGACCTAGGAGGAAGATTATGTTGGAGCGTAACGCCCCTGCGACGATACGATTGCGAACGGTCTTCATCTCAGATATCCATCTAGGCTTCAAAGGATGCAGTGCCGATCTTTTGCTCGATTTCCTGCATCGCGTGGAAATGGATACCCTGTTCCTGGTCGGCGACATCATCGATGTGTGGAGCATGCAAAAGAGCATGTTCTGGCCGCAGGCCCACAACAATGTGCTGCGGACGATCTTGGGCAAGGCCAAGCGCGGCACCAAGGTCATTTTCGTTCCGGGCAACCACGACGAAGTGTTTCGTGAGTTCGACGGGGTGGTATTCGGCAATCTGGAGATTCATCGCGAATACATCCACCAAGGCGCCGATGGCCGGCGCATGCTGATATTGCACGGCGACGAATTCGACAGCGTCGTGAAGTGCAGCCCCTGGCTGGCGAAGCTCGGCAGCAACATCTACGACATATTGTTGGCGGCGAATCCGTATATCAACTGGTTTCGACGCAAGTTCGACCTGCCGCACTGGTCTTTATCCATGTATTTGAAGCAAAAGGCCAAGACAGCGGTTCAATACATCGGCAGCTTCGAGGAGTCCGTTGCGCAGGCAGCCCGCAAGCGCGGTGTCGATACCGTGGTCTGCGGCCATATTCATCGCGCCGAGATCAGGGAAATCGAAGGCATTTTGTACTGCAACGACGGCGATTGGGTGGAAAGCTGCACCTCGTTGGTCGAGGACATGAACGGACAGCTGCGCATCATCGATTGGCCCAAGCTGCGCGAACAGACGCGCCTCGCACCCATCGCGCTGCCCGTCGGTCAGGCCGCCTGATGCCTGCGTACTGATACTGCCGGGAGTGCGTATGGGCGACATCAACGAATTGTGGAACTCACCCTGGCGGGCGCTGCAGAAAAATCTGGCGAGCGGTTCCGCGGTCGCAGCCTTGAAATCCGGACAGAATCCCTGGGATTGCGACTCACCGGATACGAGCAGATCGCAGGTCCCGGGGAGGGTGGCGAATTCCTGGCTGGTTCGTGCGCGCGGGCGTCAGGCAACGGTTCCTCGGATTATTCAGTAACGCGGGCGCAGAGAAATCCATGAGCAATCTCGATTTTGACCTCGATAGCCGGATGAGGAGTTTGGAATCGGAGTGGCGCCAAGCATACGACCTCAGTATGGCCGCACGTACGGAGCTGCAGGCGCTGGCCGCAACACGCGCGCCCAACACCCTCATTCTCGCCAAAGCTCATGATCGTCTGGAACGCGCCGAAGGCCTGAAAGCCCGCATCATGGAGAAGATTGAGCGGCTCGAGGACGGTGCCGGGACGTGGCTATGAGTGTCAACATGAGTAATCGCTTCGTGGATGGCGATGCCGCCGCCGAAATGCTGGAGCGCCGTTGGTTTGCCGCATTCAACGCTGCTTCTAGCGCGCGCGCCGAATGTGAGGCGCTGGTCGAGGCCATGATTGCAACGGAAGCCGCCTGGGCCGAAGCCCGCGAACGCCTGTGTAAATTGGAATCGCTGCGCGATGCACTGGGCGAAGAGCTTGCCGGTATCGACGAGCAGTACCCGGTACCCGCACCGCAACCTGTCCGACAGCCGATGATGTCCGCCGCTTAAGCAGGAAGCTTTCCTACTGAGCGGCGTAGCATTCGACTATTGATCGAGTCTTGAGCCCGCCCAGGTCCGTGAAGGTTAGCAGCCTAGCGCATCTTAGGCGGTTGCCATCAAACCTTTGAGCTTGCTGATGGCATTGGATTCCACCTGCCGCACGCGCTCCGCCGATATGCCGTATTCATCGGCCAGTTCGTGCAGCGTGGCCTTCTCATCGTTCATCCAGCGGCGCTTCAAAATGCTGCGGCTGCGCTCATCGAGCTTTTCGAGCGCGATGCTCAGGCGGTCGGTCGAATCTTCCTCCCACTCGGCGCGCTCCACTTCCACCGCGGGATCGGCATTACTGGCCGGCAGGTACATGGCCGGCGAGTAAGTCTCTTCCTCGTCGCTTTCCGGTGTCGGATCGAAGGACATGTCGCGTGCCGACAGGCGCTGCTCCATTTCCCGCACGTCAGCCACATCGACACCCAGATCGCGGGCCACCGCAGCCGTTTCAGCTTCCGACAGCCAGGCCAGATTCTTCTTCATCTTGCGCAGGTTGAAGAACAGTTTGCGCTGCGATTTGGTGGTAGCCACCTTGACCAAGCGCCAATTGCGCAGCACGTACTCGTGGATCTCGGCGCGGATCCAATGCACCGCGAACGAGACCAGGTGCACCCCCACCGTGGGATCGAAGCGCTTCACCGCCTTCATGAGCCCGACATTGCCCTCCTGCACCAGGTCGCCCATGGGCAGGCCATAACCTAGGTAACCTCGCGCGATATGTACGACGAATCGCAGGTGCGAGAGTACGAGTTGCCGGGCCGCATCCAAATCGGCCTCGGACCGAAACCTGACCGCCAGGGCGACCTCGTCCTCCTTCGTAAGAACGGGGATCTGCGACACGCGGTCGATATAGGAATCCAGGCTCCCAACGGGGCCTGCGAATATCATTCCTGTCTGTTTGGCGACGAGAGCAGCAGTCATTTAATGCCTACCTCCGAACGAAATCAGCGTCGAATCCATGTGGCAATAATAGCACTCTTGGGGGTCGAGTGCTAACGCCGGCGCCGGCCTGAGGCACTCGGCTTATTATTTAAAAACATATACTTATGACGGTTCGATGGCTCGTATATGTCGCGTCGCAGCAAGCCAGGAACCGACCCAAGAAAGACCCGCTGCCATCATTAGTACACCAAACCCGGGCACAAGTTTCAGTCCCTGGAGCCGAAAGTCGCTGCCGTACAAGAAGGCCAGCTGCGCCACCGGGCGGGCCAGTACCACCGATGCGAGAGCGACCAGGAGGAGTGCCAGCAAACCGCCTCCCAAGCCGTACCACATGCCGCTATAAAGAAACGGCCGGCGGGCAAACCCATCGGAGGCTCCGACCAACTTCATGACCTCGATTTCCGCGCGGCGGTTGGAAATGTCGAGACGGATCGTGTTGCTGACGATGAGCACGATGCCGACCCCGAGCAAGGCACCGGTGAGCAAGACCACGCGGCGCAGCAATTCCAGAATGGCGCGCAGCCGTTTCACCCATTCGGTGTCGATCTGCACCGTCTGTACATCGCTCAATGCCGCGATGGCAGTTTTCAAGGTATCGGTGCCCTGCGGCGTGCTTGCCGCCAACGTCGGCGTGATCACCAGCGTATCGGGCAGGGGATTCTCACTCAATGCATCCAACGCCTGACCGAAGCCTGAGTCCTTGCGAAATTCCGCGAGCGCTTGATCCGCCGTAATGAGACGTACCGCGGCAACATCGCCGCGTGCATTGAGCTGCTTGATCAGGGCCTGCACTCGCGTGGCGCTCGCCCTCTTGTCCATGTAGACCGACAAGTCGTAGGCCTCGTTCCAGCCGCCGGTGGCGATGCGCGCATTCTGCAGCAGCAGCGTCAGGAACAACGGCAGCGCCAGCGCCACGGCGATCACGCCCATGGTCATCAATGTTGCAAATGGCTGGCGCACGATGCGGCCGAGCGAGCCTACCAACACCTGGGCATGGCGCGCAAAGTAGGTGTTGACGCTCACGCCGCACCCTCACCGACCACCCGGCCTTCGCTGAGCACGATCCGCCGGGCACCGACTTGCTCGATGAGATGTACATCGTGGCTGGCGACCACCACGGTTACCCCCACCTCGCTGAAGCGTTTGAAGAGCTTCATAATCTCCAATCCGAGTTCCGGATCCAGATTGCCGGTGGGTTCATCGGCGATGAGCAGCGCAGGCTTTGCTACCACGGCACGCGCAATCCCCACGCGCTGTTGTTCCCCGGTCGAGAGTTCCAGGGGCCGGGATTTCTCCCGGCCGAGCAGGCCGACTTGATCGAGCGCTGCCCGCACGCGCTTGTCGATTTCCCGCCGTTGAACGCCGGCGATGATAAGGGGCAGAGCGACGTTATCCGCCACCGGGCGGTCGTGCAGAAGTTTGTGGTCCTGGAATACCACGCCCAGATTGCGGCGAAATTGCGGGATACCGCGCGGCTTCACGCCGGCCGTGTTCTGGCCGTCGACGATGACGTGGCCGCGGGTCGGGCGCTCGATGAGCGCTATCAGTTTGAGGATGCTGCTCTTGCCGGCCCCGGAGTGCCCGGTCAAGAAAGTCATCGCGCCGCCTTCGATGTTGAACGACACACCGGCCAGAGCCTCGCGTCCGTTCGGATAGCGCTTATGTACTTGGTCGAATCGGATCATGCGGCTGCATCGCGCGGTGCCGATTTCAGCAGCGCTGAGACGAATTCCGAGGCGTTGAAGACACCGAAATCCTCCGCTTGCTCGCCCACGCCGATGAAGCGAATGGGAATTCTCAGCCGCTGCGCAATGGCAAGTACCACACCGCCCTTGGCGGTGCCGTCCAATTTGGTGATGACCAAACCGGTCACCCCGAGCCCCCTGTTGAATTCCTCGGCCTGCGCCACCGCATTTTGACCGATGGTCCCGTCGAGCACCAACAGCACTTCGTGAGGAGCCGTGGCATCCAAGCGCCCGAGCACGCGCTTGACCTTCTTGAGTTCATCCATGAGATGGGTCTGCGTATGCAAGCGACCCGCGGTATCGGCGATGAGCACATCGATGCCGCGCGCGCGCCGCGTTCAAGGCGTCGAAGATCACGGCGGCAGGCTCGGCACCCGATTGTTGGGCCACGATGGGTACCTGGTTGCGCTCGGCCCAAACCTCCAATTGTTCGCGCGCGGCAGCGCGGAAGGTATCGCCGGCCGCCAGCATCACACTCTTTCCCTCGGCCAGCAGGCGGGCGCTGAGCTTGCCGATGGTCGTGGTCTTACCGGCGCCGTTGATGCCGACGACCAAGATCACGAAGGGTTTGATAGCAGGATCGATTACCAGCGGCTTCTCCACGGGATCGAGAATCTGCGCCATGGACTCGTGCAAGGCCTGAAGCAGCGCATCCACATCGTTCAGTTCTTTGCGGGCGACGCGCCTGCGCAGCTCCTCGAGGATTCTCGTGGAGGCCTCGACGCCCACATCGGCCATGATCAGCCGCGTTTCAAGCTCATCCAGAATCTCGGCGTCGATCCTGCGCCCCGGAAGCAGTTCCACGATGTCGGTGGTCAGCCAGGCAGGACCTTGATTTAACTTAGCGCGCAGGCGTTTGAAAAACCCGCGTACCGCAGAGCTTTCGGCTTCGTTCGTCATAGGCAGGTATGATACCGGCAGTGGCTACATCCAAGAGGGAATTACCGGCGCCGCCCGGCCGCAATTCCGTACGTATCATCGGGGGCGCCTGGCGCAGCCGACGGATTCATTTCCCCGACATGCCTGCCTTGCGTCCGACGCCGGATCGCGTCCGGGAAACGCTGTTCAATTGGCTGCAGCATTCCCTTGCCGGCACCCGCTGCTTGGATTTGTTCGCAGGTTCCGGTGCCTTAGGAATAGAGGCACTGTCACGAGGTGCCGCCGAGGTGGTCTTTGTCGAACAATTCCCCGCCGCGGCGCGGACCTTGCAGGAGCAATTGGTTCGCTTAGGGGGAGAGGGGAAAGGACGGGTCATGGAAATGGGAGCCGCGCGGTTTCTGCGCACTCCCGCAAAACCCTTCGACATCGTGTTTCTCGATCCGCCTTTTGGGAAGAACGCCTTGGCGGAATACCTGCCGATGCTCGATTCCGGCAACTGGCTCTCCCCCTCCAGCCTGGTTTACTTGGAGAATGAACGAAATGCCGGCCTCCCGCCGCTGCCCACCCATTGGGAATTGCTCAAATCGAAGTCGGCGGGCGAGGTGGGGTATCATTTGGCGCGCGTCAACGGACGGATATAAACAATGCACAAGAGAAACGCCGTCTATCCCGGAACCTTCGATCCCATCACCAACGGGCATACGGACCTGGTAAGGCGCGCCGCCTCGATATTCGATCGCGTGGTGGTGGCGATTGCGGCCAACCCGAACAAGGCACCGATGTTCACGCTCGAACAGCGCGTCGACATGGCGCGGCGTGTGCTGGCCGACGTGCCGAATGTCGAGGTGAAGGGGTATGTGGGCCTTACCACCGACTTTGCTCGGCAAAATGGCTTGTCGGTCATCGTGCGCGGCTTGCGCGCCGTGTCGGACTTCGAATTTGAATTTCAATTGGCTAATATGAGCCGGCACCTCACGTCGGAAATCGAGTCCGTGTTCATGACGCCGCAAGAGCAATACACTTTTATCTCATCCACGCTGGTGCGGGAAATCGCGGTACTGGGAGGCAACGTGTCGGAATTCGTGCATCCCATCGTGGAGATCGAACTGAAACGGCACCGCAAGCTTTGATCCCGCAGCACCCAACGCGCTTGGCGCGAGGATTTCAACTCCTGGGGCCGCTTCTCGCCGTCGCGGCGTTGGTGGCCGCATCGCCGGCGCAGGCCGACAACGTCCCTGCCGCGCGTCCCGTCGTTGCCCCACATCCGGCGGTTGCCAGCGTTGCGCACAAGGGAGCCATTGCCAGCGCCTATCCGCTCGCCAGCCAGGCGGGGCAGGAGATCCTTAGCGAGGGAGGTAACGCATTCGACGCCGCCGTGGCGGTGTCGGCCGCACTGGCGGTGGTCGAGCCCAGCAGCTCAGGTTTGGGGGGCGGTGGGTTCTATCTATTGCATCGGCAGTCGGACGGTTTCGAAACCATGGTCGATGCCCGCGAGAAGGCGCCGGGCGCTGCGTCGCGCGACATGTACCTGGACAAGGCGGGCAACGAGATTGCGAATGCCTCGACCATCGGGCCGCTCTCGGCGGCCATTCCGGGCGAGCCCGCGGCATTCGAGTATTTGGCGCGCAAGTACGGCAAGCTGCCGCTCAAGCAGAGTTTGCAGCCGGCGATTCGGCTGGCGCGCGAAGGCTTTCCGCTGTATCTGCGGCTGCAGTACGGCCTCAAGGCCAAACGCGATATCTTGGCCCGCTCGCCCGATGCCGCGAAGGCCTTCTTGACGGCCGACGGTAACGTGCCTGAGATAGGCACCATCATCAAGCAGCCGGAACTGGCGCGTACCCTCGAGGCAATCGCAGCCCAAGGCGCCAAGGGCTTCTATGAGGGGCGCGTAGCCGAGAATCTCGTCGCCGGCGTGCGCTCGGGCGGCGGCATCTGGACACTCCAAGATCTCAAGAATTACCGCGTCATCGAGCGCAAACCATTGGTCGGCGAATATCGTGGCGCGCGCATCGTAACGGCATCGCCGCCCTCATCGGGCGGCATCGCGGTGCTGGACTCGCTCAATATCCTGGCGGGTTTCGATTTGCAGAGCCCAGATTCCGCCACGGGCAAGCATCTGATCATCGAGGCCATGCGCCGCGCCTATCGCGACCGCGCGATTTTCCTGGGTGATCCGGATTTCATCAAGATGCCGCTGTCGCAGCTGATGAGTGTGGACTACGCCGCCGGGCAGCGCAGCAGCATCCGCGCCGACAAGGCAATGCCCTCCGACTTGTTGCCGGGCATCGAGTCGGAGCCCAAGGGCATGAATACCACGCATTTTTCCGTGCTCGACTCCGCCGGAAACCGTGCGGCCGTCACGATCACGGTGAATCTGTTCTTCGGCAGCGGCTACATGCCGGCGGGAACCGGCGTGCTGCTCAACGATGAAATGGACGATTTTTCCATCAAGCCCGGCACACCCAACGCCTTTGGGCTCATCGGCAACACGGCCAACTCCATCGCGCCCAACAAGCGAAGCTTGTCGAGCATGTCCCCCACCTTCGTCGAGACCCCAAAGGGCATGATGATCATCGGCTCGCCCGGCGGCAGTACCATCATCAGCCAGGTGCTTCTGGGAACCTTGAACTACATGGACGGCATGAATGCGGCCGACATCGTCAAGTACCCTCACTACCATCACCAGTACTTGCCGGACGAGATCGCCTACGAGCCCGGCGCATTGAGCGATACCGAAATCAGGGAATTGCAAGCCAAGGGCCACAAGCTCAAATTATCGACGCGACAGTGGGGCAACATGCAAGTCATCACCTGGGACTTCGCCACCGGAAAAGTGGAGGCCGCTTCCGATCCGCGCGGCGAGGGCGAGGGATTGGTTTATTAGCGCTGGCAGGTAGAACACCAATACGTCGAGCGCTGGCCCTGAGTGAATTGTTTCACCGGTGATTTGCACACGCGGCAGGGTTGCTGGGCCCGCTCATACACGAAGAGTTTCTGCCGGAAATATCCGGGCGCGCCGTCGGCATTGACGTAATCGCGCAAGGTAGTACCGCCGATTTTAATGGCGGCCCCGAGCACATCCTTGATCGCCTTCGATAACTTTACCGCCTCCGCCCGCGTGATGCGTCGGCCTGCGCGCCGCGGCGAAATTCTCGCGCGAAACAGCGCTTCGCTGGCGTAGATATTGCCTACTCCCACGACGAGCTGTGAGTTCATGATGACGAGCTTGATGGCCAGCGCGCGCTTGCGCGTGACCGTGAACAAGTACTCGCCGTTGAATTCGTCGCTCAATGGTTCGGGCGCCAATTTCTTCAGCAGCGTGTGCTGCGCAGGATCCTCCTCCGTCCAATGCAAACTGCCGAAGCGCCGGGGATCGTGGAAGCGCAAAATTCTGCCGCTTCCTAAGGCGATGTCCCAGTGATCATGGGTCTGGTAGGGCGTCTCGGCATCCACCAGGCGCAGACTTCCCGACATGCCCAGATGCAGGATCACGGTGCCGGTCTCCAAACGGATGAGCAGGTACTTCGCGCGCCGATCGACGCTGCGGATCACTTGATGGCGGACGGTGGCTTCGAAGGTGGGGGCAATCGGCCATCGCAGGCGCCGATCGCGGACGATCATGTCCAGAATGCGATGCCCAATCAGCGCGGGCGCAATGCCGCGTCGGGTGGTTTCTACTTCAGGAAGCTCGGGCAGCGGCGAGCCTTAAAATAGGACTAAATAACCAAATAGGTTATTTGATCTTCGATTCTTTGTAGGCGACGTGCTTGCGAACCACCGGATCGAATTTCTTCGTTTCCAGCTTGTCCGGATGCAGGCGCTTGTTCTTCGTGGTCGTGTAGTAGTGACCGGTGCCGGCGGATGAGACTAGTTTGATCTTGTCGCGCATGAGTGGCCCCTTAAACCTTGATGCCCTTGGCCCGCAGGTCCGCCACCACCACATCCACGCCGCGCTTTTCGATGGTGCGCAGACCGCGGGTGGTCACTCGGAGGCTGACGAAACGCTTCTCGGATTCCAGCCAGAAACGGTGGCTGTGCAAATTGGGCAGAAAGCGGCGGCGCTTGCGATTGTTCGCATGCGAGACGGTGTTACCCGTTTTGGGGCCTTTGCCCGTGACCTGGCAGACTCGCGACATGGCTAAACCTTTGAACTTGAAAGCTTTGGAAGAGCCGCGCTTTATACCAGGATGGGCTGCCGGCGGCAATAGCGGAGGGTAAATAGGGGGCCAGATTCAAGGGGTTGCGCGTACCGATGCCCCTTAAAAGACCTGCGCCAGGACGATGTGCGAGAAGCTGGGTGGGCCCAGACTGGTTTCGTGCACCCTGCCGTATTTCGCGGCTACTTCGCCGCCGTCGAGATCCTCGCGCAGCTGAAGCCCGCAACTTTTGAGTTCGAGGGCGAGGGTTCCCGGATCGAAGCCCGAGAGAAACGGCTCGCCCAAGGCAGCCACCCGTGCCTCCAGTTCGACGAGGGCCGCGGGCCGTGCATCGAATCGCCGCTCGTCGATGTAAGTGAATACCAACTCGCTTGCCACGGGCGCGCAAGTCGCGATGGACCTCAGTGTGTCTAGATTGGCGTCGCGCGTCAGGTACATCGTCACGCCCAACCAGGAGAAAAACGTCAATTCGTCAGCACGGAACGCCGAGCGCGCCAGCGCGGCGGCCACCGTCTCCCGGGACAGGTCGGTTGCGACGAAATGCACCGAATCGGGCAGGGCAATGCCGCACGCCCCGATGCGTTCTATTTTCAAGGTCTGCGTGGCGGGAAAGTCGATTTCGAAAATCTCGAGGTCCGCAGCGAAGTCGGGGCGTCGCAACGCGAAGCTGTCGAAGCCCGCACCGATCAGGACGTATTGACGAATTCCCCTTCCCACCGCGAGTTGCAATGCATCTTCCGTAAATCGTGTTCTGGTGATCACACTTGGATACGCCACGCTGCGCATGAGTGCCTCATCGACGGTGGCGTCGGGCGAGGCCAGCGCCTTGCTCCGCGCCGCGGCGTCCATTCTGGCCAGTGCGGCTTGGCGAAACATGTCGCGCGCGGCATCGGGTACGAGACGGTCTCCCCAGGGATCGTCGATCAACGGATTGGGGTCGAGGCGCGTATGGGCCGCGCGCATCAGGGATGTGGCAAGGGCGGTTCTGCTGGCGGCCAGATTGTCCATAGGGTCCTCGACGACATCGACGATTGACGATTGTATTGGGCCGCATGCGACCCATCCAAGTGAGCAATGCGGGTCGGGGCCACCGCTTGGATCGGGGCACATAGCCGCCGGCCACGCGGCCTTGACCCCGCTCGGGGAGGTCGACTGAGCGGAGATCCGCTGAGCGGGGTGGCTTTCACGGGAGCCATGACTCAAACTCAGGTGTCCAACCAGGAAATCATTTGCATGGCCTCAGGCGAAGCACTCGAGCTGAAACGCACCATCGGTACCCGGCAACTGAGCATGATTGCGATCGGCGGTGCGATCGGCACGGGTCTGTTCTTCGCCAGCGGCGCGGCGATCGGACAGGCCGGACCGGGCGGCGCATTGCTGGCCTACGCGACCATGGGTTTGGCGGTCTACTGCATGATGCAGTCGCTGGGGGAGATGGCGACGCAATTACCGATCGCCGGCTCCTTCGAAGCGTACGCCGAGCGCTTTGTCGACCCCTCGCTCGCCTTTGCCGTCGGCTGGAACTATTGGTTCAGCTGGGCCATCACCCTGGCGGCCGAACTGGTCGCGGGGACTCTCATCGTCAAGTTCTGGTTTCCGGACTCGAACTCCTCGTATTGGGCCATGGGATTCTTCGCGCTGCTTCTCGGGCTGAATCTCTTGTCAGTCAAAGTCTATGCGGAGGCCGAATACTGGTTCTCGGGCATCAAAGTCGTTACCGTCATCATCTTCGTGGCGGTGGGCTTGCTGTTGATCGCCGGCATGCTGGGCAATCACAGCAGCGGCTTTCATAACTGGATCTTGAGCGACCCCAAAGCCGGCACGCATGCGCCCTTCGTCGGCGGATTTACCGCCATGCTCACCGTATTCTTGGTGGCGGGCTTTTCCTTTCAGGGTACCGAGAGCGTGGGCCTTGCCGCCGCGGAAACCGCCGATCCGACGAAGAATGTTCCCAAGGCGATCCGGACCGTATTTTGGCGGATACTCCTGTTCTACATCGGCGCGATCTTCGTCGCGGGCACCTTGATCGGCTACACCGATCCTAACTTGCTCAATGCGGATGAAACCCACATCGCGTACTCGCCCTTCACCATGGTTTTACAGCAGTTGCCGAAGGTCGGTTATTACGCGGCGAATCTCATGAACGCCGTCATTCTCTCCTCGGTGTTGTCCTGCGGGAACTCATCCATGTACGTGGCGTCTCGCATGCTGCATGCGATGGCCCATGGCGGCAAGGCGCCGAAAATGTTCGGCCGGCTGACTGCGCGAGGCGTACCGGTGCTGGCGCTGTTGGCCACCGGTTCGGTGAGCGCCATGGCATTTTTCTCCAGCGTGGTGGGCGACAAGAAGATCTATCAAATTCTCTACAACGCCTCGAGCTTGAGCGGGTTCATCATCTGGCTGGGGATAGCGGTTTGCCATTTGCGATTTCGCAAGGCTTGGGTGGCGCAGGGCCGCAGCTTGGATGACCTTAAATTCAAGTCCAAGTTCTATCCCTACGGTCCGTGGCTGGCGCTGGTGTTGTTCCTGATCGTCTTGTTCGGCGCCAACATCGCCGTCTTCCAGGCTCCGGTGTTCTCCTGGTTCGACTTCGTCACCGAGTACCTCCTCATTCCGACCGTCGTGGTTTTGTATCTGGGCCATAAATATTGGAACAAGACGCATCTCGTGCCTCTCGAGGAGGCCAACTTCGATCCGGACTGAAACATCTTGGAGGACGAATCCGCATGAGCAAAACATATGTGGCAGGCCTGATGTCGGGATTTCTCGGCGGCATGATGGGGGCGTTCGTGCTCGGTCATCTAGGTGTTCCCGTGATATCGCCGGCATCGGCGGCCCCCGTGCAGGAGATGATTTCAGCCGGCCGAATTCGCTTGGTGGATGCCACCGGCCGGACCCGCGCCGAATTCGCCATGTCGCCTGACGGCGGACCGGGTTTATTTTTTTACGATTCAAAGGGCCGGAACCGCTTGGTGCTGGGGCTGTATTCTCCGGCCGAAAGCGAATATCCCTTCGTCGTGCTGAATGACACGCACAACGAAGCGGCCGGCATCTTTCGCCTGTTCGGCGGCCAGGAGACACCGGTGGTGGTGCTCAAAAACAAGGGTGCCGACCGTTCGATCTTGGGATTGAACCCCTCATCGACCGAACCGTTCTTGGTCAACTATTCCTCAGATCGCAAAAAAACCGCAATATTCGGCAGCTTCTGAGGACCAGTGACCAGATCCCTCATCATCGCGTGCGCCGCGATCCTCATTGCGCTGGGCGCCGCATTCGTGGGCTACCGGGCTCATGCCCCCAAGCGCCCGCAATACGTGATGATCAACGACACGGGTCAGCACGATTTCGATCTGGCATTCCGCATGAGCCTGAAGCTGGCAGAGGGAAAGTCGGGCATCGAAAATGCCCTGGTGCTGATGAAGGCCTTGCCCCCGTCAAAGAGCATTGAAGAGGCCGCAGCAGATATTTTTCAACGGATGCGCATCGGTGCGCGGCGCAATGGCCGCGGCATTCTGTATCTCTATTCCGCCAAAGAAAATCTGTTGAAGATCGAAGTCTCTTACGCCCTCGAAGGAGAAATTCCAGACGCGTATTGCCATCGGCTCGAGGAGGCGGCGAAAACCTATATGCTGTCCGAGATTCCCCAGGACTTCATATCCGAACTCATCATCACGACGAATCTGCGCGGCATGGGAACCAAGGATCTGGGTGGCAGCGTCGCGCCCCGTTGGTCAAGCGCTGAGTTTCTGTCCGGCGGCGCCGGCGCCCTCGCTCAAGGATACCGCCGCACCCTGGCGGACTACCAGGGCGCCATTCGCAAGATGCCGGGCGCGGACTCGCTCAAGTTTGCGCCGTCGCCGGATGCAGAAGAATCGCTGCGGCGCTACCTCGCGTCGCTGGCTTCAGGGCTGGGCGATCCGCGGCTGCCGCTGCTGACGGAGGGCAGCCGGATTTTTCGCGTGATCGTGCCTCGCAACGAAGAGCAGCAGCTTCGAATCAACGAGTCCTTCGAAAGCGCCGGCGCGCATCGGCTGCTGTATGCGGGCAATCTTGCTCTGGCGGTGCCGGGAGTCGGAAAATCCAACCTCCCCGTCGTGCTGCGCCGAGGATCGGATCATCTCTGGTATGTGGACGAAGCCAAGTCGTGGACTTATTTTCATCGCTTTGAGGACAACGTCAATTTCTTCGTCAAGTATGCCGACAATCCATTTCTGAGCGCCCTTCAGTCGGAGCATATGCCGAATATGGCGAGTGCCATCTACATCCATGTGCGCACGCCGACCATGCCGGTGTATCCGTTTGCGCTCAGCGATGCGGTGCAAGCCGGGGAACAGAAGATCCTGGCGGCGCCCACGGTTGCGGCCAACTATGCCGAGTTGGCGGATCTGTATCTGTTCGAGATGAATTGGCAAACACGCGCGCTCGAACTCTACGAGAAGGCCTCTGCACTGGCGCCCGAGGAGTTGACCTACCGCTGGCGTTTGGTCGATCTGTATCTGAATACGTCGCGCGCCGAGAAGATGCTGGCCGAATTCAAGTTCCTGGCCGATCGTCTCCCGGCGGACACACAGTTGCAGGACTGGTACCGGGCGTACAAAAAGACCTATGACTTCGGGACGAACTGAGCCGCGACGGGATCCTTGGGAGCGCGTTGTCCTTGAAACCGACTTGGAGTTGCCTTAGGCGCCGGCGATGGTCACAAGTCGAAACGCCGGCGAGCCGCTGCCGCCGCTAACTCGGCCTGACTCCGGGACGGCAGTCCCGTTGCGCCTGCGCCTGTTGCACCTCTGCAATGGGCGAAAACAGCGCGCGAGCCAGGGGCAGGGCAGTCAATGCGCCGAGCACCTGAGCGATGATGAACCCAAGGACATGCGACGGTGCGATGCCCGCGAAGGTGTCCGAAAGAGAGCGGGCGATGGTGATGGCGGGATTCGCAAAAGAGGTGGACGAAGTAAACCAGTAGGCCGCGCCGATCCACGCGGCCACCATCCAGGGCGCATCTTCAGAGCGCCGATGCCCGAGAACCACCAGCGCGAGACCCAGCGTTGCGACGAACTCGGCCAGCCATTGAGCCGCGCCGGTTCGGGCGTGCAGCGAGGATTGGATGAGGGGCAGTTCGAACATGGCGTGCGCGAGAATCGCTCCGGCGCAGCAGCCTGCGATTTGCACGGCCGCGTAGGCATAGGCCTCGCGCCAGGGCAGCGCACCGCGCAGCGCTTGCACCAGCGAGACGGCGGGGTTGAAGTGCGCGCCGCTGACAGGTCCCAGCAGCGCGATCAACGCGGCCAACACGGCGACGGTTGCTGCGGTGTTGGCTAGCAGCGCGACGGCCAGATTTCCATCGGCCAGCCGCTGCGCCATGATGCCGGAGCCGATCACCGTGGCTGCCAGCAGCAGCGACCCGATGCCCTCCGCGGCGAGGCGCTGTCGCAGACTCGAGCTCAAACGTCCGCCGTGGGCGCGGCCTTGCCGATGGCGCGAAGCGCGTCTTGCAGCTTCATACGATCCAGGGAGGCGATCGGAAGATTCGTAAACAGCTTGATCCGGGTCTCGAGTTCCGTGAACGCCTTGCGGAAGGCTAAAGCCCTGTAGGCTTCCGTGCCTTCCACTGCCGCGGGGTCCGCGATGCCCCAGTGGGCCGTCATGGGTTTGCCGGGCCACGCTGGACAGACTTCTCCGGCTGCGTTGTCGCAGACAGTAAAGATGAAATCCAGGGGCGGCGCACCCGCCGCGGCGAATTCGTCCCAGCTCTTGCTGCGAAGACCCTCGGTCGGCAGACCCATTCGCCGGAGTAGTTCTATCGCCAGCGGATGCACTTGGCCTTTGGGAAAGCTCCCCGCACTGAAGCCGCGGAATTTGCCGTGGCCCCAATGATTGAGGAGCGACTCAGCGAGGATGCTGCGCGCCGAGTTGCCGGTGCACAAGAACAGCACATGGTAGGTTCGATCGCTCATTTCTTGATCCGTATAACAATCACTAGGGTTTAGTAATCATCGAGCCAGGCTTGGCGCGACGCTCAAGCGACTTTCTTCACGCGCCTGACCGACCTGGTGGGCTGCGCCGGCGCGCAGCTCACCGAGCACTTCCCGCCGCTCTCGGCACAGCAGTTCTCGGTCAAGTAGCCCACCAGTCCATTTATCGATGCGAAATCGGCGGAGTAGAACAGCTGCCGGCTTTCGCGACGCTGCGTGATCAGCCCGGCGCGCTGCAGGCTCTGCAAGTGAAACGTGAGCGAGGAAGGTACCAGGCCGACCCGTTCGGCGATGCGCCCCGCGGGCAACCCCACAGGTCCGCGCTCGATCAGCAACCGAAAGATCGCCAACCGGTGTTCATGGGCCAGGGCGCCCAGCGCCTCGATGATTTGCGGGGTTTTCATGTCAATACGATATTTCGATGAATATCGTATTGTCAAGTGCAGGCATCATGTGCGTATATAATTGTGGGTCAATCTCGTGGATTCCACCCACATACGGCACCATAACGGGAGAGCAGATGAAAAGCGTCTATGTTGTTGCAGCTCTAATTGGACTTACTCTGGCGCAGTCCGATCGGGCGTTCTCCGCGCCTACGGATCCGTGGAAAGCCTTGGCATTCCTGGAAGGCACCTGGAATGCGCACACGCAGGGGGGATCCGCCCGGGCTCAGGGCAGTGGCACGTACACATTTGAGGCTGCGCTGAAACATCACGTGCTGGTGCGCCGTAGTGGCAATCCGGTCGCGTGCAAAGGGCCGGCGGACTTCGACTGCGAACATAGCGATCTGCTCTATGTCTACCAGGAAGGCGCGAACCAACCGCTAAAGGCGATTTATTTCGATAATGAAGGTCACGTC
The DNA here is from genome assembly GCA_021323735.1 of Gammaproteobacteria bacterium. GTDB lineage: Bacteria > Pseudomonadota > Gammaproteobacteria > Steroidobacterales > Steroidobacteraceae > Bog-1198. Next base: position 183,741 of record JAJPKM010000036.1, read on the forward strand.
ATTCACTATGAGGTCTCAACTCCCAATTCGACTACCGCGATGTTCGTCTCCGAAGCATCCCCGTCCGGGCCGCAGTTTCGGCTGGTCTACGAGCTCAAAGATGCCGTGATGTCGGGCAAGTTTCAGATGCGAATGCCCGGACAAGCGGAATGGAAGTCCTATCTTGAGTGGAACGGCGCGAAGAAATGACTGCGCACATTCAAAGAAGTCCGCGTTCCGCCAGCGACACGCACTGCGCGTCGCCGACGATGATGTGATCGAGCAGCCGGATATCCACCAGCGCCAAAGCTTCCTTCACCCGTTGGGTGATGAATTCGTCGGCTTGAGAGGGCTCGGCCACGCCGCTCGGATGATTGTGCGCAATGATTACCGCGGCGGCATTGCGCTGCAGTGCCAACTTGACGATCTCGCGCGGATGCACGCTGGCGCCGTCGATGGTGCCGCGAAACAATTCCTCGAATTGGATCAGGCGGTGACGCTTGTCCAGGTACAGGACACAGAACACCTCGTGCTCCAGGTCGCGTAGGTGCGCGGAGACGTAGTCGCGGGTGGCCCTGGGGCTTCCCAGGGAAGGACCGCTGCGCAGCGGCTCCGCCAGTTGTCTGCGCGCGATCTCGACGGCTGCCTGCAGTTCCGCGTAGCGCGTGGGTCCTAAGCCGGGCTCGGCGCAAAATCGCCGACGGTCGGAGGCGATCAGCTTGCGCAGGGAGTCAAAGCTCTTGAGTACCCCGCGCGCCAGATCGAGCGCCGAGGACCCCGGGGTGCCGGTACGTAGCAAGATGGCCAGCAATTCCGCATCGGAAAGTGCCGCGGCACCTTTCTCGAGCAGCTTCTCGCGCGGTCGTTCAGATTCCGGCCAATCCCGAATTGCCATGCGCGCAGCATGATGAACGCCGTCGCAACCCACCAGCGCCATTTCGATGGTGAGCGCGGAGATTGGCGCGACCGCATTCCAGTGTCTGCGTACTTCCAATTTGCCCGTTACAGGCCAACGGTCCTTGCGAGTGGCCTCAGCCGTGTCCCGAGCTGCCGAACCCGCCGGCGCCTCGCGCGGTGGCGGAGAAATCCTCGACCACTTCGAAGGCCACTTGTACCACCGGAACGATGACCATTTGCGCGATACGATCGCCGGGGTTGATGGTGAAGGGCTGCGTGCCGCGATTCCACACCGACACCATCAAGGGGCCCTGATAGTCGGAGTCGATCAGGCCGACCAGATTCCCCAGTACGATGCCGTTCTTATGGCCCAGCCCCGAGCGCGGCAGGAGCATGGCGGCAAGCGCAGGGTCTGCGATGTAAATCGATACCCCGGTCGGTATCAGTTCGGCGCCGCCGGGGCTCAGCACAAGCGGCGCATCGATGCAGGCGCGCAGGTCCATCCCGGCCGAACCGACGGTTGCATGCTGCGGTAACGGGAATTCACGGCCGATGCGCGGATCCAGGATCCGCAGCTTCACTTTACGCTGCATCAGGACAGCATCCTGGCTTCGAACAAATCATGAACTACCCCCGGCTAGACCCGACGCGGCCGACGGCCGCGCACCCGATCGCGGGGCAGGGCGGCGGCGGTTCTGCGCTTGCGCGCGCCGCGGCGTGGGCTGCCGTCGGGCGGCGGCAGGCGCTTGGCGATGAGCGCGATGAGCGCGCGTGCCACTTCCACTTTAGGTCCGCGAGGCACATCCATCTTGCCGCCGGGCCAAATCACGGTGAGCGTATTGTCCTCGCAGTCGAAGGCGATGCCGTCGCCGACTTCATTTGCTGCGATCATGTCCAGCTTCTTGCGCTTGAGCTTGATGCGCGCGTTGTCTTCGACGTCATTGGTCTCGGCCGCGAAGCCGACCACGAAGGGACGCTTCGCCATGTCCGCCACCGACTTGATGATATCCGGAGCCGGCTCGAGCTCGAGCTGTACCGAGCCCCCTTGCTTCTTGATCTTCTGCTTCGCCACCTTCACCGGCTGAAAGTCAGCCACGGCCGCAGCCGCGATGAAGATGTCGGCGTCGCCCACCTGACGGTGAACCGCGGCGTACATGTCGCGCGCGCTTTCCACGTTGATGCGCGTCACGCCCGTCGGCGTCTGTAGCTGCACCGGACCGGAGACCACCGTGACATGCGCGCCGGCTTCGCGAGCCGCCTCCGCCACCGCGAATCCCATTTTCCCCGAGCTGCGGTTGGTGAGATAACGCACAGGGTCCAGACGCTCGCGGGTGGGGCCGGCCGTGATCAGCACGTTCAATCCGGCCAACAACCCTGCATTGACGGGAGGCGCCAACAAGGTTTCCGCGAGCTGAGCGGGCTCCCACATGCGGCCGGCGCCAACCTCGCCGCAAGCCTGGTTCCCCGACGCGGGCCCCAGGATGCGAATTCCGCGGCCAATCAGAGTGTCGACATTGGCTTGAGTTGCCTTGTTGGCCCACATGATGCGGTTCATCGCCGGCGCCAACATGATGGGTGCCTCGGTCGCCACGCACAGAGTGCACAGCAGGTCGTCGGCGCGGCCGCCCGCCAACCGCGCTATGAAATCGGCGCTGGCCGGAGCGATCAGCACGATCTCCGCCCAGCGCGCCAGTTCGATATGGCCCATCGCCGCTTCCGCGGTGCCATCCCACAAATCGCTACGGGTGGGGCGGCCTGATACGGCTTGAAACGTCATGGGTGAAACGAACCGCTGCGCGGCGGACGTCATCACCACCTGAACATCGGCGCCCCGTTCCATCAAACGTCTCACCAGATCCGGGCTCTTGTACGCGGCAATACCGCCCGTCACTCCCAGCAGAACTCGCGTCTTCGGCGTCATTGAATGTGCTTCAGCTCTTTGAATCGATCGATGTCGCTCTCGAATTGAATGCCCATCGAGGATTCTTCGGCGCGTTTCTGCTGCAGGTTTTGCTGCTGAGTGCGCATGTCCATGGTGAGCCGCACCAAATCCTCGGCCATCTGGTCCGGCATGGACGGTGCCTGGGGATCGCTGCTATACGGTTTGAAGCGCTGCGTGTCGGCACGCATTTTCTTCATCCGGCCATTGAGTGCTTCGAGAAAAGAACTGGTCACCTTGATCTGGTCGGCGATCAGCTGGATACGCTGGTCGCGCAGGCGCTCGATTTCCTGCACCGAGGCGAAGGTATTCAACAGGTTGTGGTCGCGGTTCTGGCTCTGCTGCGCGTCGAGCTTGCGGCGCTCGTCGGCAGCCACCTGTTCCGCGCTCTTCTGTGCTTCGAGATGTTCGATCTCATAACCTTTGGAGTTGAGAACATGTTGTTCCTGGGAGGCATATTCCGGCGGGACATGATCGCCGTAATGCGTCACGCCGTTGGCATCCACCCATTTATAGAGCACCCGGCCGTTGTTGCTGGGGCCCGAAGCCGGGGGTGCACCCAGCGCAGCCCCGAAAGCCAGCAGCGCGCATCCACAGAGCATCCAAGCGACATTCTTCAAGAATCTATCCTCAAGATGAAGCGGCCGCCATTGTGAGCGGAGCCGACGTGCTTTTCTAGGGGTAATTCCTCAGTCTGCGAGCCCATACCGCTCACGATACAGGCGCATGCTCGAAAGCTCGCCCGTTTGGCCCGTCTCCGCGACATGCTGCATGAGGTCCGCAAGATTGACCACCGAAATCACCGGCATGTTGTACCGGCTGCGCACTTCTTGCACCGCCGAAAAATCGCTGTCCGGCGCGCGCTCCTGGCGATCCAGCGCGAGCAGCACCCCGGCCGGTGTCGCCCCGGCGGCCTGGATGACGTCGATGGACTCGCGGATGGCCGTCCCGGCCGTGATCACGTCGTCGACGATCAAAACGCGGCCTTTCAGCGGGGCGCCCACGATGGTGCCTCCCTCACCGTGGTCCTTGGCTTCCTTGCGATTGAAGGCAAAGGGCACATTGCGTGCATGGCGTTCGGCCAAGGCCGCCGCCGTGATCGTCACCAGCGGAATGCCCTTGTAGGCGGGACCGAACAGCATGTCGAAGCGCAAATCCGAGCCGGCGAGTGCGGCCGCGTAGGCACGGCCCACGGCTCCGATGGCCATGCCGGTATTGAACAGCCCTGCATTGAAAAAGTATGGACTTTCGCGGCCGGATTTGAGCGTAAAGCGGCCGAATCGCAGCACGCCCAGCTGCACACACAAGTCGATGAACTCACTTTGATACGCTTGGGTCATGGGACTGATATTATCGTGCGCGATGCGCATCGTCACGAATACCGCCTCCCTTTGACGGCACAACCCAAGCCCACACTCCGGCAGGCGCTGGGCGACAAACGCATCATGGCCGTGCTCCTGATGAGCTTCGCTTCCGGGTTGCCCTTTAACTTGTCCGGATCCGGATTTGCTTTTCAGGCCTGGCTGGCGTCCGCGGGCGTCGACTTGAAATCCATAGGCTTCTACTCGCTGGTCGGTTTACCTTACATCTTCAAATTCCTATGGGCACCCTTGCTCGATCGCTACCTGCCGCCCCTTCTCGGCCGGCGTCGCGGTTGGATTTTGGTCTTCCAGGCTTGTCTTGCCGTGGCCATCGGCGTGATGGGTTTCAGTTCGCCGACAGAAGGCCCGTATTTCTTGGCCACCATTGCGCTGCTGGTGGTGTTCCTCTCCTCCTCGCAGGATATCGTCATCGATGCTTATCGCGTAGACACCATTCCCGCGAGCGAACGCGGCCTCGCCGCCGCCGCCGCGGCCTTCGGCTACCGCACGGCATCGGTACTAGCCAGCACGGTGCTCGTGCTCATTGCCGCGCACACTAGTTGGCACGTCGCCTTTCTGGTCATCGCCGTGATCATGGCTGCGACCATGCTGTCGACATTTTGGGCACCGGAGCCCCTGGTGCCGGGCCAGCCTCCGAAGACCTTGACCGATGCCGTATGGCATCCACTGCGCAACTTGATCGGCCAGAAAGGCGCGTGGGGATTCCTCCTTCTGGTGCTGCTCTATAAGGCCGGCGATGCCTTCGCCCTGAGCCTGTACAGCGCCTTCATGATCAAGGGCATCGGCTTCTCCCTCGATGAGCTCAGCATCGCGGGCAAGGCCAACATGACGATCTCCACCATCACCGGCGTGACCTTGGGCGGCTGGATCTACATGCGCTGGGGCATGTTCCGCTCGCTGCTGGTGTTCGGCATCGGTCAGGCGCTCACGAATTTGCTGTACACCGTGCTGGCGTTATCCGGCAAGAAGCTCTGGCTCATGGCGCTCGCCACCACGCTCGACACCGGCGTAGGCGGCATGGGACAGGCCGCTTTCGTGGGATTTCTCATGACCCTGTGCAACTCGAACTTCAGCGCCACGCAGTACGCGCTGCTCTCTGCCTTGGCGACTCTTCCACGCGTCACCACCGGCGCCATTGCCGGCACGCTGGTCTCCGTAATCGGGTGGCCGAAGTTCTTTGTCGTGACCTGTCTTACGGCCGTGCCCGGCCTGATCTTGCTGGTGATTTTGCGCCGTCCGCTCCAGGAACTTGCGGCGCGCGACAGCGGAGATGCGAAACGCTGAGGCTGCGAATGGCTTAAGCGAACCGCGCGTGTTCTAGCGGCGCGGATTGCTCAGCGGCGCAACGATCGCTCGTGCGGAGTGGACCAGGCGGTTCTTGCGTTGTCCTCGAATTCGCGGCCCAGGTCTTCGGACTCGACGTCGACGGCGCCCGACCAATCTTCCGGCGCACCGGCAGCTTCGATGAGATCATCGCGTAGATGCTCATACCAAGAATCGAAATCCATTTCCTCGATGGTGCCGTCGAAATATTGGATTTCGATGGTCTCGTCTTGATGATCGATGGCCACCACCTCAAAGAGCTCGTTGGTACCACCCCGATACCATTCGCCTACGATCGGCCTGATTACGTTCATCGGCGTCTCCGTCTGCTATGCTCGCCTCAATTCAACTCCCAATAAGCCATTCGCGCAATATGTAAATTTTGCGCGCAGCAACATTCCATGGTCGAGCAGCTCATCAAGTTTTTCGTGGTGTTCTTCGTGGTGGTAGAGCCGATTTCATTGATTCCTTTGTTCGCGGGGCTCACGGCGGGAGCCAGCGCACACTACAAGAAAAAGATGGCTGGCAAGGCAGCGGCGATCGCGCTGATCATTTGCGTCTTGTTTGCGCTGGTGGGCGCCAAGTTCTTGGACATCATGGGTATCTCGTTGAGCTCGTTTCGCATCGCCGGCGGCACGCTGCTGTTCTTGATCGCGCTGGAGATGGTGTTCGCCCGCGCTTCCGGATCGAAATCGACCGCGCCGGAAGAGCAAGAGGCCCGGACGCGCGACGACATCTCGGTGTTCCCGCTGGCGTTTCCGTTCATCGCAGGTCCCGGCGCGCTGGCCACCATTTTGCTCACCTCCGGCGAGCTGTGGGGAAAAGCACTGCAGTTCACCGCCTTCCTGGGCATTGTGTTCTTCGTGATGCTGATTTGCTGGGCGTTGATGCTGGCGACGCCGCGACTCATGCGGGTGTTCGGTGTCACGGGCGCCAATGTCATGAGCCGCCTATCCGGCGTCATCCTTGCCGCGCTGGCCGTCCAGTTCATCGTCGACGGGATTCGCGGCAGCTTCCTCGCCTCGTGAGTAGGCCAGATCCCACACGCCGTGACCCAGACGCGCGCCACGGCGCTCGAATCGGGTGGCGGGTCTGAATTCGGGGCGCGCCACGTAGGACAGGTCCCCGCTCAAGGATCGAAGCGCCGGGTCCCCGTTGCATACCGCCAGCATTTGTTCGGCGTAAGCCTGCCAGTCGGTTGCAAGCCGCAGTAGCCCTCCGACGCGCAGCTTGGCGGCAACGAGGGACACGAACTCAGGTTCAATCAGGCGCCGCTTGTGATGGCGCTTCTTGTGCCAGGGGTCCGGAAAGAATACCAGTACTTCGTCCAGACTCTGATCCGCGATTCGATCGCGCAGGACTTCCACGGCGTCTTGGCAGATGAGCTTCAAGTTTTTCAATCGGCTGTGTTCGGCGCGAAGCAAGAGCCTGCCCACGCCCGCGCGGTGTACCTCGATGCCGAGATAGTCGATATGCGGATTGTTCTCGGCCAGGCTCCCAATCACTTCCCCGGCGCCGAATCCAATTTCCACGCAGCGCGGCGCGATGCGGCCGAAAACGGCCGCAAGGTCCAGCGTCGCCTCGCCGGTGTCGATGCCATAGATGGGCCATAGTTCGCCGAGTGCGCGTTCCTGCGCCGGCGTCGTGCGGCCGGCTCTCAAAACGAAGCTGCGAATGCGGCGCGGTGTCTGCATGGGTGCAAAGTCTGCCTGATATGATGCGCCCATGCGCAAAAGATGCCTCTGGGCCGCCGCGATTTTAGTTCTTTCCGGCTGCGCCGGTCTGCCGCGGCACGTCGAGAAAACCCACTCCATCGCCTTTCAGAGCCCGGATACCACCACGCTCGGCCGCATCGTCGCGGATGAGCAGGTCGGCAACAATCTTTCCGGCATCAGACTCCTGTCGTCGGGCGACGAGGCCTTGGCCAGCCTCATCGCGCTCGCCGATCATGCCGAGCGGACGCTTGACATTCAGTACTACATCATCCGCGAGGATGAGTCCACGCGGACCCTGCTGCATCATGTACGCCTGGCCGCGGACCGCGGCGTGCGGGTGCGACTGCTGGTCGACGACCTGAACACCGCCGGTGAGGATCGCCGCTTTCTGCACTTGAGCTCGCATGCACATGTCGAGGTGCGCGTCTTCAATCCCTTTACCGCCGGCAGATTCGCGACATGGACCCGCTTCATCGCTTCGGCCCGGGACATCCACCGCATCAATCATCGGATGCACAATAAGTTGTTCGTCGCGGACAATGCACTTGCCATTACGGGCGGGCGCAATATCGGCGATGCGTATTTCGCCCTGGATCCGCGCAGCAATTTCGTCGATCTGGACGTGGTCGCGGCCGGAGCCATCGTGCCGGAGCTGTCCGCTTCCTTCGATGCGTTCTGGAACAGCAAGTACGCCATCCCGATCGGCTCGCTGGCGTCGGGGATGAACAGCGACGATGCCTCGCCGATCATCGAGCCGGCGACCTCAGCGAATGCCAACTGGCTACAACAGGAGCTGGATACGCACCGGTTGCAGCTGACCTGGGTGCCCGCGACGGTGCTCGCGGACCAGCCGGCCAAGATCACCGACGAGAATTCTCCCGAAAACGAGGTCACCATCGCCAATGACATCAGGGCACTGATGCAGGCGGCGAAACAAGAACTCATCATCATCTCGCCTTACTTCGTCCCGGGAAAGCAGGGTTTGGCATCGATCGGTGAACTGGTTGCGCGCGGCGTGCGCGTTCGCATCCTGACCAATTCTCTGGCGTCGACGGACTCGCCGCTGGTGGATATCGGCTACGGCCGCTACCGGGTTGCACTGCTCGAGCTGGGCGTCGATCTTCGCGAGATGCGCCCGAAACTGGGGCAGAAACACGCGCGCTTTCATCCCTTTCGCAGCTCCAATGCCAGCCTGCATGCCAAGGCGCTGGTGATCGACCAGAAAATCGTGTTCATCGGTTCGCTGAACATGGATGAGCGTTCGGCCAGGATCAACAGCGAGTTGGGTCTGGTGATCAGCAACACTGATATTGCCCGGCAAGTCACGGGCTTGCTCGACGATCTGAGTGCGGACGGGAGCTACAAGCTGCAATTGGACTCCCACGGCCATGTTGAATGGGTGAGCGGCGATGCTGGTTCGCAAAAGATCTGGCACACCGACCCGGAAACCAGTCGAACCGAGCGGTTATGGTTGAAGCTGCTGTCGCCGCTGGCACCTGACGATCTGCTCTGAGCTACGATATCTTCAGCGTGCTCAAATAGTCTTTTACCTTGCCGCGAAACCCTTCGCTGCTGGTCACCGTGGCACCCCCGGCCAGTGTCAAAATGAAATCGCCGCGCAAGGTGCGGTTCACCTCTTTGACGTAATTCAAGTTGACCAGGCAGGAGCGGCTGATGCGCAGCATGGGCTGCGTACGCAGTGCCAGCTCCGCCTGCTGCAGCGTACTGCGGGCGTGGAAGCTGTTCTTGCCGATGCGGATGATGATGTAGTTGCGATCCGCTTCGATCATTTCCACCTGGGTGGCGTCCAGGACATGCAGGCGGCCGCCGTATTCGGCGAGCAGGCGTGGCTTTTCCTCCGCCGAGGTCCGCGCGCCGCGCTCCAACTGCGCGAGTAATCCGGCCAGCAGGGATTGACGGTCGATACCGGTGTCCAAATGCCGCGGCCGCACACGCGCCAGGGTCCTGCGAAAGCGGTCCTGGTCGAAGGGCTTGAGCAGATAGTCCACCGCACATACCTCGAAGGCCTCGAGTGCGTAGGTATCGTAGGCGGTGACGAACACCAACGACGGCAGATGCGACGGATCCAAGGCGCGCGCCAGTTCGATGCCGTTCAAGGGATCCATGTGGATATCCAGGAACACGAGGTGCGGCTGAGTCTCACGAATGGCCGCCAGCGCGGCGTTCCCGTCACCGAATTCACCGACGACGTGTAGATCGCTCTCGGCATCGCAATATTCGTGCAGCGTACGGCGGCTGGCGGCCTCATCGTCCACGATGATGACGTTCATCATGTGCCGAGGAGCGTCCTCGCCGGTAATTTCTCGCCGGGCGGCGCCTCACGGATGGCGGGCGGCGATTCGCGGATTGCCGGCATGCTGATTTCGCTGATCCATTCGCTGCCGTGGGCGCCGGCCGTGAGGCCGGCGCGACCTTCGAATTGGACGGCCATGCGCTCACGCACGTTCTTCAGGCCGATTCCGTGAGCGACTGCGGTCCGCTCCACGAACATCGAGTTCGTGACGCGCAGCATCAGCGTCTCATTGGCCATGCTCACGGCGACGCTCACGGTCACGATGCCCTGATGGCCCGCCATGCCGTGCACCACTGCGTTCTCGATCAGCGGCTGCAGGATCAAACTCGGTACCCACACCGCGGGCACTTCGTGCGGATTGGGCAGGTTCACCAGGAGCCGGTCCGCGAAGCGCCGCTGCTGCAGCTCCAAATACAGCCTGGCGAATTGCAGCTCATCGGCGAGACGCGAAAAATCGCGCTCGCCGGCGTTGAGCAGGCGGCGCAGCAGGTCAGCCAGCTGGACCACCATGGATTGGGCAGCCTTCGGATCCCATTCGATGTGTCCGCGAATGGTGTGCAGTAGATTGAACAAGGTGTGCGGCGACAGCTGCATGCGCAATGCGGCCAGGCGGGCGGCGCTCCACTCGCGCTCCAGTGCGCCGAGCCGGACTTCGGAATCTCGAAACCGCGTATACAGTGCCAGTCCCGTGACCAGGGCAAGTCCGAAACCGTACGACGGCAGGAAACTCACAAAGCTGGCGAGCCACAGTGTGATCGAGAGGGGCTCGCTCGCCGTGTGCAGAGGCTCAGGCATGTGCGAGGGCTCTGCATCCATGATGAGATGGGAAAGTATCATCACCGGATATGCCATCGCGGCAAATACCGCGCCGAGAATCAATTGCAACGGCAGGGCAACCAGAATCGGGCGCCATTGCACTTTGAGCGAAGCCCAAAACGACACCAACAGCATGGGCAGCAGCAGGAGGTGCTGCAGGAGTCGCGTGTCCCAGGTGGCAAACACGATCACGCTGGTCATGCGAGCGAGTTCGGCGCCCATGCTGTAGCTGTACAAGAGATTCGAGAGGGTCACATAAACCCAGAACAGGCACACGATGGTCAGGAACTGCACCTGGGTCAGTCCCCCGGCGAAGCCATGCGACGATTGAGGCGAACCGGTTCCAATCATGATCCCAAGCCTACCGCAAGTCGTCGTACTTTGCGGCTTGGGCCAGAGGCGTCGGGACGAAACCGTCGTCATGGGGGACGAACTCGACGACCGACGCGATACCAAAAGCCCTCTCGCGGCGTCTTATGGGGGTGTCGAATTCACTTCACCCGTAGGAGAGATGTCATGAGCCTATTAGCTACGAAGATGATGTTGCTGGGGGGCTTCGTGGGCCTCGCCGCCGCCGGCGCTGCCGCCGCCTCGCCGACGAATAACGATGTGCCCGCGCTCTCGGTGCGCTACCACGCCGACATGTTGGCCACCGACAGCGGTGCACGCGCTCTGTATCATCGCCTGGTCAAGGCCGCCGAGATCGTGTGCCCGAACGACCACTCGCGGCTGATAAGCTGGCAGACTCGGGAATGCCGCCAACAAGCGCTCGCCGCCGCCGTCGGCAAGATTCACAATCAGCGCCTCGCGGCGGTGCACGCGACTGCCACGTCGAAATCCGGCTAATCAAGAAGGTTCGGACTGAATTTCGAGTGGCGCGCGCGACCGATTTCCAGGCAAGCTGCTAGCGGCCGGCCGCAGGAACCAGCAGCACGGTGCGCTGCACCACCGTGACGTCGCCATCCTGCGAGCTGGTCGCATTTTTTGGCCGCGCCTGCTGCAGGGCCTTCCCTTGCGACAGCTCATCGGGAAGCCCGTGGCTCTGGTCGAAGACCATCACCGGGAGCGCCGTTGCGGTGGTATCGAATCCAAACTGCAGTCCCTCAGGGGGAAGACCCGAAATCGTCAAAACCGTATTGCCGCTGCGAAAAGCATGCAGCTTGGCGCGCAGAGGGCCTATGCGGGTGGCGACCACGGCTTCCCGGACATTGGCGTGCGCCGGGAACACCACGAATCCGCTACGCGCGCCGCGCGGGGATTTCATCAGAAGTTCGAAGTGCGTCATGACGGGTGAGCTGCCGGGTGTCGCGGAGATGCCCGGCGTCGCGGAGAGTTGCGATAGTTCGGGCGCTGCCAAGGGTAGGCTGGGCGCGTCCGCGAAAAATCCCTGCCCGGGGTAGCCGGCGAAGCGTGCGCGAGGAAGCGGATCGAAGGGTGCAATGCCGGTCATGGCTTCAGGCAAGTCCCGCGACGCAGCCTGAATCCACCAATGTGCCGCGCCGCGATCGGCATCGATCCAGTATTCGACGTTCAGGCGCTGAGGCGACGCCGCAGAGTACGTCGGAAGGAGCAAGGTGATCCAAATGCCGGCGAAGGTCACGGCCGAGCCTGTCAGCAGGATGATCCGTGGTGCTTGCGGGGTCGCGTTGGCGAGTAGCGGCAGAAGAAAGCAACCCGTCAAACACAGCACCATGGTGGTGATGGGCCATGCCAACGCGCCGAGCGCAGAGTACATGAGCAGCAGCAGAGGCAGCAGGACGGCCAGCATGATGAAGCCGGGGGCCAAGGCGACAAATTCCAACATTCCCTGAGTAGGCGCGCGGTCTTTGGCGAAGAACAGGCCGCGCAGAGGTGCAAGTGCCGCCGCCAGCGCCCCGAGCAGGAACACGTAACTGGCTCCCGGAGCCAAGACTGCGCAGGCCATCGAGATCAGTGCCAGGCACGAACTGCCACCCAGCCAAAAGCCCCAGAAGCCGGCGCGGCGAGCGAACCACAGCGCCACGGCGCCGGTACTCGCGACGGCGAGTGCTGCAAAGCCGATGTGCATCGCCTGGGGATGAGCAATCCAGGAGGGCGCATCGACCGGCGGCAATCTGCCGAGCACACGGAGCAGTGCGAGGACCGCAAGGCTGAGTGCACCACCCACCGCCACATTGGCCAGCACGCCAATGGCGCCGTATGCGGCCTGGGGCGCACGCAGCAGGCCGCGACGAAATAACACGGCCGCCTCGGCCATCAGCAGCAGCCCCGCCAGCAGTGCTGCCGGCAATACCCATGTGGCCGGCCAGACGACGACACCGCGTGCGAACACATCGAAGAAAACGGCATCTTGCGCCGGCGGATGCACGTCCGCGGAGTCGGCCAGCGCCAGTACCGCGCTCAAGGCATTGTCGCCTTGATGCTGCAGCGAGCTCGACGAGGTGTGCGCCAAGCTGTCGAGGGGCGTGTGGTAGTCGGCCACATCGCCGATGAATGCAAAGTTGAATCCTTGATAGGCGGCGGCCTTGAAGACGGTGAAGTCCGTGTTGTTCGGCAGGGTTTTGTAAACCACGTAGAACAGTGAGTTGCTGATGGGCGTGCGCATCGCCGCCGCATAACGCTGCATCAGCCACAGATTGGCCTTCCCCGTTTCAAACATGAGGCTCGGGCCCGACACGCCGCGCGCTTCCATGTTGACCGCGGCCCAGACGTGGGCCGCCAGCCGGTGTTCGCGAGTGAAAAGCAGCGCGCCGAGCAAGCCTGCCTCCTCGCCGTCGGTGATCAAAAGCACGATCGGGTGGCGGCGGGCAGGCAGTACGGTGAGTACCCGAGCGATCTCGAGCAGGCTGGCGACACCCGCGCCATCGTCGGAGGCACCCGGTCCCGCGGGCACAGAATCATAGTGCGCGGCGAGCAGCACGGCGTCCTTGACGCCTGTCTCGGCCCCATAGGTCGCCACGATGTTCGTGGGCGCGCCGCACCCCCCGAAGTCATTGCAGACGAGGCCGGTTTGCAGCTCGGCGGTGTATCCCAGTGCTCTCAGACGCAGAACGATGCGCTCGCGGACTTGCGCATTTTCCGCGCTGCCGATCGGATGCGGCACACCACCACCCACCAGATCATCGAGTATGGCCCGTGCTCTGGCGGCCGAAAAGATCGCCGGCGAAACGCCGGGCCCGAGCGCCGGCGGTATTCGATAGGCCAGCAGCGTGGCCGTCAGCAGTGCCGCGATGCCGGCGCCGGCCACCCACAGTCCCCGATTGTTGCCCATACCCACGAGGCTTCTAATCGATCACCACCGCGTGCGGTTCGCCGCCCGCGGCGAACGGTGAGCCCGTGATCGGAGTGAGCACCCCGGAAGGTGCGACGGTGTAGGCGGAGACGTCGTTGGAGTTGAAATTCACGGCGTAGAGAAATTTACCGGAAGGATCGATCGCCATACCCACGGGCAAAGCCCCTGCGGGCGTCGTCGAGACCAAGATCAGTGCACCGCTGCTCGGCGTGATGGCATAAGTGGCGACTTGATCCGCGGCCTCGGCGTTGGCCGCGAACAGGTAGCGTCCCGCCGGATCGATGACCAAGGACTCTGGATTGGTGACGGCCGAGAAGGGCGAGCCGCCGATAGCCGTCAATGCGCCGGTCGTGGCGTTCACCGAATAAGCGGACAGGCTGTTGGCGGCCTCATTGGCAACGAAGGCCCAAGTGTCCGTCGGATCGATGGCAATCGACAATGGACCCGTTCCTGCGCCGACCGGGGACCCGGATACACCGCTCAAAATGCCGCTGGCCGGATCGATCAGCAATACGGTGACATTGCCGCCGTTGAAATTGGTGGCGTAGAGAAAATTGCCATTGGGGTCGATGGCCAAGGACACCGGTTCCTGGCCCACGCTGAAAGGAGACCCCGCGACTTGCGTCAGCGCGCCGTTATCAAGGGCGTAGGCCGACACCGTGTTGGCGGCCAAATTGGCCACATAGAGATAGCGGTCCGTCGGATCGACGACGAGGGCGCCGGGGCCGGCGCCGGTCGCGACGGGAAAGCCCACCGCCGTCAGAACTCCGGTGCTCGCCGCGATGGAAAATACCGAGACGGTATTCGATCCGTTGTTCGCGACGAAGAGAAATTGGCCGTCGGGATCGATGGTGAGCGCGGTGGGCGCCGTACCGTTGACCGCGACCGGCGAACCGATGGGCACCAGTGCGCCGCTGGAAGCGATGGCATAGGCGGATACCGTGTTCGACTGACGGTCCGCCACATAGGCGAAGCGTCCGGTTTGGCTGCAGGAGACGATGACATGGGTAATGTCCCGCTTGTCGATGGTGCCGGAACCGTTACGGACCGTGCAAGTTTGCGCCGGATTGGCGGGCTGGGTCTTGACGGTAACGGCATAGGCGGCGTTGTTGTCGAGCCGAGTGCCGAAGACGAAGCCACCGTTGGCGTTGAAGCCCAGATCGTCGCTGCCGTTGATCTGCAACACGAGGCCGCCGCCGTTTAAGCCCGTCACGGTGCCGCCGACGGTGTACTTGGCGCCCCCGCCGATGGGACACCCACACAGCGCGCATCCCAGCGCAGCCACCATCACGAGGTCTTGTATCTTCATGGGCGCTCCAGCAACCGAAGATTCATTGTAAGCTTCGCGTTCGACTTTTTCGTCTGCATTTACCTGACCTTTGCATTTGGACAACCGGAGACTTGGCCATGCGTTATCGCTTGTTGGGGCAGACTGGACTGTATGTCTCCGAATTGTGCCTGGGCACCATGACCTATGGCGGCGGCAAGGGAATCTGGGAATCCATCGGCAACTTGCAGCAGGATGCCGTCGACGAGCAGGTGAAGTTCGCCGTTGATGCGGGTATCAATTTCATCGATACGGCCAATGTGTATTCCACGGGTAAGTCGGAAATCCTGCTCGGGCAGTCGCTGAAGTCGCTGGGGCTGGCGCGCGATCAACTCATCGTGGCCACGAAAGCCACCGGCTCCATGGATGACTCGCCCAACGGCCGCGGCCAATCGCGGCACCACTTGTTCAATCAGGTCGATGCCAGCCTCAAACGCCTGCAACTCGACTATATCGACCTGTATCAACTGCATGGGTTCGATCCGCTGACGCCGTTCGAGGAATCCTTGAGTGCGTTGAATGACCTGGTCCGCTCAGGGAGGGTGCGCTATATCGGTCTTTGCAACATGGCGGCCTGGCAGATCATGAAATCCCTGGGCGTGTCGGAGCGCTTGAACTTGGCCAAATTCGTCAGCGTGCAGGCCTACTACACCATCGCCGGCCGGGATTTGGAACGGGAATTGGTGCCGCTGATCCAGGATCAGAAGCTCGGTTTGATGGTCTGGAGTCCGCTGGCCGGCGGTCTGCTGAGCGGGAAATTCGGCAGCGCCGAGGACAAGGGCCCGGCCGGCGCGCGCCGCGGCGCCTTCGATTTCCCCCTGGTGGACAAGGCGAGGGCCTTCAAGTGCGTCGATGCCATGCGTCCCATGGCCGTTGCGCGGAACGTGTCGGTGGCGCAGATCGCGCTGGCGTGGCTCCTGGCCAAGCCATTCGTCACAACTGTGATCATAGGCGCAAAATCCATGGAACAATTGCGGGACAATGTCGACTCGACGCGTGTGCAACTCGACGATGCGGAGCGCCGGCAACTCGACGAAATCAGCGCCTTGCCCGCGGAGTATCCTGCCTGGATGCTGTCCTTCCAAGGCCAGGCCCGCGCCAAGGCACCCGTCAGGGAGTGATGTCGCCGATCTCCGACAACAAGCGGTGAACCAAATGGTGCCGCACCACTCATAAGTGCAAAGGATAACCATGCCGCTATTTCGACCGAATGACATCAGAATTGCAGCGCACTTAAGTGCGCTGCTGGTTGCCGCGCTGGGGCCGCGCCTGGCCTGCGCCACCTTGGGCGAGCCGGAGATTACCGTGCAGAGCGATGTCGCGCAGCTTCGCGCATCCATCAAGTCCTCGGAGGATCGCGTTGGGTTTCGCGTGCACGAGATTCAATTGCCCGGAGGCACCTTGCTGCGCGAGTTCGTCGCGCCGGACGGCAATGTGTTTGCCGTGGCCTGGAACGGGCCCACCAAGCCGGATTTACGCCAAGCGCTGGGCAAGTATTTCGACATCTATGCCTCCGCGCCGCGGGCAACTCCCAAGGATCGCCGGCACATGAATATTCAACAGGGGGATCTCATCGTACAGGGCAGCGGCCATATGCGTGCGCTCTCCGGTCGGGCGTACCTGGCCAGCGCCCTGCCCAGCGGTTTCAATCTCGGAGAATTGCACTGATGGCCTTCATGCGCGCCTTGCGAGTCGGCCTTGGCGCCGCCATCTGCGTGTCGGCCATCTCCTGCGGTGGCGGGGGCGGTGGAGGCACTACCCCAATTCCGCCGCCGCCTGGGCCCACCGCCAACACGGCCAGCGTGGTCGTCGATCAAGGCCCCTCGGCCAACAGCGTCAACACGTTATTCACCTCGGTTAAGGTATGCGTGCCGGGCAGCACGACCAGTTGCCAGACCATCGATCACATTCAGGTGGACACGGGTTCCTATGGACTGCGGCTCTTGGCCCCGGTGCTGACGCTAACCCTGCCGGTGGAAATGTTGTCGGGTGGCGGCTCACTGGCCGAGTGCACGCAGTTCGTCGATGGCTACAGCTGGGGACCCGTTGCCTTGGCCGATGTGCAGATGGCGGGCGAGACCGGGAAGTCGGTCCCGGTTCAAGTGATCGGCGACTCCCGGTTCACGTCGGTGCCTGCGCAATGTTCGAGCACGGGCGGTACCCAAGAGGATACCGTGGCGACCTTCGGTGCCAACGGAATCCTAGGGATAGGTCCCTTCGAAACGGACTGCGGTGATTGCGATAAGGTCGTGCGGAACATCTACTATGCGTGTGCCACTACCAGCAATTGCGTAGAGACTTTGGTGCCGACCGCGATGCAAACAACGAACCCCGTCACGCGTTTCGCCGCCGATAACAACGGCATCATCATCGACCTGCCCACGGTTGCAAATGCCGGTGCGGTCACGCTCACAGGTTCGCTGATCTTCGGCATCGACACGCAGTCCGACAATAAGTCCGGTACCCAAACC
Source organism: Gammaproteobacteria bacterium (assembly GCA_021323735.1). Lineage (GTDB taxonomy): Bacteria > Pseudomonadota > Gammaproteobacteria > Steroidobacterales > Steroidobacteraceae > Bog-1198. The sequence goes on from JAJPKM010000036.1 coordinate 201,175, forward strand.
GTGTTGACTGTCGATGGCACGGCGGAATTGGCCATGACATTCAACGGTACGACCCTGGCCAACAGCTTCATCGACAGCGGCTCGAACGGCATTTTCTTCGCCGATAGCAACATCGTGACCTGCACCAACCCAAATATTAATACCTTCTACTGTCCCGCGAATACCCTGACTTTGGGGCTCAGTATCCAGGGCGCCAACGGGGTCATGGTCAACAACCTTACCTTCAATGTGGGCGACGCTCAGACGATATTGTCGACGGCGCCGACGAATACGTACTTCGTCCTTCCGGAGCTGGCCGGCACGCTGCCGGCCGGTAACGCAGGCACCTTTGACTATGGCTTGGCATTCTTCTATGGCAAGCGCGTCGCAGTCGCCGTAGAGGGCAACAAAACATCGGTGGGAACCGGACCGTACTTCGCGTTCTGAGCCGCGCCGCCGCTACCCGCGTCCTGCGAGGCAGGATAGACTGCCTCTATGAACACCACGGCGTATTCCACGGCGGCCGGCACGGGAATTCTGGAGCTCGAGGTGCAGTCTTCCCTCCAGCTCGCCTCGCAGCCCGCGTTCTGGTGGCAGAGCGTGTTGGGTGTGGTGGGATTCGAAGCGCCACCGCCGCTCGCCCAGGCGCGCATTCCCGTGACCGCGAGCATGACGCCGTCGCTGGGTGCGCACGATCTATGCGAGGTGTGGCGAGTGACGGCGCCGGGGACTCACTTGTCCAGCGGTGAATCGGCGCAGGGTCGCCTGCGATACCGCTGGTCGAAGGATCTGTTGTTCGGTTCCATGATCACCACCGAGCAGGCCGGCGCGCGCAGCGAAGCGGAAACGCTGCTGCAAACCACTGAGGCTGCCTATCGGGAAATTTTCGACGTTCTCAACAAGACCGGACATGGGCACTTGATCCGCATTTGGAATTATCTGCCGCGAATCAACGGCCACGCCTGCGGCGATGAGCGCTATCGACATTTCAACTCGGCGCGCCAGACGGCGTTTCGCAAATCGGGGCGTGCCACCATGGGCACCGTGCCCGCCGCCAGCGCATTGGGCTCGCCCGACGGCAGCCCCATTTCCATTTATTTTCTGGCGGCGCGCGGCGCCCCGCGAATGATCGAAAATCCGCGCCAGACCAGTGCCTATCACTACCCACGGAAGTTCGGCAGACACAGTCCGATATTTTCGCGCGCCTGCCTGTGGGGCGAAACGGGGGGCGGTACTTTGTTCGTCTCCGGCACCGCCAGTATCGTCGGGCACGAAACCATTCATCCGGGGGATGTCGTCGCACAGACGCGCGAAACTATGGTCAATATCACGGCCTTGCTGGCGGAAGCCAATCGCATCGTGGGTGAGCCCCGTTATTCTCCGCAGGGCCTGACTCTCAAGGTGTATGTGCGCAACCCGTCGGATTTGCCGGCCGTCGAAACCACCTTGTCGCAGCTGCTCTGCCGGCCGGCGGGCATCGTGTACCTGCAAGCCGACATCTGCCGCGAGGATTTGCTGGTCGAAATCGAAGCGGTCGGCTGAGCGTCTCCGGCGTGTTGCTCGCGGCGGGCGAGCAACACGGTGAGCTGCGGTGAGCAGTGGGCGCTTCGGGGTTGGCTCGCTATGGTGAGTAGGGAAACGCCTTGTTGGGGTAGGGCGGCGGTCCGGGCATGGGGCGCGGATCGTTGCGTATTTGTTCCTTCAATAGGTCCAGCGCAGCTTTGAGCTGCGCATCGGCGCCTGCAAAGGTGGCATGGGGAAGATTGTCGACTACGATGTCGGGGTCCACCCCATGGCCTTCGATCAGCCACTTGCCTTCCGGTCCGTAAACTCCGATTTCCGCCGCCGTGGCGATGCCGCCGTCGGCTTCGAAATTACTGCTGTTGAGCCAAATCTCACCTCCCCAGGTGCGCACGCCGATCGTCTTGCCCAACTTGAAGCGGTGGAAGCCCTCGGTGAACGCCTCGCCGTCTGATGCAGTGGCTTGATCGCACAATACGACCATGTGTCCGCGAAAAGCGTACTGCATGTTCCATTCGGCCTCGCCCGCCCGCGGTTGCCAGTAGAACCATGCCTGGCGCAGGAGCTTCTCCAGCAGCCAAGAGTCGATATTTCCGCCGCCGTTGTGGCGCACGTCGATGATGAGGCCCTGGCGCTTATAGACAGGATAGTATTCGCGCGCCCACTGCGCGATGTCGTTAGCTCCCATCGCGCGCAAATGAACGTAGCCGATCTGGCCGCCGGACTCCGCATCCACTTTCAGGCGCCGCGTGTATTCCCACTCCGCGTAACGAAGATTGCCCTCGTCGGATGCCTTGACGGGCGTGACGAGCACGTCGCGTGCCTCGCCCGAGGCGCTCTTGACCCGCAACAGCACCTGCGAACCGGCCTTACCCCGCAGCAGCGCGCGCTCATCGGTCACGCTCAAGGCGCTTTCGCCATTGATGCTGACGATGATTTCCCCGTCCGTGACGCGGGACTCCGGGCGATCCAGGGGCGGTGCGTTGTTCGGCAAGTCCGGATCGTGCAAATACACGTGCTCCACCACGAAACCGCCTGCCTGTTCATCGCGTCTCAGGCGAGCGCCGAGTGCGGCCAGATCGATTTGATCGGCGGGCTTACGGACATCGCCGCCGCGTACGAAGATATGCAAGGCGGACAGCTCACCCACCATTTGCGCGATCACATCGTTCAACTCTTCGCGGTCGGACACCCGATCCACCAGCGGCAGATATCGAGCGCGCATGGCATTCCAGTCGACACCTTGCATATTGCGGTCATAGAAGTGATCTCTCTCCAGCCGCCACGCATCGGAGAAGATGCCGTGAAAGTCCGCGCGCGGATTGGTGAAGAAACTCCAAGCCGATAGGTTGATCGTCGCCTTGGCCATTACTTTCGGATCCGCGAAGGCAGCCGCCTTCACGTCGGAGTCGACGATGTAGAAACTGCGGTCCTTCTCGATCAGCATTTTCTTCCGATCGAGCGAAATTTCATAATGCTTGATGTCGCCGGCGAGGACTTCCAGCTCGTCGCCTTTATTCGCAATATCCACGCATTTCAATGTGAGCTTGCGCGGGGCCTCGTCGGATCCGTCCAGCCAGCAAAGACGCTTGTCGGTGATTTGTAGACTGTCGTAGTTGCCCGCGGGTACCGGGATCTCGCTCAATCGCAGTGCCAGATCGGCGAAGTCGATCTTCACCTCTTTGCTTGGCTTAGGTGCTGAGGCCCCCGGCGGCTCGCCCCTCGCTTTGGAATTGGCGGTCTTGATGTCCGAGGACTTTGCAGCGAGTTTTGCGTCTGCGGATTTGTCCTCGTCCTTTACCGCTGAATCCGGCTTGGCAGGCGCGTCCGTCTTGGCAGGAGAATCAGGGTGTAGCTCGTCGGGTGGCAGGAAGGGCGAGCGCAGCCCCTGAGTCAGGGCGAGTTCGTAGATTCTTACCGGACGATCGAAATGCGGTTCGGGTTGGCGCGCCCCCCAAGGCGACTCGACCGTGGTCTTGAGAGATCGGTCGGAGAGGAAGTACAGCCACTTGCCGTCGGTGCTCCACGCGGGACTCATGCTGTTGTAGCGGTCGGAGGTGATGGCTCGAATCGCGCCCGACGCCACGTTGAAAACGCTGATCTGCAAGAATTGATTGGCAGCGGGTTGCACGAAGCTGAGCCAGCGGCTGTCCGGCGACCAAGTCAAACCGTTGAAATCGCCGAATCGGGATTGAGCAATGCGCTTATCCTGTTTCGTGCCGATGTCATAGAGCCACAGTTGCTGATCCTTGTCCGAATGCGCCAGCCAGCGGCCATCCGGCGACGGTACGCCATCCCGCCGCATGACTTTCGAATTGCGGGTCCATTGCTGCGCGGCGCCCGTACCGTTCGCCGGGAATTTCCAGAATTCATTCTCGCCGCTCTCCGTCGAGATCGCGATGACATCCTTGCCGTCCGGCAGGAATCTGGCTTCCCGATAGCGAACACCCGGATTGCCGGCGACCTTGATGATGCGTCCGTTTTTCGCAGGCAGCGTAAAGACCTCGCCGCGCGCGGTGAAAATGGCGCGTGCGCCATCCGGGGAGATGTGGACGCTGGTCAGGTAGTTGAGCGGTGCCTTGACCCAGTGCTCGCGCAGCTGATCGAAGTCCGACACAGTCGATATGGGAATCATTTCCTCGCGACCGGTCTTCAAATCGAGCGACCACAGATCGGCGCCGCAGGCATAGACCACGCGCCCTTCCGACAGCGAGGCGCTGGCGATGTCGAAACCACGCTGGTGGCTTTCCTGCTTCAGATCGCGGCCTTCGGCGCCCATGGAGTAGACATTCATGACCCCGTCACGGTCCGACAGGAAGTACACGCGCCCGTTCCAGTACATCGGATTGCGCGACGTACCCGCCCAATCGGCCGTCAGCGGCGTAGCCTCGCCGCTGCCGTCGAAGCGCCAGAGCGTTTCATTGAGCCCGCCTTGGTAGCGTTTGGTGAAACTCGGCTGTTTTTTCCACCGGGTGAAGAAAAGCGAGTGGCCATCGGAGGAGTAGGCTGCCTCCGATCCTTCGGCCAAGGGTAGGATTTCGCGGCCGCCCTGCCTGTCGAGCAGTACCAACTTCGGGTCCGGAAGCGTCGAGAAGCGGTTGGTGCTCACCAGCAGGCGGCCGTCCGGAGCCCAGGCGGCAGGAATCGAATCGCCATCCCAAGTACGTCGTTCCGGAATTCCCCCGGCCAGCGGGACGGTGTACACCTCGCTCGGCCCTTCGTACTGCCCGACAAAGGCAACCGTCAGCCCGTCCGGGGAAATACGCGCCATCGATTCCACGCCGGAATTGGAGGTCAAACGCCGTGCGGTACCGCCGCGAATGCCGACGGACCAAAGATCACCTTCCGAGGTGAACACCACAGTGTCACCGTGCACCGATGGATAACGGTAGTATCCGCTGCGCTGTGCCGTGGAGTCCCCGGCGGACCACGCGGCACCGGCGATGCAGGCAGCGATGAGCGCAGCAGCCCCGGGGAAAAGGTATTTGAGCGCCATATATATTGATGTCCGCCTATGTCCGCTGATATTCATTCGTAATAATTGCACAGTGCCCTGGCCTGCGATAGCTTGGGGTCACGGACCCGTCCGCCGTCCGGTGCAACGCACGAGACGGATCGGGGCGATCGGAGAGCGCCCACGTTGGGTGCTCCTGGCGTTGATCGAATCGGCGAGACCTGGTTTTTAATGGGAACTTAGGGATTGAATATATGAACGATACGCAAGCAGGCGCCAAGCACTATCGCTGGGCCGATCTACCGGTCGAGCCGATGAGAGGCGGCATCACGCGCGCGCTCATCACCGGCGATCGCATGATGATTGCTCATGTGCGTCTGAAAAAGGGCGATGAGGTGCCGCAGCACGCGCATGAGAATGAGCAGATTACCTACATCCTCGAGGGTGCGCTGCATTTCTGGCTGGGCCCGAAGGGCGAGCGCGAGCAGATCGTGCGTGCGGGAGAAGTATTGGTCATTCCCTCGAATCTCGAGCATCGCGCCATGGCGCTCGAGGACACGCTGGACGTGGATGTATTCAATCCGCCGCGGCAGGATTGGCTGAACGGCACCGACGCCTACTTGCGCCGGTGACTAGCTCAGCAGATGCGGCGGCACGCGCGCATTGGCCGCGCGTTCGTAAGCTCGGGCAACCTGCAGCAGCAACCCGTCCTGGTTGCGGCCCGTGACCAGAGTAACACCCACCGGAAGCCCATTGACGAGGCCTGCAGGCACGGTGAGGCTGGGATAGCCCGCGATGGCGGCAGCGCTCGCAATCTGCGAGGATCCACCGCCACGCCGATCACCCCAGACAGGGTCGATCAGATCGGCCGGGCCATTGCTGGGCCCCATCAGCAGCTCCACTCCCTGTTGGCCGAGCAGGGTCGCGAGGCCTTCGACATCCGCGGTGCGATTCAAGCCGGCGAGCGCCTTCTGGTAGGCGGCATCGCTCAAGGGTCCTTTGGCGTCGGCCATTTCGAAGATTTCCTGGCCGAAGACGATCAGTTCCTGGTCCGCGTGTGCCCGATTGAAGGCGATCAGGTCGGTGAGGGTCTTGCAGTCGACCTGTGAGGGATCGAGCGTCGCCAGGTAGGCGTTGATGGCGTCCTTGAACTCATAGAGCAAGCCGTCGAGCTGATATTCACCGCTCTCATCGAAGGCCTTCGGCGGCTTGAGGTCCACCGTTACCGCGCCCTCGTGCTCGAGCACCGCGCGTGCATTGGCAAAAAGCTGCGTAGTGTCCGGGTGCGCGCCCTGCGGCACGGGCATGACGCCGATGCGCACGCCGCGCAAGCGAAACGCTTCAATGTCGGTGCCGTGCGAGCCGAAGCCCAGCGGCCGCTCGGCAATCACCGAGGCGAGGATCGCCGCATCCCCCACCGTGCGGCACATCGGGCCGGCGGTGTCTTGGCGCGGCGAGATGGGAACCACGCCCTTGCCGCTGACGACGCCGACGGTGGGTTTGTAGCCCACGAGCCCGTTTACCGAGGCCGGCGACAGGATCGAGCCGTTGGTCTCCGTGCCGATGGCCCCGGCGCAGAAACTTGCCGCGGCGGCAACGCCGGAGCCGGCGCTCGACCCGGAAGGGTTGCGGGCAGGGTCGTAGGCATTGCGTACCTGGCCACCCAAACCGCTCCATCCACTGCACGAACGCGTCGAACGAAAGTTGGCCCACTCGCTCAGGTTCGTTTTACCTAGGAAAATGGCGCCGGCGGCGCGCAGGCGCGCCGCGAGAGGCGCATCCGCGGGACGCAGCGAGCGGGCGAGGGCATGGGATCCTGCGGTGGTCGCGACCGGATCGCGGGTTTCGATGTTGTCCTTGAGCAGGATCGGAATGCCGTGCAGAGGTCCTCGCAGCTTCCCTGATTTTCTTTCCGAGTCAAGGGCCCGTGCCATGCCGAGTGCATTTGGATTGAGCGCCAGCACCGAGCGATATTCCCGACCATGCTGATCGAAACGAGCGATGCGGCGAAGGTAGGCAGCAGTCAGCGCCTCCGAGGTCACGGTTCCCGCGGCCAAGGCGCGCTGCAAGGAGCCGATGGACTGCTCCGTCGGGTCGTAATCACGGTCGGCGGCCCGTAAGTCGCCCACGGCGGCGGCAAGCGATAAGGCACCTGCCGTTGTAATGAAGCCTCTGCGATCCATGAATTCTTCCTTTGTAAGAGTGCCGAGTGGATTGTGCTGCGCACCCCGCCATGCTGCGCGGGCTGGCGACGTGATTTTTTTCGGTGATTTCTTTACGCCGCTCTGTGGATTTGCTCAGTATCAACATACCCCCTAGTGATATATGTCTTGGGGTAAGAGTCCAAATATAACGCCGCAGGGAGGTGCAGTTCAAAGGCAACAAGACGAAGTCTATTCGAGTCGAACGTCGTCAATGCGACCGCCATCGGCTCGACCTCGGGTACCCAGAATCTTCAGAGCGAGGTGGCATTTTCGAAGACTTTCGGCGTCGTTCTGCGGCAAGGCGCCCTTCCTGCATCCGGCGCCGGGGTTTGCCTGCGCGCTCGAAAGGCGACTAGAATCCCCCTTGCCGAGAATCAGTCGCCTCGAGCGGGCGTCGTATAATGGTAATACCCAAGCTTCCCAAGCTTGAGCCGTGGGTTCGATTCCCATCGCCCGCTCCAAAACACCCCTTTAAGATCCGACCGCAAAGTCTACTTACTTGCGCAGGCAAGCACGGGTGCGCAAACATCGGCAGTGAGGTGCTGCCATGTGGAAACGCAAACTTCCTGGTATTCCCCGGGTCCGCAAGTTGATGACCCGTAGTTTCAGGGGGTCGAAAACCCATCTTGGGGCCGATAAGCGAGACACAAATAGGGCGTGGGAAGTCGAAGCGATTCGAACAGTGCGGCATAAGATCTCGCGGATGCCGGTAGATCAGATAGCCCACACGTTGTTCGTCAGCCGTCTCCAGCCCCTCGCCGCAATGCTCGAAGATTCGGGCTGGCGTTCACCTTATAAGGCGCGCCATTACCTCATCAGTCTTGCAATGCAGACTCCCGTTCCAAAACGACCGCGAATCCTGTCGATCGAGGGTTGGATCTCCCCAGCAGCCACGGTCGGGAAAGTCATTGAGGCTTATGCCTCGCGGCTGGCGAGTTCCGACCAGAATGCCTGGCTCGCGTCGAGGGTATTCCATGACAGGGCGCTCAACCCACGCTTCATCGACATCGAGCAAGTGCAAGAGATCTGTCGGAAGTTCTTTGCTCAAATGTCAGCTGCCGAAAATGATATTGGGCTTCCACTCAAAGTTGTTATGGAGGTATTTGATCACCTTGACAAGGTGATTGATCAACAGCTTAACGATCTTCAACAAGGACGCGGGCCGCCACTGAATCGCGGCCAGGATCCGCTGCAGCACACGGCAGAGGCCCTCGCCTTGCGGATCTCCGAACTCGGCGTCCGGTTCGGTGGCGAAAATATTGCTACATTGCTAAAGACTTTCGGATTAGTTCGAAAACAGCGCGATGATCGACTCTTTTTCTCAGATGAAGTCGGACATCCGACGCTAACTGAGGAGTATCCCCTGATTGTGTCAGGCGACCACGTTTATGTTGGCGATATCAACGCGCTTTGGCTCGCATTGTACGGTCGACTCTTGCGCGCCTCTCGCGAGGAAGGGTGGAGCAAACGGCGAGGCGAGTATGTCGAAGACAAGACCGCAGATATCCTTCGGAGACTATTTGGCGACGACGCTGTTCACCAACATGTTTGGGTGAAAAAAGGTGGCCCGGAGCACGATGCTATCGTCGTCATCGATGATGCGCTTGTCGTCGTGGAAACCAAGGGGGCTGCTGCCGTTCCTCCGATCACCTCCGATCATGCTATGAACTTGCAGCGAATCCAGTCCCACGCCAAGACCTCGCAAAGCCCATTTAAGGGCATTGAGCAGGCTCAGAAATTGCTGCGGTATTTGGTGGCGAGTTCCAAGCCAATCACAGTGCGAGTCGGTGGTAAGGAGTGGAAGGACGGAGTACCACTTGAGCTTGATCCCCGAACCTTCAAACGCTATTTTGCGATCGTGGTTTCGCTGGAAGAATATGGTTCCCTGCTCACGGACTGGAGCATGTTGAACCTCGTTGACACTTCGTTCGGGAATCCGTGGGGCGTCAACCTGCATTCATTCGAGCAATTTGCATGGGGAATCGAACGTCGCCGGTGGGACGGGCGCGATCTTCTCATTTACCTCGAGGATAGGTTGTTTTGCCACGGAGGCATGATCACGGGCGACGAGTTAGACTATGCTGGTTACTGGCTCAACCAGGGAGATCTGGGCCCATTTTCCTGTCCTGGGATGTCATTTCAAGGGCGTAACTGGGCAAAAATATTTGATGACCTTTGGTTGGAACGTCGCGGACTTGCTTGCGTCGAGTTTGAGTCAGCTGCCCGACCGAGCGCTGCACCTAAACGCGATCGAGCCGACGCTATGCGTGCCTTTATCAATCGGATTGTTTCCTGAGAGCCGTGGCTTGGTCGCATAAGCCATTTTTGTAAAGATGGCCCTGTGAGAAAAGTGCTCAGCCATTCGGGTTTAGCGCTTAACTTTTCTCCTGTCCGAAAGCTCGACTGCATATAATCGCATATCGAGCGTGACCGGCTCCTTAGATACCAGGCGCACGTCTTTGAATCGATCATGTGCGGGATTCAGCATCAGGTTCCTCTCTTCCGAAGCGATCACGGAAGGAACGAGTATGCCGAGGCTCGATTTCGATGCCACCCAGGCATCGCCGAAGCGTTTGCTGGACGGGCCGGGGGGTAGCTTATTCCAGCCGCGCGGCAGGTCGTTCATCGTTACTTCTACGATGGAGTCATCCGGAATTTCAATGACGAACTTCAATCGTGTGCGCGGGTAAGGATGCGGAGAATGAACCCGCAGTTCTAGCATGCCGAGGGACTCGTTCGTAGCGCAATACAGCACGGGAATTCCTTTGGTGTTCCAGCGCCCCCCGTTTCTACGAGCTCCTTCGGCCGACAGCCCGTCAGCAAATCTCGTCTTCGTGAATCGGTAGACCTTCACAAAGGCGGCCGCAGATCAAACAGGCAGCCCGTGTTCGATTGTGCCTAGTTCAGCGTGAACTACTTCATCGCCCTCTATCGTCGCCAATAGGTTAAGTGGCCGCGCTCCTCCCAATGCTTCATTGGGTTCTTTGAGCCACTGGACTGCGTAACCAGTATCCTCGAACACGCTCACCGCGTGCACCAAGGCACGCGATACTCGATATAGAAGGTCGCTGTCCGCGCGTGAGAGCCGCTGTCGTTGAAGTAGTTCATTGAGAGTCTTTCTCGTACGTCCTAAGATGTCGCTGAACTCCTCTTTCGTTACGTCAAGAGCAGTCAGCAATGTCGGAATGGCTCTTCCCGGAATTCCGGCCTCGATTTCTCGATGAAGTTCGATGCCGCTCATTTCCTTTGCGCCACCAACATCAGCCAGTTGTCTCTCGATCCATCTCCGTACTGCAAACGGGTCGCCGCCGCTCCAACGCTTAGAGCCTCGATTGCGAAGCAAACCCAAGGCAACCCCGCTCACATTTGGCGGATCCATTATTTGAACTGCTGCCATTTTCATTACGTCCTCCAAGTGGCGTAATTGTAACATATGACCCATTACAATGGGTAGATCTTCCCCGAATGACACGCCACGAATAACAGAAACACTCGAAAGAGTACAGATCCGACCATCTCGTCGGTCCCCAATGGCCGCATTGGCTGGCATTGGTTCGTGTGGCGCCGTTTTTCGCACAAAATTCGCACGCAGCGCTCATCCGCACCTGTAACGCCATGATTCGAGAAGATTCGTAGCGCCCGAGCGATATATTCGATTCCCATCGCCCGCTCCACTTCCGGCCATCGCTGGCGAATGCCAGCCAATGGGGCTCCTCTCGCTGGGGCACACAATCGTTGGCCCGCGTTCGCTGGCGTTGGCTGTGGTTTCACACGCAGTCTTGCCCGTCTAACCGGGTTCGACCCTAACAGGCGGTCGCGACTGTCGGCTTTTCGGACCCAAATTACCCGGGCCGCGGTCCTGATTGCTGTGGCAGTATCAAGATCTCGATCAATGTCGCAGTTGCTACGAGTTTGGGTCCCTCTTGAATGCGCCAGGACCGTCCAGATCGCAGTGCATCCATCAAACCTGGCCCGTTTAAAAACTCAATGTCCACTTCCTTGGACTCCCCCGGCAGTATCGACTCGCTTCTCGCGAACGTGATCGGAATGGCGCGGCCGGGGTCCCAGGGCACGTAATCGGGCTCTGGTCTTTTCTCCGTCCTAACAGGGTTACCGTTCGCATCCCGATCAAGGAAGTCCGGGCCATAAAACATATCTTTGCATTCTGGTGTGATCAAGACTTGGATCGCTGGTTGCCGGGCAACGTAATCAGCCGCTAATAGTTTACTTGGCCGGCAGACAAATTCGAGACCGTAAGGGTGCTTTGTCGAGCGGTCAAGCGTTGTGCCGCCGGAGGCCGTGATGAAATGTCCCGCCGCGCAAGTTTTCGCTATCTCGGCGTTGCAAGCGATTTCGGTGCGACAGCTCACGCGATACACAGTGCTGCCCGCTCTTATCCCAATGGGTCGTGTTACGGCTGGGGGAGTACAGGCGGTCACCGTCAAGGAGCTAACGATTGCCACCACCCGAGCGAGTCCGACGAATCTCATATGCGCTGCCTTCCGGTCGCAAGGCATATTAATTTAGCAGTTAACACAACCGAGCGGTGGGGTTCGCGTCCGTCGTCCTGAGGCTGGGACCGGCTAGCTTCTTCGTCGGACTCTGAACGGCTGCCATGGAGGGAGCAATTAGAACCTCGGACTGGCAGCCGTTGGCCGGGTGGGGACAGCGGTCGGCATTTCTGTGCAAATAGGCGACTATCCGATGGGACGGCTCGCTTTTCTATTCGAGCTCACAACTGAGGAGTTTGCGAACTTGAAGTCGCGTTTTGCGACATCAAGTTGGGGTGGTCGCCGCAAACGCCCGATCGCCTTTACCGAGCACGGCGCGATCCAAGCCGCGACCATCCTTAACAGTCCTCGCGCGGTCGAAATGAGCGTCTACGTGGTCCGTGCTTTCGTGAAGCTACGTGAGGTGCTCAGTTCCAACCGAGAACTCGCTCGGCGCTTCGAACAGCTTGAGTCACGCCTGGATAGCAAGCTCACGGAGCATGACGAAGCCATCGCCGCGATCCTCTCGGCAATCCGCGAACTCATGCGGCCACGAGACCCGCCGCGTCGTGGCATCGGTTTCACCGCCAAGCTGGCCGACGATAGCTAGTAACTACTCAGTCGATCGCACGCCCGTTCTCAAGAAGCCTGTTGGCGAGAACGACCATGGTGATGGACTCGCGGGATTCGCAATATTCTTGAGTCACACGCCAATCACGTGCCGTCGAGTACGCTTGCTATGACCGCTTGGGCAGGGTCTCCCAATGGCCGCATTGGCTGGCGTTGGCTCGCATGGCATCGTTTTTCACACAAAAATCGCACGCAGCTCCCGTTGCGTTTGCAACTTCGTGATTCCAAAAGGCGAGTGCGCGCCAGCGATATTCTCGATTCCCATCGCCCGCTCCACTCACCGCTTGTGGGCCACAAGCCTCAATTGAGGAGCTTTTCGGCCCCGCGCAAGAACTCCTCGGCCTTCTTCGCGAACCCGTCCGTCACGCTGGTCCACACTGATTCTTTCAAGTCCGGCGGCAATCGCCTTTCTACTGATGCTATCGCCTCCGGCACTGACCTGGCAGTGTCGAGCATCTTCGACCAGAGGTCGGGGTCCGGCAGGGATTGCGCAAGTACCTTGAAATGGCGGGGCTGAATCTCGTTCCACCTGTAATGGGGTCGGTTTCCGGTGCGCATCGCCATTGCCATTTTGACTTTCTGCGGCTGTAGCTGGCGGGCCTTTTTTCCAATAACCGGCCACGCGGATAGTAGATCGTAGAGGGGCGTCATCCCATAGCCCTTACGACGCAGGAAGATGGAGAAATTCTTCGCATGCCCGTCCGTGGCCGCGAGGAACCAGAACATGAGCTGCGAGAGAGCAAAGAGGCTGCTGTCACGCTCAGGTGTTTCGCTGCGGGCAAGAATTCTCAGGATCTGCGTCATGCCAGGACCGCCGTCCTTCTCATACTTTGCATCTGAGGGCTGGCCGGTTGCCTGGCAGAAATCCTCCTGCGGAAGTCGCGTGATCCAGGCATCCGAGGGCGGCTTGAATCGCGCCGCGTTCGGATCAAGAGTGCCGATATTGCTCCAGCGACGATCGAAGCGCTCGACTACGAGCACGCGCTGATCGCCGAACGTCGCGATCTGGGTATGAGCGACGGGTAACTGTATGGCTTCGAACAACGCCGCACACAGCCACTCGTTATCTACTGAGTCGGACAAATCCAGCTGCAGCCCGCCACCGACGATGCCAAGCGGGAGCTTCAGAATATGAGTCGTGGGCGTAGCCCCAAGCGGGCGATGCCAAGCGTTGCCGATGCGAAGCAGCGCTGTCTTCTCCTGCGCCCCGGCAATTGAGATGCGAAAGTCCTCATCGTCCTCGAATTGGGTGCCGAGCGGGCTGGCCGTCGTCGGGACCGCGCGCAGGACCGCCTCGACGTCTTGTGCTTTGAGCAATTTCGATTCGATCCGGTCCCACCCGATCGGAGTCCGTCCCGGCGGCATCAACTGCACCGCACCCACGCAGTCGCGCCCTATTGCCTCCAGAAGGTCGAAAGTTTCGGTAGATCGAAGGTGGTACCGGCTGCGCATTCTTTCCCGGATTTGCGAATTGTCCGGCAGCAGGTTGTCGAAGTAATTGCGGACGAGGGGAGATGTGATTTCCCGCGATGCTGTAACTGGCAGCGATAGGGACAGCGGTCGAAACTGCGGATCCTCCAGCCAGGCTTGTTCGTAGACAAACTGATCGCGGTCGCCGCGGACTTTCCGCCACACCCCGACGTGACGACCGTTCATCCAGACATCAAGTGCATTCACCACTCACCTCGAGGGTGGTTTTCAATTTCGTGTGGCGTCGGCTTAAGGTGTAATAGCACTTCCACACCCAGCGCAGCGAAAAGGTTCAGGAGCTGAGCAGTGGAGACCGTCTCGGGATGCCTTTCGATATCTGCGAGGCGTGACTGGCCAATTCCCAATCGTCTGGCGAGCTGAGCTTGGGTAAGCCCTCGCGTCTTACGTAAGGACTTCAAATGCGCCGGAAGTTGCGTTGGCGAATGCAATAATAGGGTGTTCATGATGAACCCTCCTTGTATCAACTTTATCGCCTAAAGCAGATATTTTCAATATATGGCTTATAACAGATAAATGTCAAAAATCACCTTTGAGCGATAGAAGCAGCCTATAACCCCGCTTACCGATCGGAGAAAATGACTTGATCCGGCTTGGGCAGCGTCTCCCAATGGCCGCATTGGCTGGCGTTGGCTCGTATTGCATCGTTTTTCACACAATAATCGCACGCAGCGCCTGTCGCGCTTGCAACTTCGTGATTCCAAAAAGCGAGTGCGCGCCAGCGGTATTTTTCGATTCCCATCGCCCGCTCCACTTTCCGCCATCGCCGGCGAATGCCAGCCAACTCGATCTGCGTGCACACAGGATATTGATGTCCTGAATAACCTGGTTGGGGTTGGCTGGGCGCGTCAGCTATCGCCACTCATTGCCTGGCATTACGCGCTTCATGAACTCATCAAACATGGGAGCTGTAAATGCGGTGTCGCCATGATTGGGACTCCACACCATACCCTTTGCGATAAGCGAACTACGCGTCGGTGCAAGCGATGAAACAACAGCATCGAATGACTCAGCAATGTCGCCCGATCGGTGTGGCCCCGCCCCGAGTTCCGCCATTGCGCGCAGATATTTTTTCTCTTTAGGCGTGAGTCTATCGAATCGTACCCGAAAGAAGCTTTCGTCCAGCGCCGCTATGGCCGTAACCGACGCCTGGCGTACGACGCTTGGCAATATTGGTGATTGCGTGGCAGCCAGCCACGTATGACTTCCCCATTCTTGCAGGAAATATGCGTAGCCCTGAGTGAGTTGAAGAATGAGGTCCATTGACTCAGTCGTGATGCTGACGCCTTCGCTGGAAAGAGGTTTCTCGATTGCCAATCTGGCAGCATCCGGAGGCAGGGCGCCGACGACGGGGAAGTCAAACAGCCTTTCGGCGTAAGATTTCGCGTTCCCCATCTGCCCTCGCAACTGCGGGAGCCCGGCACCGACCAACACGACGGGAAGCCGTCGTTGTTCGGTGCGATGCATCGCGGTTATCAGGACAGCCAGTTGGGGCTCCTCTAAATGTATAAATGCGGCAGTGCCGTGACTCGTCTGCTTCGCACCAGCACGATCGCGGATGGTATGTTTTACATATTCAAGTCCGCCTTGAGATCAGGCCAACAGCGCCGTGTGGATGGTCCAAATGGGCCGCCCTTCTCTTTTCACGGCCCATGTGTGAGATTGGGGTGGTCACTGGCGAATAACGCAGCATGAGGCCTACGGACGAAACCCGCTTCCTCGCGCTGCTCCAGGAGCATCGCGCCATCCTCTACAAGGTGGCATTCGGTTATTGCCGCAACCGTGAGGATCGCGACGACCTGGTCCAGGAGATGGCGATCCAGCTGTGGCGCTCGTTTTGCCGCTACGACGGCCGCGTGAAGTTCTCGACCTGGGCCTACCGCGTCGCGATGAATGTAGCAATCTCTCACTTCCGCGGGGAAGGCCGGCGCATTCGCGACACATTGCCATTCGACGAGGTTGCTTACGAGCTTGCGGCCGATGACTCGCCGGCAGAAAAGGCGGGCGACAACATGCGCGCGCTCCGTCGGTTGATCGACGGTCTCGACGAGCTGAACCGCGCGCTGGTTCTGCTCTACCTCGAAGGATACACCTCCGATGAGATCGCCGAGATCGTCGGTATCTCGCCCGGCAATGTCACCACTCGCATAAATCGCGTGAAGAACGAATTGCAACGCGAATTTGCGCGCCACGAAAAGTCCCTTGAGACCACCCCATGAGCATCACCCTCGAAGAGCTTCGCAACGAATGGTCCGACCATAGCCGGCGCATTGATGAGCGCCTACGGTTGAGCGCGCACCTATTTCGCGACGATTGGATCGAACGGCAGCGCGAACGCGTGTGGAAGCTCGGTCCGTTCGGCAAGTTCAGCATGACCGTATGGATCGCGACGATGGCGTTGCTGGGGCATTTTCTAGGCACGCACGCGAATCAGCCCGCACTCTTCGCTACCGCACTCCTCCTCGACGTTTGGGTTGTCGTGACCGGTATCGCGGGGCTGCGCGAGCAGCAGGCGTTGCGCAACCTGGATTTCGGCTTGCCGATCCTGGAGTTGCAGGCTCGAGTCGAGTCGCTTCGCATCGCGCGCATCCGCTCGTTCAATCGTGCATTCCTCACAGGCCAGATCGTGTGGTGGATCCCGTTCGTGGTGGTTGTTTTCGCTGGCGCGTTCGGCTTGAACCTCTATTTGTTGCCCCAGTTCAGGTCCTTCGCCGCATGGAACATCGCAGGCGGCGTCGCCTTCATTCCTCTCGCGATGTGGGTATCGCGCCGCTACGGCGAGCGGCTTTCCCGCTCGTCGATCGTGCGGCACATCGCCGACTCGATCGCCGGTCGCGACATCGCGGCTGCCCGCGAATACCTGGAAAAGCTGCGGCGCTTTGCAGGCAACGCGACCTAGAGACCAATGGCCGCATTGGCCGGCGTTGGGTTGGCGGCAGTTTCTTGCTTACCAAGCACAGCAGGGCTACCCCGTGACGCCTGTGTTTCCGGACCAACCGGCTCGCGCGGTAGGGTGGTGCCGCTATTGGAATACTACCAGCCATGCACACACGAGTCCTCTCGACCCGGAGCCACCTGGGGTCAGTTTCGGCTTTGCGGCGCAGTAGTGGGCGACTGCCGGGCCGCGCACCGTGCCTGTCACCCTCCACTCCAAGAACCGCCAGCGCCCAGGTCGTGTGTTGCCTCTCGACATGAGCTTCGTCGACTGTGCAGCCTGCAACTACGGGATAGATGGGTTGCACATCTCAGAGGATATCTGGAAGTCTGATCTACGGATGGCCCTGGGTCTCGAGATTGCCAACCACGTTGCCTGCCCCGTCAAACATCTGTAGTGACGGGGCGCCATCGGAGGCGACCTTCATGACGATACGGGGGCGTCCTTGCGCGTCATTGAGTCCCAGCATCACACTGTTGTCGCCCTTGTCCTTGCCCATGCCTCGCCCCAACACCAGGCGCGTCGTGGGACGTCCGCGTTCCGCAAAGAACGCGTTCATCTTCTCCTTTTGTCGTGCATCGGGCAGCTGCTTGATGGAAGACATCAAATTCAAGAGCTCGAGAATCGAGTATTCAGGATAGTCGGTGATTTGAAATCTGGTAAAGCGCTCGCTGCCATCCTGGATTGAATCCAGTGCCATGGTTTGATCTTGTTCGTAGGCGTCGAATGACAAATGCCCGGAAGAGTGTTTCGTTCCGTCCCGGCTCCGTTCGCCCCCGAATACCAATCCGCCGTTCTCGGTCCCTTCATCGTTGTAGAAGATCATGCCCGCCGAACTGCGATCGGGATGCGGGTACTCCTTGCCCTTGACGATAAAACCCGGCGCCTTGGATTTGTCAGAGATGGTCAGGCGCAGTGTGCCATCGGGTTCTCGGAGGTTGATCCGTTGTACATCGAGATCCTCAAGCGTCATTTTTTGAGGGGTTCGGGCGAATCCGTAGAGCGCCGAAAAAGCGAATACCGCCGTTAGCACGCCGGAATAGACTATTAGAAAACGTTGGCCGACCGGGGTCATTTCAAGCTCCTTCGTGGGAGGAAAGCGCTGCGAACCGAGCGAAAGCGTGGTGTATTCAGCAATGATCGAACGCCGCAATGATCGGACAAGGGCCTCTCGAAGCCACCGCGCATTCTCTCGATAAACGCACAAGCGCACCACGCGCTCGCATGAGTTCGGTGATTTTGGCGTCAAGGGCGATGATGCGCTTCCTTGCCAACGCGCGAGCGCGGGCACGATCTGCGGTTGCATCGAGCGCCAAAAGCTCAGCGATCTGCTCCAAAGTAAAACCCGCAGCCTTGGCCTTGCGAATGAAACGCAGCCGGCGTAGGTCCTGCTCTCCGTAGCGACGAACGCCGCCACCGGCTCGTACCGGCGTATTCAAGAGGCCGCGGCGCTGGTAGTAGCGGATCGTTTCCACGCCCACGCCGCCTTTGCGGGCAAACCCTGCAATCGTCACTTGACTCCGTACCATAGTACGGATGTTACAAGATGAATGCATCATTTGTGAACGCGCGCTGAAGAACGAAGGAACTGCTCCGATGAATACCGTATCTCTACCCCGCCGAGCCAAGCTCTACCGGATGGTGACGGACGACCATGTCTGCCCCTATGGCCTCAAGGCTAAAGATCTGCTGCGACGCGAGGGCTTCACCGTCGATGATCATTGGCTTCGCAGCCGCAAGGAGGCGGATGCGTTCAAGGCTGAGCACAACGTCAAAACGACTCCACAGACCTTTATCGACGGCCAACGGGTGGGTGGCTACGACGACTTGCGGCGGCATCTAGGCAGAAAGGTCGCAGACCCCAATGCGGTCACTTACAAACCCGTCGTTGCGGTGTTTGCGGTCGCTTCGCTCATGGCCTCGGCGAGCAGCTACGCAGCCTTCGGTAATCCGCTCACCATCCGCGCGGTCGAATGGTTCATCGCCTTCAGCATGTGTGCGCTGGCAATTCTAAAGCTGCAAAACATCGACAAATTTTCCAGCACATTTATCGGCTACGACCTCCTTGCAAAACGTTGGGTTCCCTACTCCTACATTTATCCATTTGCCGAAGCGCTGGCCGGCGTCCTCATGATCGCCGGTTGGCTCCCCTGGCTATCAATTCCGCTTGCCTGTTTCATTGGCAGCATTGGAAGCGTGTCGGTTTTCAAGGCAGTCTATATCGATAACCGCGAACTCAAATGTGCTTGCGTCGGGGGTGGCAGCAATGTGCCGCTTGGTTTTCTATCGTTGACCGAGAACGTGATGATGGTCGGCATGGCGGTCTGGACGCTGGCAATGACGCTGCACTCGCCGGGCTGAGGATTCAGTCGGCTCCGATGCTTTCGATCCCGCCAATTCGTCCAAAGCGGCATGAGGCGCGGCAATAGGTGCCCAAGCGCCGCTCGTAGCCGCGTTGCGGTGTCCTGGAAACGAACGGCGGTGGCCTGCGCCACCGCCGTTGCGTTTCGGGCCTGGCCTTGGGGGCAGACCCGTCCTCGGTTGCTTAACGCTGCAGGTCGTAGCGGTCCAGGTTCGTCACCTTGACCCATCCCCGCACGAACTGCTGCACGAACCGGTCTTCGCCGTCGGACTCGGCATAGACCTCGGCGACTGCGCGCAGCTCGGCGTTGGAGCCGAACGCCAGATCCACCGGCGTGGCGGTCCACTTGAGCTTGTCCGTCTTCCGGTCATGTCCCTCATAGAGGCCTTCCGTGGCGGACTTCTTCCAGGCCGTGGACATATCGAGCAGGTTGACGAAGAAGTCATTGCTCAGTGTGCCCGGCCGGCTTGTGAACACACCGTTGGGGGACTGGCCCTCGTTGGCGTTCAACACCCGCAGGCCACCGACCAGCGCCGTCATCTCAGGCACCGAAAGCGTCAACAGGTTCGCACGGTCCACCATGAGCTCGGCCGGGGACCGGGTCTGGCCCTGCGCAAAGTAATTGCGGAAGGCATCGGCCGTCGGCTCTAGCACCGCGAACGAATTGACGTCGGTTTGCTCCTGTGCCGCATCCACGCGGCCCGGGGTGAAGGCAACCTCGACGCGGTGGCCCGCGGCCTTCGCGGCCTTTTCGACCGCGGCGTCACCGCCTAAGACGATCAGGTCGGCCAGCGAGACCCGCTTGCCCCCGGCATGCGCCTGGTTGAAGTCCTTCTGAATGGCCGTCAGATGCTGTAGCACATCGCTCAGTTCCTTCGGATCGTTGACGGCCCAGTCCTTCTGAGGGCTTAGGCGGATGCGTGCGCCGTTGGCGCCGCCGCGGTAGTCGGTGCCGCGGAAGGTCACCGCTGCGGCCCAAGTCGTCCGCACCAGCTGTGGCACCGTCAGCCCGGAGGCGAGAATTTTCGCCTTCAGTGCAGAGATGTCCGCCGCGTCAATCTGCTGATAATCCGCCTTGGGCAGCGGGTCCTGCCAGATCAGATCCTCTTGCGGCACATCCGAACCCAAGTAACGCGCACGCGGTCCCATGTCGCGGTGAGTCAGCTTGAACCACGCCTTGGCGAAGGCGAGCTTGAATTCCTCGGGGTGCTCTTGGAAGCGCTTCGCGACCTTGCTGTAGGCCGGATCGAACTTCAGCGCCAGGTCCGTCGTGAACATGATCGGTGCATGGCGTAGGGTCGGATCCTGCGAGTCAGGCGTCAGTTGCGCGGCCTTGGGATCGTCCGGAATCCACTGCGTTGCGCCGGCAGGGCTCTTGGTCTTGACCCAGTTGTACTTGAACAGGTTGTCCAAGTACTGAGTCGTAAAGACCACTGGGTTGGCGCTCCAGGAGCCTTCCAGACCGCTGGTGATAGCGTCGTTGCCCTTGCCCTTGCCGCAACTATTTTTCCAACCAAAACCCTGTTCCTCGACGCCGGCAGCGGCGGGCTCGGGTCCCAGGCACTTGCTCGGATCATGCGCTCCGTGCGCCTTACCGAAGGTGTGACCGCCGGCAATCAGCGCGACCGTTTCCTCGTCATTCATGGCCATCCGGCCGAAGGCGTCGCGCATGTCCTTCGCGGACGCAAGCGGATCCGGGTTGCCATTCGGGCCTTGCGGGTTCACATAGATCAGGCCCATCTGCACTGCGGCCAGCGGTTTCTGCAACTGCCCGTTGGCGTGGCGCTCATCGGCGAGCCACTTCATCTCCGGCCCCCAGTAGACAAGGTCCGGCTCCCAGTCGTCCGTGCGGCCGCCGGCGAAGCCGAAGGTCTTGAAGCCCATGGACTCCATTGCCACGTTGCCGGTCAGAACCATGAGATCGCCCCAGGAGATGCTCTGGCCGTACTTCTGCTTGATGGGCCACAGCAACCGACGCGCCTTGTCGAGGCTGACATTGTCCGGCCAGCTGTTGAGCGGCTCGAAGCGCTGATCGGCACCGTCGGCGCCGCCGCGACCGTCAAAAATGCGGTAGGTGCCGGCGCCGTGCCAGGCCATGCGAATGAAAAAGGGACCGTAGTTGCCATAGTCGGCCGGCCACCAATCCTGCGAGGTCGTCAGGACCTTGCGGATGTCGGCTTTGACCGCATTGAGATCGAGTTTGGCGAAGGCTTTGGCGTAGTTGAAATCCGCTCCCAGCGGATTCGATTTTGCGTCGCCCTGGCGCAGCGGGGACAGGTCTAGGTGATCTGGCCACCAAAAACTGGCTGACTGGGGTGCGCCCTGGGGACCGCCGGCATAGGCCGGCAGCAACGGCAAGACCGCGGCGATCGCACAGGCCGCGAACAGCCGGGGCAAAGTGTTCCGCATAGTTTTTCTCCTGATAGGTATGTATGGGAAAGGCCGGCCGTATTTGACGCGATTTTTCGACATATATCGAATCGATTGCTTATATCGGAACGATAGATGAAATCTATCTGAAAATAGATGTGCCAGCTCAGGGCGACGCAGCCATTTCCGCGCTCTAATCGAACCAATACCCTCGCCGAGAAAGCTTGCGATGATCTTCCGCGACTTCCGCAGTTGATCGCCAGATGGTTCTTGAGTCACCGCAGCTCAGACGCTGTCGCATCGCGGAGACATGGCGGCGCACTCTTTCCGGCGGGATAATCCCTGCGATTCCAAATCATGTCGCATCGCGTTTTGTGCGCTGTCAAACGCCAATGGCAGACCGACTCCGCCGGGACGCTGTTTGGTCATGTGGGATATGAAATGAAGGGGAGCAGCATGTTTCAGAAAATGAGCTTTCTTGCACAAACATCATTGCTCGCAGCGGCCGCGCTTGGCGTTGCTGCCTGCGGTGGCACCAACGGGACGATGCCTGCGACGAGTCAGGCTCAGAATCAGATGACTCAGATGAAGTTGTCCGTGGCGGACGCCCCGCCGGCCGACAACGCTACGCATGTCGTTGTCGTCTTCACTGGCGTCGAGCTGACGGGCAACAGCGGAAATCCGGTGACCATCACGTTTCCCACCCCGAAGAGCATTGATCTTTTGACGCAAAGCGGCACCGCATCTGCCGTTCTGTTCGACCAACCCATCCCTGCGGGCTCATACGGCCAAGTTCGGCTGATGGTGACGGCGGACGGCAGTGCCAACAATTCCTATATCGATTTCGCCGACGGTTCGAGGATGGGACTGCAGGTGCCAAGCGGCTCCGAAACCGGCTTCAAGTTGGTCTCCGGGTTTACCGTTCCGAGCAGCGGCGTTGTCGACTATACAATCGACTTCGATCTGCGCAAGGCAATCACATGCCCTCCGGGGCAGGCCCCCGCGTGCATCCTCAAGCCGGTGGAACGCCTCGTCGACAACACCTCGGTCGGCAATATTCAGGGACAGATCACCAGCGCGCTGCCGAGGGGATGTACGCCCGGCGTCTATCTGTACAGCGGCGTCGTGACGAAGCTTGAAGACCTCAATAGCACCGCACCGTCCACCGATACCAATCAGCCGCTGGCCTCGAAAGTGCCGGTCGCAACCTCGGCCCCGCCTTACTATTATCAGTTCACGTTCCTCCCGCCCGGCATGTACACCGTGGCGTTCACGTGTCAGGCCGCGCTGGATAACCCCGATCAGGCAGATCCGTCGGTCATACTCGCGACCGTCGCGACCGCCGCCGTAAGTGCCGGCCAAACTGCGACGGTCGACGTCGCTCTCGGCAGCATCCAGGGGCAAGTCACCGGCAACCTGCCGACGGGATGCACGCCCGGCGTCTATTTGTATAGCGGCAACGTGACGGCGCCGGAAGACTGGAACAGCGCGGCACCGTCCACCGACACCAATCAGCCCCTTAACTCGACCCTGCCCACCGCGACGTCGGTGCCGCCCTATAGTTATCAGTTCACGGCACTGCCCCCTGGTACCTACACAGTGGCGTTCACTTGCCAGGCCGCACTGGACAATAGGGCGCAGGCGGATGCCGCCGTGACCTTCAGTCCGATCACGACCGGCATCGTCGTGACCGCCGACAATACGACGACGGTCAACATTACCTAGCCTGGGCGGGATCGGTCGCGCCCCTCAGGCCGGGTGGTGGTTCACTGCTTCCCGGCGAACTGGAACGTTCCGTTGGGTTGTCCCGTTCCTGGGGTATGTGGCGAACTGGACGAGTCAACTGATGCCGCTAACGCGGCAGAGAACACGCGAGCGGCACTTTCCAGAAGGCACGAACTCTGCGCTCAAGATCTTTCCAAAATGATTGCGCCCTGCCGGGCGCACGAAAAGACGGGAGCGCTGCGCGCATTCCGTTCAGGAACGAGCGATTGCGCGCCGATCGCAGCCTTCACGGGGAGCGCGTACCTTAAGTTCAGGCAGCGAAGTTGCATTAATGTGTGACAACGGGTAACGTTATGATACGTAACATAAACGCACTAGTCATATTAAAATGAACATCCGCAGCGTCGCACCGGTAGCCATTTTTTGCCTGAGCTATATCCTGGCATCGCACGCTTCGGATTCGCAACGCCTGCTGGTAAAAATCGATGCAAGCGAAGCAGAACAGGTTCTTGCAATTCTGAGTAAGCGCAAGCACGCCCAGTCGGTCACCGACGACGACTGGCGTGTACTATTCGACACGGAGCCGTATCGTCGTCTCCAAGCGCGCGAAGCCGCCATGCATCGTCCCTTCACCGACGAGGGGTTCAAGAAGTTTGTGCTCTCCGACGAGCTCACCGCCGCATATGACCAGTTGAGACAAACCGTCGATGCCTGGAAGAAGGCCGACTTGAATGCTAGCGCACGGCGAGTTCTGCAGTATCTGCCTGCGGAGGCTGTAATTCACGTCAAGGTATTTCCGGAAATCAAACCCCAACATAATAGTTTTGTATTCGACACCGACACGGACCCGGCAATCTTCCTCTATGTAGATTCGAAAGTTCCACGTGAGCAATTTGAGAACACCGTCGCGCATGAAATGCATCACATCGGCCTGTCGAGTACCGATGCGCTCTATGCGAAGAAAATCGCGGTCTTGCCGGCCAGCGTGCAAAAAGCGTCCGAGTGGATGGGAGCGTTCGGTGAAGGACTGGCCGTCCTGGCGGCGGCCGGTGGGCCCGATATACCTCCCAATCAATACAGTCGGCCGGACGTGCAGCAAAATTGGGAGCGAGGCGTGGGCCGCTTCAACCAAGACTTAGCCACTTTGAACGAGTTCTTCCTCGAAGTGCTCGACGGGCGTTTGCAAGGCCCTGCCGCCGATCAGAAGGCGTACACCTTCTTCGGCGAGATCCAGGGCCCCTGGTATACGGTCGGCTACAAGATGGCGACTCTGGTGGAAAGGCGCTATGGGCGGCCGGCACTAATTCAATGCATGCTGGATCGACGGCTACTGTTGGAGCGTTACAACAGCGCAGCTGAGGAACTGAATGCGTCGAACACGGATCAGTTGGCGCTGTGGTCCGCGAAGGTGCTCGCTCAATGAGTAAGTTTCATCCGGTTGAGGAATGCGTGGTATCGAGCGTCGGCGCGGATATTCTTGAGCAGCGGATCGATCTTGACATACATGCAACTCGAATCGCGTTGTAGGGCAGCGCGGTCGAGCCACTCGAACGCCTGATCGATCTCTCCACGATAGGCATGAAGTTCGGCAATTCTGAAGGCGGAGTCATTCGCGTGGCGACTCTTGAGACTAGTCAGCTCTCGATCCGCATCTTCCTTTTGACCCAATGCGAAATGCACCAAAGCCAGGCCGGACGTTCGAGCAGAATCATCGGTCTCGCGCTGTATCGTTTCCAAGGATGCAGTGAATTGACCTTCGGCGAGCTGAACCTCGCTGATTGGGCCGGCTAGGTGCGCTGTGGGGCTGAGCTCCTGCGCTTTGCGATAATTATTCTTCGCCTCGGAAAATCTACCGAGCGAGTAATCCAGGAATCCGATCCACCCATAGTTTCGTGCATCGAGAGGATCGAGACTTATCGACCGGAGAATCAGTGTTCGAGCTTCTTCGAGGTTGCCTTCGGACATTTTCACGGTGCCGAGAAACCAGTAGACGTCTGCAAATCCCGGTTCGAGTTCCATCACTCTGCGGTATTCTCTTTCGGCCCCCATCCAGTCCCACCCCAGATATTGCTCCACGATACCCATGGCAAGGTGCGCTGCCGGAAGATTCGGGTCCAACCGCAGCGCCGTACCTGCGGCACTTTGCGCTTCGTCGCGGATGTTCTCGGCCAAGACAAACTGACTATCGGATTGGTGAACAAGAGCTCTGGCCAGCTCGGCCCATGCGGGGGCGTACCCCGGATCCAAACCGATTGACTGATGCAAATAGTCGACGATGGCCTGTTGCTGCGCCATGGTCGCCCCGGTCTCGGCGCCCCGACCCATGGCGCGAGCTTGAAAGTAGGCTGCGTAAGCCGGAGTGTTCTCGGCAGGCGGCGTCGCGCCGCGAATATCGTCGAGGGACGCCTGCAGTGACGTCGTCACCTCGGCGGCAATATCGTTCTGGACCATCAAAATATTGTCTACGGGACGATCGTAGGTCTTCGACCAAACATGATATCCCGTGTCGCTACGGATCAATTGTGCGGTAATCCGCAGGGTATCCTTGGATTTGCGTACGCTGCCTTCCAGTACGTAGGCAACACCGAGTGCGTCGGCTATTTCCCTAATGGTTGCCTGCTTACCCTTGAAATAAAATGATGATGTTCGGGCCGGTACGCGCAGGCTCGGGATCTTGGTCAATGCGGCAATCAGTTCTTCGGTCATGCCGTCGGCGAAGTACTGCTGTTGCATTTCTTCGGTGAGATCGATGAACGGCAGCACGGCGATGGATTTTTCAGGTCGCGGGGCCAAGCTGGCGGACCTAAAACGCCCGCTGACTTCGAATCGAGCATGGTTCAAGTTGGCGATGATCAAGTAGGCGACCACCGACACGAGTAGGGCGGCGGCAGCGATGCCCGCCAATCCGATCTTTCGTCGAGGTGGCGCGACATCTGGCACCCTGTGGGAGTCCAGTTCGGTTCCCCCATGGTCCGATGCTGTCGGCGGACCTAGCAACCGATCGGCCGAGATCGTTGGGTCATCGGCGCAAGGGGCGACCGCTGCCACCATGCGATAGCCGAGTCGTGGCACCGTCGCTATGTACGTAGGATTTCGGCGGTCGTCCCCGAGGACACGGCGCAGCGACGCAACTGCCTGGTAGACCGAGTCCGGAGTGACGATGACACCCGACCAGACCTCTTCGAGCAACTGATCGATGCTGACGACCTGCCCGGCATGCTCGGCCAAGCAGAGCAATAGGCGCATGGTCCGTTCCTCCAGCCGAAGATTCTCTCCAGGTCGTGAAATCTGGCCTGTGGTGGGATTGACATCCCAATCTCCGATGCGAAGAGCGGTGACGGCGGCGCGTTGCATCGTGATTGGTGGCTATGTTCCTGTTTATAAAAAAGAAAGATCGTCTTTGATTGTACCAAACCAGTGAGCCGTCCCCAGAGGTCTGGGGTGAGCGACTGGCGGATCTGCGGTACCGGTGTTGGATTCAGAACTTCTCAGAGAGTTTCGGCCGAATTTCAGGACTCCCGGCGGCGATTGCGGGCATCGTTCAGCCCACACCGAGTATCGGGGCCTAAGTACCCCTTCTCGCTCATCGTCGATGAAATAACACAGAAGGATTTCCAATGACCCTGTGGTCGATTCGAAGAATGACTCGAGCCGCGTTCTTGGCCGCAATCCTCATGGAACCAGCGATGGCCGGCGCCACGGCCGATACCTGGCTCGATACTTGGGGAGCCTCGCCCGATTCCGTGGGACCTGCACTCAAGGCGCAATCCATTCGTCAGATCATACGCACCAGCACCGACGGATCGGCGCTACGCCTGCGCTTCTCCAATCTCCTCGGCACTACTCCGTTGACCATAGGCCCGGTGCACGTCGCCGCCAGTGAGAGTGGATCCGCGATTCGGCCGCAGACCGACCATGCAGTGACTTTTGGCGGCCATTCGAGCGTGACCATTGCGAAGGGTAAGGATGTGCTCAGCGATGCGGTCGGATTTCCGGTGCAAGCGCTTGAAGACCTCGCGGTGACCCTATATCTGCCGGCAGGCGCCACCGCCCCGACCATTCACGCAGCCGGCATGGAAACGGCATTCTTCGTGGCCGGCGACGCCACGGCCGCGACGAGCTTCCCTTCTCGGGCGCAGACCGATGACAGCCGCTATTTTTTGACCGATGTGGAGGTGAACGCCGCCACCCGTGCCGAGGTGATGGTAGTAGTCGGGGATTCCATTACCGATGGCATCGGTTCGACGGAAGATAAAAATTCACGCTGGACGGACATTCTCGCGGCAAGGCTTCACGCAAGTCCGGTAGTGGCATCGATTGGGGTCGTGAACTCCGGAATCGCCGGCAATCGAATTCTGAACGACGGGGCGCGTCCCTTTGTCGGACCCAGTGCTCTGTCGCGTTTCGACCGCGACGCGCTCGACAAGCCCGGTGCGCGCTGGGTCATGTTGTTCGAGGGAATCGGCGACATCATCGCCGACGATGTGCTCACGAGCCCCTCCCAGCATGTGTCCACTTCGCAAATCATCGAAGGTATGAAGACTCTCGTTGCGCGCGCTCATGCGCGGAACATCAAGGTTTGGGGCGCCACGTTGATGCCTTATGAAGGTGCGGTGCTACCATCCAGAGACGGTACCGCACGACCGCTATATACCGGTTCGGGCGAGGCCAAACGCCAGCTCGTCAACGCATGGATCCGCGACTCTGGCACGTTCGACGCGGTCGTCGATTTCGATCTTGTCACCCGGGATCCGACTCATCCGAGCCAATTGTTACCCGCCTTCGACAGTGGCGATCATTTGCACCCGAACGATACCGGGTATGAGGCGATTGCAACCTCGATCGATCCGCGTTGGCTTGCGGCCGGTAAATGATGACGTCGGATTACCGGACCCCACCGGCAATAAATGACGAGAAAAATTTGATTTGCACTCTCTACCGGTCGGCGGCGAGCCTCCTGTTGGTGCTGTGTGCGACGCACCCGCTGGCCCAGGAGGCAGCGCCTGTTCGCCGAACGCTCAGCGTGGATGATTTTTACCGCGTCCATGACGTGAGCGACCCCCAAGCGTCGCCCGACGGTCAATGGGTAGCCTATGTCGTGGCCACCAACGACCGCGATGCCGATGAGGCGCGCAGCGCCATCTGGATGGTGAGCTGGGATGGCAGTCGGCGGCTGGCGCTGACCGGAGCGGCGCAGGGCAATGGCAAACCACGCTGGAGTCCTGACGATCGCTATCTCGCCTTTCTCGCAGCAGACAAAGGTTCTGGCCAAACGCAAATCATGTTGCTCGACCGCCGCGGCGGCGAGCCTCGTCGGCTGACCAGCACCGCCGGCACTGTCGGCGACTATTCCTGGTCGCCGGACGGCAGGCGCGTGGTGTTCACGGTGGAGCAAGGCGACGCGGCTACTCCACCCAAACCCATCGTGATCGACGCACTACACTTCAAGCAGGATGAGGACGGCTATCTCAGCACCGGCCGCAAGCGACATCTGTATCTCATCGATGTCGACGACCTGCACAGCGAGCAGCTGACGGACGATCCGCAATACAACGAAGATCTTCCCGTTTGGTCGCCCGACGGCCGGTGGGTAGCCTTTGTCCGCACACGAGGGCTGTGGCTGGACCAAGACGGACGGGAAGACATCGATATCGTCGAACCCCGGGCGGGCGCGACTCCGCACCATGTCGTGCGCCCGTTCGCGCCGAACACGCAGCAGCTTGCATGGAGCCCGAATGGTGCGCAGATTGCCTATCTGCAGGGACAGGAGCCGAAATTCAGCGCCTATCTCCAGGACCGGCTCATGATCGTGCCGGCCGCAGGCGGCGCGGCGCGCGCGGTGACGGAGAAGCTCGATCGTACGGTGAAGTCCTTCGCGTTCGCCGCCGACTCGGCATCGATCACCATCGCCGTGGAGGACGACGGTACCGTCTACCCGGCGCGGGTGGACCTCGCCAGCGGATCGATCAACCGCGAGACGGCTGCAGGACCGTTTGTCGTCTCGGCGCTGTCCTCGGCGGGCGGGCACACGGTGCTGCTCGAGTCGAGCGACGCTGCACCGGCTGAAGTCCATGCACTCGAGGGTGGGCATCTGCGCAAATTGACGGCCCACAATGATGCATTGCTTGCGCAACTTGAACTCGGCGCCGTGCAAAACCTGCGCTTCAAGAGCCGGGACGGCACAGAAATCCACGCGCTCGTAGTCACGCCGCCCGGATTTGTCGCCGGCCGTCGATACCCGACGGTTTTGTGGGTTCACGGTGGGCCGAACGGGCAGAGCAAACATTCGTTGGTCCTCGACGCGGGCCAATCCGAGCCGCAGATGTTTGCGGCGAAAGGCTACGTCGTCCTGCTCATCAACTACCGCGGCAGCGCCGGCCGAGGCATCGCCTTCGCAAAAGCCATTTTTGCCGATTGGGGCCACAAGGAGGTGGAGGACCTCCTGGCCGGGGTGAACTATCTGGTCGCTCAGGGAATTGCGGACCCCGATAGGCTGGCCATTGGCGGCTGGAGCTACGGCGGCATACTCACGGATTACACCATTGCGAATGATCGGCGCTTCAAGGCCGCCATCAGCGGCGCGGGAAGTGCCGATCAGTTAGCCATGTACGGCAGCGATGAATACTTTCTCCAATACAACAATGAACTCGGGCCGCCGTGGAAGAACACGGCGCTGTGGCTCAAGGTCTCGTATCCGTTCCTCCATGCGGATCGAATTCATACCCCGACCCTGTTCATGGGCGGAGACAAGGACTTCAACGTCCCGATTGCCGGCGGAGAGCAGATGTATCAGGCGCTGCGCACCCTGGGCGTTCCGACGCGACTCGTCGTGTATCCCGATCAGCATCACGTGCTCACGCGCCCGAGCTTCGTCGAAGACTTGATCGAGCGGATGTCGGACTGGCTCGGGCGTTATGTCGGACACTAAAAACCATGTCGCTATTCAATCGCAGATTCTATTTCCTGATGTCGCTGATCGTTGCCGCGCTAGTTGTCGACGGCTTCGGTCCAAGACTCGGCGCGCGGCTCATTCATCCTCCGGTTCCGCCTGGCACGATCTTGTACATCCACGCCGTCGTATTCTCCAGTTGGGTGATTTTCTTCATCGTTCAAACGGCATTGGTCGGTGTTAGAAAGGTAAAAATTCACCGAACCTTGGGGTGGTGGGGAGGTGTACTCGGAGCGTCGATTCCCATTCTGGGCACGGCGACTGCCATCGTGGTGGGACGATCGGATGCGCATCCCACGGATGCCGACGCGGCATTCCTCGTGTTTTCGTTCTACGACATGGCGGCGTTCGCCGTTGCGTTCGCCCTGGCATTGCATTGGCGACATAGACCTGAGTTTCATCGCCGACTCATGTTCATCGCCACTTGCGGGCTGCAGTCGGCGGCCGTTGCCCGAATCTTACCGCGGGGGTCGCCGCACGAGTGGATCTACGTAGGCGTGGATGTGCTGATTTTCAGCGGCGTGATGCGCGATTGGATCTTTGCGAGGCGTATCCACCCGGTATATGTCCGGGGTTGGATTCCTCTGCTGCTCTGTCAGGTGCTGGTTCTGTACATCGAAATCAGTCGGCCACAATGGTGGCTGACGATTGCCCACGGCATAGTCGGCTAGGGGTTCGCCCGTTCCCAGAGCTCAATCGGGTTGCCTTCCGGATCATGCAGTCGGGCGAATCGGCCGTAGGGGGATTTCTCGGGATCCACCTTGACCTCAATGTTGGACTGCTGCAGCTGAGCGACCATGGCATCCAAATTTCGCACTCGAAAGTTCACCATCCACCCTTGCTGCTGCGATCCGAAATAATCGGTATCCATCGCAAACGGAGTGAACGAAGTCGGGCCGGCGGCTTGTTGCCACACACGATGGTCAATCCCGAGATTGAGCTCATACCACTGCGCCAATTTTTTCGGGTCGCGGCTGCGGAAGAATAGTCCGCCGATGCCCAGGACCCGCTCAGTCGGCATATTCATCTGCAACTCCCCCGTGCCCGGCGCGGCACTCTCAGCAGTTCCGGCGGTGGCCAAGGCGGCTCCGACGATGAAGGTTCTACGGTCGATCAGCATGTCTTAGTATGCACGATGATGCCGCCGCTGGCTTGCCGTGTATAAGAGATCTTTTTGACGAATCTGCGGCGGATCGATGGCATTCATTTACAATAATGAAGAAATCGGGAGACCCTTTGAAAAACTCACGTAGACGGTTCTTGACCAATGCCTCCCTGGGCGTCGTCGGCGCCACCATCGGCGCGTATGAGCCGGCCTCCGCGCAGAGCAGCGCGCCGCCCCCTCCCGGCGCACCCTCGGCATTCGCCACCTCGCCTCCCGTGGGGCCCGAAGTCTCCGCGGTCACTTTTGGCGAAGCCCAGAAGCTCATGCAGATTGAATTGAGCCATCAGCAAGCTCTCGAAGCCGCCGGCAGTTGGCGAGAGGCTATGGCGCCGCTGTACGAGCGGCGCACGGGGCCGAAGAAATTGCAGCTGGAAGCCGCACTGGCGCCGGCTACGCGCTGGGAACCGAGCCAATACGCACCAAAAACGCGTCACGGCGCAGATCGTTTCGTTCGTAGCCAGATCGAAGCCCGAGCGTTGCCGGCCGCCGATGCCGACATCGCCTTTGCGCCGGTGACCCAGCTTGCGCACTGGATCGAGACGCGGCAACTCTCCTCGGAGCGGCTCACGCAGATCTACCTGAAACGGCTGGCGCAATTCGATCCTAAGCTGCGCTGTGTCATCACGCCCACGCCGAAGCTGGCACTTGAACAGGCGAAACGCGCGGATGCGGAGATTGCAGCCGGCAAATACCGGGGGCCGCTGCACGGCATCCCGTGGGGGGCGAAGGACCTGCTGGACACCGCGGGAATCGCGACCACGTATGGCGCAGAACCCTTCAAAGGCCGCATACCGACCGCGGACGCCACCGTGGTTCGGCGGCTGCATGCAGCGGGCGCCGTGCTCGTGGCCAAGCTGAGTCTTGGCGCCCTGGCGCTCAACGATATCTGGTTCGGCGGCCAAACCATGAATCCGTGGCTCCTCGAGGAGGGCTCTTCCGGGTCCAGTGCCGGTCCGGGGGCTGCCACCGCAGCCGGTCTGGTCGGGTTTTCCGTGGGCAGCGAAACCGGCGGCAGTATTGTGGCCCCCAGCATGCGCTGCGGCGTAACCGGATTGCGGCCCACGTATGGCCGCGTACCGCGCAGCGGGGCGATGACCCTGTGTTGGTCGCTCGACAAGCTTGGTCCCATGGCACGCAGTGTCGAAGACACCTTGCTGGTCTTGCGTGCCATTTCAGGGCCGGACAATCTGGACGTCGCCTGCGTGCCGAGCACGCTCGAATATGATTCCGCAGTGCCCATCACGGGCCTGCGCGTCGGCTATTTCCCGGAGTGGATGAAGGAGGCCACGGAGGTCGACCGTGCCGCTATCGATACCCTTCGCAAGCTCGGCGCGACGCCCGCGGAAGTCTCGATACCGGACTGGCCGTATGACTCGCTGAACGTGATTCTTTTCGCCGAGGCGGCTGCGGCCTTCGAGGAGCTGACTTTAAGCGGCGGTCTGAATCAGTTGAAGATGCAGGTGCCCGACGCATGGCCCAACATTTTCCGACAATCGCGATTCCTGTCCGCGGTAGATCTGGTCCAGGCCGACCGTATGCGCCGCAAGGTCGCGATGGAAATGGCGCGTGTCTTCTCTGAAGTGGACTTGCTGCTGGTACCCTCATTGCGGGACGAAATCCTGGTCATTACCAACGCCACGGGACATCCGTCTTTGACGCTGCGCGCAGGATTCGTCGAAGTTGCCGAGGCGCGCAGCGATTGGGCGCCCGATCCGGCGGCGCCGCTGCCGAAATTCAATCCGCCGCGCCGAGTACCGCACGGGGTGACCCTGATCGGGCGTCTTTTCGATGAGGGTACGATCGGGCGGGTGGGCATGGCGCTGGAGCGTGAACTGCGCGTGGCAGCCGAGAGACCGGCGGGGTTTGGATAGGAAATCCTACGCGGTACCCGAGCCTTGGAACCAAGCCAAAATCAAGATCAACGTCGAAACCAAAGCCAAGTCAACAAAAGCCAAATCAAGAGGAATGAGATGAATAAACTGCTGCTGGGCGCGGCGTGCGCCTGTCTTGTCTCGGGCTGCAACCAGGCGCCGCCGGTTTCACAACAGGGCGCCGCGCCGGCGGCACCGGCACCGATTTCCGGTATCGACGTGCAATACGTAGACGACAGTGTTCGTGCGCAGGATGACTTTTTCAAACACCTCAATGGCAAGTGGCTCTCGGCCACCGAGATTCCCGCGGATAAGGCCAGCTACGGATCGTTCACCAAACTGTACGACGACTCCCAGGACCAGTTGCGAAGTATTGTCGAGGGTTTACAGGCCTCGACCGCCGCAAAGGACGCAGATCAGCAGAAAATCGCCGACCTGTATGCCAGTTACATGGACGAGCCCGCCTTGGAAGGATTGGGCTTAGGTCCGCTGGACAAAGAGTTCGCCCGGATCGATGCGCTCAAGGACAAAAAGGAGATTGCCGGGCTGATCGCCCATTTCAACCGGATCGGGATTACCGCACCTTACACCCCGGGTGTCCACCAGGATGCCAAGGACTCCACCAAGTACGTATTCGACTTAGGCCAGGACGGGTTGGGGATGCCCGATCGCGACTACTATCTCCAGCACGAAGAGAAGATGGAGCAGGCACGCAAGCAGTATGGCCTGTATGTCGAGAAAATGCTGGGTTTGGCCGGCGACAAGAACGCGGCGAAGGACAGCAAGGACATCGTAGCGCTGGAAACCGATCTGGCAAAAATCCAGTGGACCAAGGTCGCGAACCGCGATCCGGTGAAAACCTATAACAAGGTGATGGTCGCGAAGCTTGACGGTCTTGCCGCCGACTATGACTGGAAGGCGTACCTGATCGACTCCGGGGTGGAGGGCAAGACGGACTATGTGATCGTCAGCCAGCCGAGTTACATCAGCGGTTTCGGCAAGCTGCTGCAGAAGACACCATTGCCGGTATGGAAGGCTTACTTCCGCTGGCAAGTGCTGAACGATCTCGCACCCTACTTGAGCAAGAGTTTCGTCGATGAGCGGTTTGCCTTCTACGGTACCGTGCTGCAAGGCATTCCGCAGAACCGTCCGCGTTGGAAGCGGGGGATCACGCTGGTCGAGGGATCCGTGGGCGAGAGCCTGGGCAAGCTCTACGTGGCGCAATACTTTCCGCCCGCCGCGAAGGCACGAATGGACCAATTGGTGCAGAACCTGCTCGCCGCCTACAAGGCAGACATCGATACCCTCGATTGGATGAGCCCGCAGACCAAGCTAAAAGCGCAGGAGAAGCTGGCAAAGTTCACCACGAAAATCGGCTACCCGGCGAAATGGCGCGACTACGGCGCGTTGCAAGTCGCCAAGAATGATCTGGTCGGCAATGTGATCCGCGCCCGCGCCTTTGAGTACAACCGCAATCTTGACAAACTGGGTAAGCCGATCGATCGCGATGAGTGGGGCATGACACCGCAGACCGTCAATGCCTACTACAACCCGGAGTTGAACGAGATCGTGTTCCCGGCCGCCATCCTGCAGCCGCCGTTCTTCAACCCGAAAGCCGATGATGCCGTGAACTACGGCGGCATCGGCGGTGTCATCGGCCATGAGATCAGCCATGGTTTCGACGACCAAGGCAGTCAATACGACGGCGACGGCAATCTGCTGAGCGCTCCGGGTTGGTTCACCCAGCAGGACCTCGACAAGTTCAAGGCCAAGACCCATGCCTTGGTGGAACAGTATGCCGCCTATGAGCCGGTACCTGGGTATCATGTCAACGGCGAACTCACCTTGGGCGAGAACATTGCCGATAACTCCGGGCTCGCCATCGCTTACAAGGCCTATCGGCTGTCCTTGGGGGGCAAGGAGGCGCCGACGATCGACGGTCTGTCGGGCGATCAGCGCTTCTACGGCGGCTGGGCGCAGGTGTGGCGGGGCAAATCGCGTGACAACGCGCTCATCGTCCGCATCAAGACCGATCCGCACTCGCCGGAATCGATTCGCGGCACCGCACCCGAGATGAATCAGGCGCCGTTCTACGAGGCATTCGGCGTGAAGGAAGGCGACAAGATGTACCTGCCGCCGGAAAAACGCGTGAACCTCTGGTAGGCGATCGATCCAATCAAATGCAACTCATAAAAGGTAACTCGATGAAGCAGATTCTGATCTCCATGGCGATCGGTTGTGTCCTGTCCGCCGGCGCAGCTCAGGCAAGCCCCGGCCCAACCCCGATCGCGCCCGGAGCATCGATCGTGGCGCCCAAGGATCGGGCCTATGCCGGCGAAATCCGCCTCAAGGTAGATGCTTCCGATTTGGAACGGCGTATCGTGCACGTTCACGAGACTTTGAGCGGCGTGGGGAGCGATCTCGTGCTGCTGTATCCGAAGTGGTTGCCGGGTACTCATGCCCCGGAGGGTCCCATCGATCGGCTGGCGGGCATCAGGATAGCCGCGAACGGCGCACCGGTACCCTGGTCTCGCGATACGGTCGATGTCTACGCATTTCACGTTCATCTAAGCCCCGGGGTGAAGTCGATCGACATCGATTTCGACTATCTATCGCCGACCAGCCCGAAAGTCGGCGCCATCGAGATCTCGCGCGACATCCTGCTCCTGGAGTGGAATGAGCTTGTGCTGTACCCGGCGGGTTATTTCACCCGGCAGATTCCGGTCGAGGCAAGCCTCACGTTGCCGGCCGACTGGAAATTCGCGTCGGCGCTGGAAACCGTGACGACCGGCGGCAAGGAAACCCAGTTCAAACGCGTCAACTTGGCGACCTTCGTCGACAGCCCGGTATATGCCGGTCGGTATGCATCGCGGCTCGACCTCGATCCCAGCGGTGCGACAGCGGTTCATCTGAACCTGTTCGCCGACCGGCCGGAACTGCTGGCGATCAAGCCGGAACAACTCGAGGCGCACCGCAATCTCGTGCGGCAGGCCTACCAGGTTTTCGGCTCTCATCACTATGCGCACTATGACTTCCTGTACTCGCTGAGCGACCAGATTCAGCAGAACGGGCTCGAGCACCACCAGTCGAGCGAAGATGGCAGCGATCCGAATTCCATTACGGATTGGGACAAGACCGCGTATGGCCGGGATCTGCTGGCGCACGAATTCACCCATTCCTGGAACGGCAAGTTCAGGCGTCCCGCGGATCTTTGGACGCCGAATTTCAACGTACCCATGCAGGACAGCCTCTTGTGGGTGTACGAAGGCCAGACACAGTACTGGGGCCAGGTGCTGACGGCACGCTCGGGCCTGTGGACTCCGCAGCAGGCACGCGATCAGCTCGCTCTCACGGCAGCGTCCTATGTCATTCAAGCGGGGCGCCGATGGCGCGCCTTGCAGGACACCACCAACGACGAGATCATCAATCCGCGCCGCCCCATGTCGTGGCTGAGCTGGCAGCGTTTCGAGGACTATTACTCGGAGAGCCAATTGATCTGGCTCGACGCCGACACACTGATTCGCGAGCGCTCGCAAGGCAAGCGGTCGCTGGACGACTTCGCGCGGAGCTTCTTCGGCATCGACGACGGCGGCTTTGTCACTGTCACGTATACCTTCGAGGACGTGGTCAAGGCACTGAATGCCGTGGAGCCGTATGACTGGTCGGGATTCTTGCGCGCGCGGCTCGATTCGATCGGTAAGCCGGCGCCGCTCGACGGGCTGCAGCGCGGCGGCTACAAGTTGGTCTATTCGGATACGCCGAGCGAGCTGCTCAAGACGCATGAGGATCAAGCCAAGCGCGTGAACTTGTTGTATTCCATCGGCGTGGAACTGGACGACAAGGATGGCACCGTCCTGGAGGTGATCTGGGATAGCGCCGCTTTCAAGGCGAAGATGACGGAAGGCAGTGTTTTGCTGGCCATCAACGGTGCCGCCTACAGCGCCGATGTCCTCAAAGATGCGATTCGAGCGGCGAAATCGACGACGCTTCCCATCGAGCTCATCGTCAAGACGGGCGACCGGTACCGGGTATTGTCGCTCGACTATCATGATGGCTTACGCTACCCGCGCTTGGAACGCGATCAATCCGTGCCGGCGCGGCTCGACGATATCCTGGCCGCGCGGAAGTAGTGGCGGCAACCGGCAAAGTCATCTGGCTGGCCGCGGCAGCGGTGCTGGCGGCCAGCCAGTGTTTTGCCGAGAGGATCGATCCGCAAATCGGCCGCGAGATTGCAGCGGTTCAAGCGATCGACAATCACGCGCACCCGGTGCTGGCGCCGCCGCTCGACGTCTCGGACAGGGAGTTCGATGCTCTACCGGTCGCTTCCTTGGAGCCGCAGTCGGACCCCGTCGCCCTGCGGCCCGACTTTCCGCTGCTCGGCAGCGCCTGGAAGGCGCTATATGGCTTCGAAGTGCCGCCCCCGCTGGATGCGCAAGGGCTCGATCGCCTCAAGGATGCGCGCCGAAAAATGGCCACGCGGCAGGGCGAGCACTTTCCGGCGTGGGTGCTTGCGCAAGCCGGTATCGGCACCATGCTGGCCAATCGCGTTGCGATGGGCCGGGGCGTACAGCCGCCGCAATTTCGCTGGGTGCCCTATATCGATGCCTTGCTCTTTCCGCTGGACAACGGCGCCCTTGCAGCCGTGTCGCCGGATCGTACCGAGTTCTTTGCCCTCGAGAGTATCGTCCGCAGCCGGTTTCTGCAGGAAGCCGCGCTGAGCGCTCCTCCGGCGACTCTCGACAACTACCTGCGGCAAGTGGTCACGCCCACCCTCGAGCGGCACAAACTCGGCGGAGCCGTCGCCGAGAAATTTGAGGTGGCGTATCTGCGCTCGTTCGATTTCTCCGACCCTTCGCGCGCCGAGGTGGAATCCATCTATGCGCGGTGGATAGGCGGTGGCCAACCTGACGCCGCCGCGTACAAGCGGCTGCAGGATTTTCTGTTTCGATATATCGCGATGGAGTGCGGGCGGTTGGGCCTCGCCGTGCATTTACATGCGTTCGGCGGCTTCGGCGGCTATTACGCCATCAACGGCGGAAATCCCCTGCTGCTCGAGCCGCTGTTCAATGACCCGCGGTTGCGCAAGACGAACTTCGTCTTGCTGCATGGCGGATGGCCCTTCGTGCGAGAAATGGCAGCCCTGCTGCAAAAGCCGAATGTGTATGCCGACATTTCGTCCCAGTCGCTCATCATGGCGCCGCATACCCAGGCGCAGTGGTTACGGGAGTGGCTGGAGATCGTGCCGGAGAAAGTCCTGTTCGGCACCGATGGATATCCTAACTCGGAGGAATTGGGATGGCCCGAGGCGACGTGGATCGCGAGCCACAACGCGCGGCAGGCGTTGGGCATTGCGCTGACCGGGATGCTCGACGACGGCGAGATCACCAGATCCCATGCTCGCGACCTGGCGCGCATGGTTCTGCGCGGAAATGCCGAGACGCTTTATAAATTCTGAAAGCGGCGCGACATGAATTCCAAGCGCGCCGCGAAATAAATTCCGCGCGCGACGCAAAACGGAGCTACCGAACATGCCATCTCTGCGTCGCCAGGCCTGCGTCATGCGGCATCAGAAGAAGTTGCTCGCCTGCACCTGTCGCACGGCGCCGTCCTTCATGGTGAAGGTGAAACGGCTTCCTAAGTCCGCAAAGCGTAAGTTCATGATGGCCAGATCCGGGTAGAACGCGACGGGCTTGCCATCGATCGCGGCGATCTCATCTCCCGTCACGAACCCGGCGGCTTCCGCCGGGCTACCGGGTGCGACGAAGGTCACGCCGAGTCCGTCGCCCTGCGGGGCCACGACAAGACCAAGCCGATCCTTCACGAAGGGGATCTGGGCCGCGCCGGCGTTGGGGACTGCAAAGAGCCGGTGATGCGAATAGTCGATCACAAGACGGAAGTGCGAGAGGAGCGGCAGACCGACTCCGCCCGCGATGGAAGCCGGGGGCAAGACGGCATCCGGCACGAGCGCAATCGGCGCGCCGGGAAAATCGACGCCGGCGAAGGCGAGGTGGTCCAGCGTTACCACGGGTTCGATGAACTTGCCGGATAGCCTTGTCGAGGTGCGCCGTCCCTCCATCAGCTTGTGCTCTTGGACGTAGGACGGGATCACCAACAGAGGTCCGCTCATATTGCCGAGTTCCAGCTCGAACTGGACCGGCGGCGCGCCGTT
The DNA here is from genome assembly GCA_021323735.1 of Gammaproteobacteria bacterium. GTDB lineage: Bacteria > Pseudomonadota > Gammaproteobacteria > Steroidobacterales > Steroidobacteraceae > Bog-1198. The sequence goes on from JAJPKM010000036.1 coordinate 240,487, forward strand.
GATCGACAGCGGTACGGTGTGCTCGCCGTCGAGTTCCAGCACCGGAACCTCGCGCGCACCCGTGGGCTTCACCAGCCGGTTAGGATCGCGAAAGGCCAGACGATGATGCGCGTAGTCGATGTCCACCGCCACGCGATTGAAGACTTCCTCGCCCAGATGAAAGGGTACGAGACGACCGGTGACGCGGGCGAACTGGGGCGGCGCGTCGAACGTCGCGGCCTTAAGATCCGACAGCTTCATTGCGCCGATCTGCACTGTCACGGCAGCCGACTCCGGTGCCTCGCCGCCGGCGCCCGGTGTCAGCAGTCCCACCGAGGCTGCGAAGCTCTTGTCGACATGCGTGGGCCCGCCGTAGAGGAACACCATGACATCCTGTCCGCTCACCCTGGCCGGAAAGAAAATACCTGACCCTTTGTAGGGCTTGAAGTCGATCCAGCCGGATGACGAGGCGCCATTCTTGAACACCAGCTTAGCTGAGTTAGCCAAGGAGTCGGTGTGGCTCGCACCACCCGGCAGCCAAGATGTCAGTGAGAGACTCCAGATATGCGAAGCGCCCGTGAAGTATACGGTGCGATGGTCGGCGCTGAGATGCGAGCCCCACGGGATATCGCGATTGATGTCGTCACCGAGATCCAACGGTTTGCTCCAATGGTCGCCCTCACGGAAGGCGATGCAGAGGCGGCCGAGGCCATTCTTGACCTTGCCGTAGTCGAAAACGATGAATGATTCATCTGGGGCCACCGCCGGATCGTGGGTGGTTTCCGCCGGATCGCCCAGCGAAACGCGCTGCGGCGGGAGGTACTTTCCGCCCGCATATTGCGAGCGGAAGATGTGTGTCGCTCCCTCATCCCTGCGCAGGAAGTACAAGCTGCCGTCGCTCACGATGCTCGGAAAATCGATGAAGGCACTGTCATTGAGGGTGGCGCCCAGCCATACGGGTTCACCCCAGCCGCCAGCCTTGCGATCGACTCTCCACAGATGGCTGCCCGGTTGCGGCTTTCCGAAAAAGGTATGCACCAGCGGCTTGTCGGTTCCGGGGATCGGGCGGTCGGAATTGAAGATCAAGAATGAGCCGTCGGGCGATATGACCGGATTCTGGTCGTACCAGCGTCCGGAGAATGGGGCCGTTTCAGGCGCTCCCCAGCGTCCGTTGACCCGGTGCGCGATCATGACGAACTTGGTGGAGTCGGTGGAGCGGTCGAAAAATACCGTGTTGCCGTCCGGCGTGAACGCCGGTGTGTCGTCGGACGCGGCAGTGAGGATGCCGCCCAAGTCAACGACGGTAGGCACCACCGGTGCGGCCATCGTTCGGGCGGGATTCGCCGCCGCCATCCAGCATCCGATGACGGCAAGCAGGCAGCGAATCGCGCGCGTGTTCGAACCAATACTCATTGTCGTTTACTCAGTTTGCGGGGAACCATATGAATTGTCGCATGCCGGGGGTGGCCGGCAAGAGGGTCAAGAGGAAGGCACGAAATATGGGATGTCTCCATCATACGGACGTTCTCAACGGCGCTCCCTTAAAGATCCCGCTCAGCGGCTGCGATATTCCCTGCATTGCACCGCAGGACGGAACATTCGCAAGACATTTTTAGGGTTGACCGGAAATGCGGGAATAAAGCACGCCTGATGCCGGTCTTCCATTGAGGAACTCCCAAGCAAGTTCCATGTCACTAATTCAGCGGTGACGAATTATTTGGCCGCAACGCCACAATCGCCGCAAGAGGTAGTTATGAGCAATCTAGCGCTCAGCGCAATCGCGAATACCCGACTCAAAATTCCGGGTGCCGACCCTTGGCATGCGGACCCAAACGATCCTGCCGTCTCCGTGATGACGGACTTTCGCGAACACGCCTCGGTCACGGTAACGGAGACCGCCAAGATCGATGACGCGCTCGAGCATATGAAGCACGCCGGTGTACGCTCTGCGTTCGCCATCGATGATCGGAACCGGGTCGTCGTCGGCCTCATCACGGCCTACGATATTACCGGCGAGAAACCGATGCAGTATATGCAGTCCGCGGCAATACCACGCCGCGAAGTGCTGGTGTGCGACATCATGCGCACACTCTCGGAGTTACGCGTTGTGGATATCAAACAGATCGAGCGCGCCACCGTTGCCGATGTGTCCAAGCTTTTCAGTGAGTGGCCATTGACCCACATACCGGTCGTGGAAACGAACGAAGGCGGCGAGCGACGGCTGCGCGGCTTGCTGTCGGCGGCAAAGATCAAACGTTTGTTGTCGGCGCCCGGCAAGCTGCACGGTCACAAGGCAAGGTCTAGTCCGGAGGTTGCAGCGAGCCTGTCTTGACATTCCGCAGCCGCGTCGGCGAACGAGCGGATGCGGCGGCAGCGTCCAGGACAACTGCTATTTGCTGTTCCAACGGACGATGAGATTCAAGTGGTCCTTCTCGCGCCGCAGCCCGAGCGGACTCCAGGAAATGACCAGGTCCTTGACCGCAAACGCGAACACCATGGTTCCCGCTACGCCTAACACGAAATACCAACGCCCGATGGCTACCTGGATGGATAGCCCCAGCGCGGCTAGAACCACCCCCACAACGACGCCTGTTGCACCGATGGTCGATTCCAAGCAGAAGCAATGAGCCTCTCGGCGATGCCCGGTCGATTCCGACATCCGGCTGCGCAGAAGAATGGCGGTGTCGCGTACCAGACTATGCGCGAGCAGCAGCGCCGAGAGGCTTAAGGCAAGCTGCCAAAGGGGCATGGTGGGGGCAAAGTAGGGCCAGGCCAGCCAACTGGCTGGCGCCAGCACTGCAATCACCGATACTTCAATCCATTCCGCTCGCGTCATTTCGACTCAGTGGGCCGGGGATTAATCGCACATCGTGTACGCCATATTACTCAAGAGGCGTGATGTTGGATGCGAAGGAGGTCATGTCTCGCAACCAACCGGTCCATGGCGTAATGGCCATAGATTAAGTCAATCGGCAAGTGCTGTTTGGGCGTGTACCGGATGCCGATGGAAGAGATGTGATCCAGCGCACACCGCGCGCATGTGATGAGCCAGTGCGTCACTTTTGTGCGACCGGTCTTCAGTCCGAGGGTCACTAACCCAGGTATCTTCTGACACCAAATGGACCTCAATAGACACGTATGACACAACAGCGGCGCGCTTCGAATTGGTCGCAACGGCGGGGCTACATAGTGTCCGCGTTGATTGCACTGGTTGCGCTCATATTGGTGTGCGGTACCACCTGGGCGGTGCTCAGCCTGCCCAAGGCACCGAGCGTTGCGATGGAGGCGGCCGACGACCCCGAGGTTGCCGCCAGCTCGCCCTCGGTCGAGAGCATGATCGCCGACGCGGTGCGGGATGATCCTGACCCGCCCACGGTCCCCGATGCATCAAAGCTCGGGAGTAAGAGCCGAACTGTGTCCGCCCAGGGCGCGGCGCAGCACATCGACCGGACGGAAAGGATCAGCGTGGCGTCGGCGTCATACGCGATTCGCGCAGGCGAGAAATTTGCGGAAATTCGCGTTCACCGCTCCACCGGATCCAAGCGCGGCACGAGCTTCGACTGGTGGACCGAACCGGGATCCGCCCTCGAGGGCACCGACTTCGTACCCCAGACGCGAGCGACGATGTTCTTCCCGTCCGGCGTGCATGAGGTCAGTCTGTTCATCAAGCTCGTTCCCAATGCCCCTCGAAAGCGGACCGCCGTGTTTTACGCCGTCCTCGGCAATCCCAGCACCGGCAGTGCATTGGGTGCCCCATCGAAGGCCGCGGTGTCGCTGCATCCGTGACGCCTCATGGTTTTGAGTGCCGCGACTGAGCACCGGATACTCGCCGCGTTGTAGGATCAATGCCCCACGCTGTTCGGTGCCACCACCCCGAGAATGGGCCCCATGTCGTATCCGCGATCTTCACGGCTCAATCGGGGCGCGTATAGGCTCGATATCGACCCATCCAGGTAAAGCGCTTCGCGGCAATGTACGTGATCGCGGAAGTAGCCGGCGAACGCGTAGAAGGTCACCGGTGAGTCGCTGATCGCGAAGACGACAATCTCGGGGGAGGGTGCGCAAACACCGTTTCTGATCTTCCGCCATGGCGAACCGGGAGCCATCACGGCCGAAGTGGTGATCTCCCCGTCGTGGACCAGCATGGGGCCGGATTGTGTCGCGAGCTGCGGCTTGGGCTTCTCATCCCAGTACGCACTCGTCGTGATCACCCGCGCGGATTCGCCTTCCACCAGAAAAACACCGTTGGGTTGCTGGGAGAAATTGCCGGAACCGGTGTGTCGGTTCAGCGGGAACAGTTCGACTCCCTCGGCCACGAACAATCCCACCGGTGAGAAATTCGGCTGGTACATGCCGCCGTTCATGGCAAACACCAGGTTCTTGCCGTGGTGCTCCAAGTCCTCACGCAGCGCGGAGAATTGACGATACGGCTGGCCTGCGCCGTCACGCCAGAATAGGTCGAGGTGTTCGCGGCGTAAATCTACTCGACACGCGGTGAAGGATGCCTCGCCGACGCTTTCCCGTGCACACTCGACGGCGTGAACTGTTCCGCAGCCGATGAGCAATGCGCCGAGAACAGCCAGCAGCTTTGTACGGCGCATCAGCCACCCGCGGGCGGGGTAGCCGACGCGGTCGATGCCGGCTCTGCCTCCGGCGGCGTGGGTAGATCTGCCTCCAGGCCCACGGTGGCAATGACGCCGTCGGCCTTTTGCAGGACCTCACGGGCATAGTCCCAATGGATGGCGACGGTGGTGTCGCCGACTGCGGCCTTCAACATGTCGGAAAACTGATCGATGTCGGGTTCAAAGCTCTGACCCTCGGCATCGACCGGTGGATGCGCCTCGAGCAACAACTCTCCGTCGACCCATGCCACCTTCACCGGATCGTTGATCAGATGCACCGGGGTACCGACGGGAATCAAAGGAAACAGCGCCGCAACGTCGGTGGGGTACATGCGAATGCAGCCATGAGTCACCGCCAGTCCGACCGCAATGGGATTGTTGGTGCCATGAATGAGATAGGTCCCGTTGCCGGCTGCCAAGCGCATGGCAAAGGCTCCGAGCGGATTGTCCGGTCCCGGACCCACCTTGGGTGGCAGCGGATCGCCGGCTGCGGCGTGTTCCTTGCGCACAGATTCCGGTGGATACCAGGTCGGATCCTTCTGCTTCTGAATGACATGGGTGGTACCCAGCGGCGTGCGCCAATCCATCTTTCCGATGCTCACCGGATAAGTGATGACTTGAATCGGACCGCCGCGTTTAGGCTTCGGATAATAGTAGAGTCGATGCTCCGGAAGGTTGACGACGATTCCCTCATGCGGACCCGATGGCAGGATATGCCGCCCAGGGACCACGAGCAGCTTGCCGGCTCCCGGTAGCCAGGGATCGACGCCGGGATTGACCCGGATCAGCTCCTCGGAACCGAGACTGTACGCTCGTGCCAGATCATAAAGTGTGTCTGAATAAGCCGTGATGATGGTCTGGTCTTCGCCAACCACCAGGTCATCAGATTTGGACAGCGTATAGGTCGTCGCGTTCGCTTCAAGAGAGGCGGTCACGGCAAGCAGGGCGAACAAAACCACCGGCACCGCGGTTTCCGCGATCCGGCGATGCGCGAGTTTGGTATTTAAATTCAAATCATCCACCTGATAAGCCTAGCACGTGCCGGGCTCCTTTGACTCGCGGTATGCTTGTTGGCTTTCATCAGGGGTGAACGCAATGACTCGAGTACGTTTCAGCCGATGGATGACTTTGGGGCTTTTGCTACTAGCCGCTTCCCCGCTCAGCGCGCAGATCAATCGTGATTGGACCGCGCCAATCGCCCCATTCCGAGTTGCCGGCAATTTGTACTATGTGGGCAGCAAGGATCTGGCCTCATATCTCATCGTCACCCCCGAGGGCGGGATTCTCATCAATTCGAGTTTGGAGGTCTCCGTTCCCCTGATACGCAGCAGCGTGGAGCAGCTCGGATTCAAGTTCAACGACATCAAGGTCCTTTTGATCAGCCATGCACATTTTGATCACGACGCCGGCAGTGCCGAGTTGATACGGCAGACCGGCGCCAAGTACATGGTGATGGATGGCGATGTGCCCGTGGTCGAGAGCGGGGGCGCCACCGATTTCGCGTATGCCAAGGACACTTACCCGGCGGCAAAGGTCAATCGCGTGCTGCATGATGGAGATGAAGTGAAGCTCGGCGGTACGGTTCTGGTGGCGCACAAGACGGCAGGTCACACCCGCGGGTGCACAACCTGGACGATGCAAGTGAAGGAGGGTGGGCGATTGCTGAACGTCGTCATCGTCGGCAGCTGGAATGTGAATCCGGGCTGGCGGCTCGTGGACCACCCGGGTCAGCCGGCGTCGTATCCGGGAATCGCGGCCGACTATCGACGCACATTCGCCACCTTGAAGGGTCTGCCCTGCGATGTTTTTCTGGGAGCGCACGGCGCTTACTTCGGGATGCTGGCCAAATTAAACCGAATAGAAGCCGGCGCGAAGGAGAACGTGTGGATTGACCCCCAGGGTTATCAGGCCGCGGTCGCGGAGCGTGAAGGTGCATTCGAGCAGGAACTGAAGCGCCAGGAAAACTAGGTTTCTGCAATACTTCATGCCGAATCCTGTGCCGCAACTGCTGGCCGCCGACGAACCGCCCGCCTTCCAGGAATGGCAGGCTCGAGGCCGGTCGGCCTTCATCATCGTGGTGGATCATGCCGGCGCGCGCATTCCGCGCTGCCTTGGGAGTCTTGGCCTCGCACCCGTCGACCTCGAGCGGCACATCGCCTGGGACATCGGTGCACTCGGTGTGGCGCGAGGCGTGGCGGCCGCGCTCGATGCGCCGTTGATCGCGCAGAACTATTCACGTCTGGTGATCGATTGCAATCGCGATCCGCAAGTCGCGACTTCGATACCCCATGTCAGCGAAACCAGTGAGATTCCCGGCAACATGAATTTGAGCGCTGAGCAGATCGCGCTGCGGCGTGCCGAGATCTTCGAGCCCTATCATCGTAGGATTCGCGAAATCATCGATGAACGCCGGGCTGCAAAGCGGCCTGCCATCTTGGTGGCGCAGCACACCATGACCGATGTGTACCACGGCGTGCGCCGCAGCATGCACGCCGCCATTCTGTACAATCGGGACCGACGTTTTGCCGGTATGGTGCTGGATCAACTGCGGCGCAACACCGATGTGATCGTCGCGGACAATGAGCCCTACTTCGTCAGCGACCAAACCGACTACACGGTGCCGCACCACGCCGAGGCACGTTCTTTGCCCTATGTGGAAATCGAAATTCGCCAGGACTTGGTCCGCGATCGGCCGGGCCAAGCCGCATGGGCTAAGCGCATCGCCGGCGCGCTGCAAGATGCCGAAGCAGAATTCAACGCAACCCACTATGGAGAAAAACCGTGAATCGCCCATCCACGGCGCCGGCGCTCTTCGTGTCCCATGGCGCTCCGACATTTGCCCTCGAGCCGGGGTTGCTCGGACCGAAACTGAAGCGCCTGGGTGAGCAGTTGAGCCGGCTGACCGCCGTGGCCGTCGTATCGGCACACTGGCAAACGGCCAGCGTTCAGGTGATGCGCACGGCAGCGCCGGGGACCATCCATGACTTCGGCGGCTTTCCTCCGGCCCTGTACCGAATGCAATACCCTGCGCCTGGCGCGCCGGCGTTGGCCGATGAGACCGGAGCGCTGCTCGAGGCGGCAGGATTCGAAGTGACTTTCGATGAGCGCCGCGGACTGGATCATGGCGTGTGGGTGCCTCTGTTATACCTGCTGCCGGCGGCGCAGGTTCCCGTCTTTCAGGTGTCCTTGCCGTTCGCGAGCGACGCGGAACAGGCCCTCGAACTCGGCCAGGCACTCAAACCGCTGCGTCAGCGCGGCATACTGGTGATGGGTTCCGGCAGCCTTACGCACAATCTGCGCGAGATGGGGCAGAGCGATCCCGGCCACACGTCCTATGCGCTGGAATTCACCGCCTGGGTGCGTCGACAGGTACAGGAAAGGAATATCGAGGCGCTGACCGACTATCGGCGGCGCGCCCCGCATGCCCTGCGTGCGCATCCCACCGAGGAGCATTTTCTGCCCCTGCTGGTGGCGGTCGGCGCCGGCGGTGATGAGAATGTCGACGTCATCGATGGCGGCATGACCTATGGGGTGCTGTCCATGGAATCCTATGTGTTCGGCGGTCCGGCGGCGGGTTGAGCCACGGATCGCTGTTGCCTAGCAGGCAGTCAGTTCGCGCGCTCGGGCCGCGAGGCATGTGAAGCTGCATTGACCTGGATGGCACGGTAAGCTTTAGGTTGCGTTACGACAAAAGGCAGGAGTCCCGCATTGGATGTTCATCCGCCTCATGAACGGATCCGCTCGTGGAAGGATTTTGTCCTCCACTTGCTGACGATCACCATCGGTCTGTTGATCGCGCTCGCACTCGAAGCGGCCGTCCAATCGATGCATCATCGCCACATGGTCCGGGACGCACGCGCGAATCTGCGGCGTGAGTTCGTGGTGAACCAGAAGTTGTACGCCGAGAATTTGCGCAGCGTGCAAACCAAATTGGTGGAACTCCGGGAAAACATCGATCAATTAAGAACGCTGCGCGCCGGCAAGACACCGGAGCACTTCGATCTGCGGTGGAGCTTCGCCTTCAATGGGTTCGTCGATTCTGCCTGGACGAGCGCGCGCGATATCGGCGCCGTCAGCTACATGCAACCCGAAGTTATCGAGAAGTATTCGGAGCTTTACCGCCAGCAGACCTTTGTGAACGCGGCCGGTGTCAGCATTTTGCTCGACGAGGCCAAGGCGGCAGCGCCATTGATCTTTGCCAAGGGCGGCAAGGATCCCAAGGATCTCTCACCGAGCGATATTCAGGCCATGCTGCTGTCGGCGGCCGAATTCGAGGGGCGTGTCGAGATATTGCAGCAGATCATGAAACCCCTGGATGAGGATTATACGGAGCTATTGCGGCAGCCTTAGCCAATGGGAAAAACGGGCCACGCCATGTCGATGCGATAGAAGTACGACATGTTGCCGGCGGTAGCTGCAGTCACCGCTACGGCGTCGCCGGCGTCTCGCCTCGTAGTACTTGGAGATAGCGAGCCCGCTCGATATTTCCGCCGCTCAACACCAGCGCGACATTGCTATCCTTCATGCGCGGTCCGTCCTGCAGCAGTGCGGCCAGCGGCGCGGCGGCCGCGCCTTCGACCACCTGATGGGTGTCGTCGAAATAAATCCGCATGGCTTCGGCGATCTCGTCCTCGCTGACTCGAACCCAGCGCGAAACTCCGCGGCAAATGGTGGCGATGGCCTGCGCATTCGGCTCTCGGGTGGCGAGCCCGTCGGCAAAGGTGCTGGCGGAGGGGTGCATCACGGGCGTGCCTGCTGCGTAGGACAACGCGGTGGCCGGTGCTTTGGACGGACTGACCCCGATGATTTCCGTCGACAGCCCGAGCAAGTCGCGGACCGCAATCAATCCGCAGATTCCCGAGCCCATTCCCACCCCGACATACACCGCGTCCAATTTGCCGCCGCCCCGGAACAACTCGAGCGCGTAGCTGGCCACGCCGGCGACGAGATCGCGATGAAAGGACGGCACGAAATGCAGATTTTCGATGCCGGCGACGCGAAAGGCTTCATGCTTGGCCTCGTCGAAGTCCCGCCCGAACTCCACCAGCTTGGCGCCGAATCCCATGATCGCCGAGTTTTGATCGGGAGAATTGCCCTTAGGTACATAGATCGTTGCGGCAACACCGGCGCGCGCGGCGGCGAACGCGATCGACTGGCCATGATTGCCCCGCGTCGCCGATATCACGCCGGCGATTTTTGTCCTCGCGCGGCATAGCCGATCCAGGTACACGATGCCGCCCCGTACCTTGAATGCGCCGGTCGGCGTGTGGTTCTCGTGCTTCACATGCACACGGCATCCGGCGCGACGCTTCAGTTTCGGCCAGGCATAAAGAGGCGTCGGCGACATCACGCGGTAGACAAGATCCGCCGCGCTCTCCAGCTCTTGCAAGTCAAAGCTCACCGGGTCAAGCGCGGATTCTCTCGAGGGCACGACTTCGGTCACGGTTTACATTCTCGGATGTTGGTACATATTGCTAGACTACATCGACCCACTCGTTTAGGCGTGCCAATCGTCGGCAGCCTTTTAATTGGAGGCGTGAAGTGCACCACCGTCGGCCGCTCCTGTACCCCTGGTTGAGCTCCACCGCCCTGACGGCGCTGTTCATGGCCGGTACCTCGATGTCATGGGGTGCGCCGCGCGTGGACGATCTGGTGCCGCAGGCCCCAGCGGCCTTCTTGCCCGGCGGCATGTTGGGCATTCAGCTCGGCGGATCCTGGGAGGCGAGCAAGCAAAATCCCTCTTTGCATCGGCTGACCTGTCAGTCCGTGCCGGACGCCCGCGATTTCGATGAGGTGTGTTTCTTCCGGGCTTCCGCAGACAGCCGTGTGGGCGGCGCGGCGATCCATGACGGATTCATCGTTCGCAAGGACGATCACGTGGTCTTGGTCGGTACGGGTATTGCCATCAAGAACGCCGACGATCCCCTGGCCGAGTCCGTCGTGCAGTCGTTTCAGTCGCAGATCCATTCGGCCTTCCAGCACACGGGCGATAACGTCCTCTTCGTCAAGTTGCCGGCGAGGCGCCTGACCGACGATGAGATGGCCGGTTATTCACAGAAGGCACCGGTACTACTGGTGCAGCTCGAGCCGAAGAACAACGAGCTTGCCATCCTTTACGGATATCTCGGACCCGTCAACGTGTTCGGTTCCTTGACGTCCGATTGATCTCGCCCGAGGCGGCTACATGAATTCTTGGGTGCTCATCGCCGGCGCGGGCATCGTCGCGGGCATGATGAACGCGCTCGCGGGCGGGGGATCATTCGTCAGCATACCGGCCTTGATCGCGGTGGGCGTGCCCTCGCTGGCCGCGAATACCACGAGTACGGTGGCTCTGTTCCCCGGGCAACTGACCAGCGCGTGGACATACCGGGATGGCCTGGGTCCGGTCGGTCCCGTGGCGCTGCGCAGTTTGTTGCTGGCCACGTTTTTGGGCGGCGTGATCGGCGCGCTGCTGCTGCTGCGCACGCCCCTCGCAGCCTTCGATCTCGTCTTGCCCTGGCTGCTGGCGATCGCTACCGTGGCGTTGGCATTCGGGCGCGGCCTCGGAGAGGCTCTGCGGCAGCGATGGCAAATTCGTGCGCCCACGGTGCTGATCGGACAATTCATCCTCGGTGCCTATGGAGGCTATTTTGGCGGCGGCGTCGGCATTATGATGATGGCGGTATGGAGTCTGCTCGGCGACCGCTCGCTCAAGAGCTTCAATGCGCCGCGCACTCTGATGGTCTGTGCGGCCAACACCGTGGCGGTGTTCATATTCATGGCGGCTCATGCAATCAGGTGGCCCGAGGCAGCGGCCATGCTGGCCGGCGCCATTCTGGGCGGCTATTGCGGAGCCAATATCGGCCGCCGCGCGCCGGCCGGGGTGGTGCGTGTGGGGACACTGGTGGTATCGGTGGGCATCACGCTGATCTTTTTCGCGCGGGCGTATCTTTAGCCTTTTAGAACCGATTCGCATCCACATCGAGGATGAACCGGGTCAGCCCTGCCGTGTAGGTCCGCACCGCGATGACCGCGCGGTGGATCGCAGTCCCCCGCGGCCTTCGGTATTATGACGGCGCCGATCGGGCGATGCTCATGCGCCGGCGGTGTCCGCTCATTCATAGGCATTGACTCGCGAAAGCGACATACCGAATCACGGAGGCCGCGTGCTGATCAAAGTTGCTCATCCCTTCCCCATCAAACCATCGGAAATCACTCCGGAAGTCGTTCATGCGGACCGTCGCCGCTTTCTCCGGCAAGCGGGTCTTGCGACAGCAGGTGCGGCACTCTTCGGTTATGGGCCGGCGAAATCCGTGGGTGCGGAGGCCGAGCTCGCCCCCCTCAATGTCGCGCGCAAGAGTGAGATGGCGGGTGGGGAGACGGTGACCCCGTATGCCGACATCACGCATTACAACAATTACTACGAGTTCGGCACGGCCAAGGAGGATCCGTCGCGCAACGCCGGCCGGCTGCGCACACGGCCCTGGTCGGTGGTCGTGGATGGCGAGTGCGAGGCACCCGGGCACATCGACATCGATGATTTGCTGAAGCCCCAAGCCCTGGAGGAGCGCATCTATCGGCATCGCTGCGTGGAGGCTTGGAGCATGGTGGCCCCGTGGGTGGGCTTGCCGCTGGCCGATTTCCTCAAGCGCTTCAGGCCCACGTCGAAGGCAAAGTATGTCGCCTTCGAGACCTTGTACGATCGGCAGCAAATGCCCGAGACCGCTCGCGGGGTGCTCGATTGGCCCTACCGCGAAGGTTTGCGCATCGACGAAGCCATGCACCCGCTGGCGTTTCTGTCCGTTGGGCTCTACGGCCGCGTGCTGCCGAACCAGGACGGCGCGCCGCTGCGCCTGACGCTGCCGTGGAAGTATGGGTTCAAGAGCATCAAGTCCATTGTCCGGGTTCGCTTCATGGAACGGCAGCCTGAGGTCACCTGGAACAAGATGGCCCCGGATGAATACGGCTTTTATTCGAACGTCAATCCCGCCGTCGATCATCCGCGCTGGAGCCAGGCGCAGGAGCGGCGGTTGGGCGAACTGTTCAAGCGCAAGACGCTCATGTTCAACGGCTATCCGGAGGTTGCGTCGCTGTACACGGGCATGGATTTGAGGCGTTTTTTTTGATCCGCCTCTGGGCATGGCGTGCGGCCGCGTGGTCGCTCGGCCTCCTGCCGCTGGCGCTTGGGTTGAAATCGATTCTGCAAGGCCGGCTGGGTGCCAATCCGGTGGAGTTCGTGGAGCACTTCACCGGAGATTGGACGTTGCGGCTCCTGCTCGCGACCTTGGCGATGACCCCGTTGCGCATGCTTACCGGGCTCACGGAGCCGATTCGCGTGCGGCGAATTCTCGGCCTGTGGACGTTCGCATTCCTGTGCCTGCACTTCCTGACTTACCTGGTATTCGACTTGAGTTTCTCGATGACCCAGCTTGCCGAGGACTTGGTCAAGCGAACCTACATTACCTTAGGGTTCACAGCCTGGCTCCTGCTTCTTGCGCTGGCGCTGACTTCCACGGTGGGATGGCAGCGTCGATTGAAGCGACGCTGGATCACGCTGCATCGGCTCATCTACCCGGCCGCCCTGCTCGGTGCCATTCACTATCTGTGGCTGGTCAAGGCCGACACCCGCGAACCGCTTATCTATCTGTCGATTCTGCTCGTGCTGCTGGGATTTAGGCTGCCCTGGCAGCGACTCATGGGCCGGCAGCGAGCACGGGCATCGGCTAAGGTGGACCCATGACCTCGCGCGCACCCCTTCAGCTGATTTCGACATTGACCTGCCCGAACTGCGGGTACACGCGGGATGAAGTCATGCCCACCGATGCCTGTCAGTATTTCTATGAGTGCACCCGGTGCAAAACCCTGCTGAAACCGAAGGCGGGCGATTGCTGCGTGTTTTGTTCCTATGGGTCGGTGGCCTGTCCGCCGATTCAAGAGCAACGTGGCTGCTGCCACTGAGCGTAGGATTGCCACGCCCACGCCGGCCGGCTCGCCAGGGGAGGTCTTGCGGGTCTTTCTCAAGCTCGGACTCACGTCCTTCGGCGGCCCGATCGCCCACATCGGCTATTTCCGCGAGGAACTGGTGGTGCGCCGGCGCTGGATCGAGGAGGCCGCGTACAGCGACTTAGTCGCGCTCTGCCAATTCCTCCCAGGACCTGCCAGCAGCCAGGTGGGATTCTCGCTGGGCCTGATTCGTGCCGGTTACTGGGGAGGGCTCGCCGCTTGGACGGGTTTCACGCTGCCCTCCGCCATCCTGCTTCTAGCCTTTGCCTATGGTGCCGGCATGCTGGTCGGCCCCTTGGGCAGCGGCATGATCCATGGCCTAAAGCTCGTCGCGGTGGCCATCGTCGCGCAGGCGGTATGGGGGATGGCGCGCACGCTGTGTCCCGACCGGCAGCGTGCCTCGATCGGCTGTGCCGCGGCGGTGATCATGCTCTTCAGCACCTCGTTCGCCGCACAGATCGGCACCATCGGCATGGGTGGGGTCGCAGGGTTTTTCCTGTGCCGGGGCTCGGCGCCCGTCATTACGGCGCCGCTCGGCACATCGGTGTCGCGCCGGGCCGGCATGATCTGCCTGTCGATCTTTTTCCTGCTGCTCGCACTACTTCCCTTGCTCGCGAGATCTTCGCCGGGCGTGGCGCTCTTCGATGCTTTCTACCGCTCCGGGGCCCTGGTATTTGGGGGCGGACACGTGGTTTTGCCGTTGTTGGCGAGGGCGTTCGTGGTTCCCGGTTGGGTGAATCAAGATGCATTCCTGGCAGGCTACGGTGCGGCGCAGGCGGTCCCCGGCCCGCTTTTCACATTCGCCGCCTTTCTGGGGGCGGTGGCCGGTCCGTCGCCGCGCGGCATCGCAGGGGCCGTCGTGGGTCTGGCCGGTATCTTCCTTCCCGGCTTCCTGGTCCTGTTGGGTACCCTTCCGTTCTGGGATGCATTTCGCCGGCGCATCGGCGCGCAGGCGGTCATGCGGGGAGTCAACGCGGCCGTGGTGGGGCTGCTCGGCGCGGCGCTCTACAACCCGCTGTGGACCAACGCCATTCATTTGCCCGCAGATTTGGCACTTGCCCTCGTCGGTTTCGTGTTGCTGACCGCTTGGCGCGTCCCACCGATCGTAGTGGTCGTTCTGGGTGCGCTGGGCGGGGCGGCATTGTCCTCGCTGCAGAACTGATTCCACGAACACCCGCGATGTACGACAATAGGCTATGAGCAACCGTAAAACGATGACGATGCACCGCATCTGCGAAATGCATGCGGCGGGCGAAAAGATCTGCATGTTGACCTGCTACGACGCCGTCTTTGCGCGAGTCTTGGATGACTCGGGCGTCGATGTGCTTCTTGTCGGTGATTCCTTAGGGATGGTGCTGCAGGGGCATCCGACGACCCTGCCGGTCTCCATGGACGAGATGGTGTATCACACGGCCTGCGTGGCCCGGGGCAATCGTTCGGCGTGGCTGATTGCCGACATGCCCTTCGGCAGTTATCAGCCATCCCAAGAGCTGGCGCTGCGCAATGCCGCGCGTCTCATGCAAGCGGGGGCGCACATGGTGAAGCTCGAGGGCGGCGGTTGGACGGTCCCGATCGTGCAGTCGCTGGTCGAACGCGGCATACCGGTCTGTGCGCATCTGGGATTTACGCCGCAGTCCGTGCATGCCTTGGGCGGCTATCGGGTGCAGGGCAGGGGTGCCGGTGACGCCGACCAGTTGCGCAAGGACGCCGAGGATCTCGCGGCGGCCGGCGCCGGAATGCTAATCCTCGAAATGATCCCCGCCGGACTTGCGCGCGAACTGACGAAAGCCTTGTCCGTCCCGGTCATCGGCATCGGCGCAGGTGCGGGGTGCAGCGGCCAAGTGTTGGTGCTGCACGATATGCTGGGAATCAGCCTGCAGAAAACACCCAAATTCGTGCGCAATTTTCTGGAGGGTAAGGGCGGCATTCAGGCCGCTGTGCAGCAGTACGTCGCCGACGTCAAAGCGAGCCGCTTTCCGGACGATGCCTTGCACGCCTTCTGATCATCGCAGTGCGGATCATTTCAACCGTCGCGGAGCTCAAGGACGCGCTGGCAACGCAGCGCGATATTGGCTTCGTACCCACGATGGGCAATCTGCATGACGGCCATCTGTCGCTGGTGCAGACGGCCCGGCGCCACGCCGGCTTGGTGGTCGTCAGTATCTTCGTCAATCAGCTGCAATTCGGCCCCAACGAAGATTTTGCGAAGTACCCTCGGACCCTCGAGCGCGATTGCGAACTGCTCGCGCCGGCAGGCTGCGACATTGTTTTCGCACCGAGCACGGAACAGATGTATCCCGAGCCGCAACAATACACGGTGCATCCGCCCGCCGAACTCGCCGACATTCTGGAGGGCCGATTCCGGCCCGGATTCTTCGTCGGTGTTGCGACCGTCGTATTGAAGCTGTTCAACATGGTGCGGCCGAGCGTCGCCGCATTTGGGAAGAAGGACTACCAGCAACTGCTCGTGATCCAGAACATGGTGCGCCAGCTGGCATTGCCGATCGAGCTGGTGGCGGGCGAGACGGTGCGCGAGGCCGGCGGACTCGCCCTCTCCTCGCGCAACGCCTATCTCGACGATGAACAGCGGCGCGAAGCAGCGCAGCTGCACCGCACGCTGGCCGACGCGGCCACCCGAATGAGAGCGGACCCGGCGGACCGAGAGAATATCGAGCGTGCGGCAGTGGAGACCTTGCAGGCCAGAGGCTGGCGGCCGGACTACGTTGTGATCCGGCGCCGTCAGGATCTCAAGATTCCGGCGGCCAAGGACTCCTGGGTGATCCTGGGCGCCGCGCGATTGGGTGCCACGCGGCTGATCGACAATATTGAAATCTGAATTTTGGGGTGCGCGCCGGGTGGCGGCGTGGGCTCAATTGCGGCCCCCATCGTATGGGTCGCAGCCATTTGCGCCACGCCGCTGGCTGCACGCAGCCGCTGATTCGCTGCATTGGTGTGCTGTGCGTGCACTCAACTGGGGTACGATTCTCGAGCATGGCAAACATCGCGAAGGGTAATAGATCGTACAACTGGTTCTGGATTGCCGGGCTGTGGGCGGCTCTGGGAATCCTGGACGCGACTCAGAACGTGCTCGCCATGCGCCACGAGGGGATGCATCACTCGTGGGCGAGAATGTTCTTCACCTTGGCGTTTGCCTGGCTGCCCTGGGCCCTGGTCACACCCATCGTGATTCATTTGGGCCGCCGTTATCCGCTCGTCCGCAAACCGGTGCAGGGCCTGATCCATCTCGGCGCCGTCATCGCCATCGACCTGGTGGTCGCCGCGTGGGCAACGACGCTGCAGGTGCTGCTGCAGCCCTGGGTTCCGGACTTCAAAACGCCTCCGTTCCAGATCACTTGGCCGGTGAAATTCGCCGCGGGTCTCGTGCCGGCCTTCATTCTGTATGCCGGCATCCTCTTGGTCATGTATGTGCTCGATTCCAAAGCGAAAGCCGCCGCGCAGCAAACTCACACGGCGCGCCTCAACGAACAGCTGTCCTATGCCCAGTTGAATGCCCTGCAGCGCCAGATCGAGCCGCATTTCATCTTCAACACGCTCAATTCCATTGCAGGCCTGGTGCGTGTCAACAACAACGAGGCCGCTGTGGCCATGATCGTGGCCTTGAGCGATTTCCTGCGGCGGGTCGCCGGTACCAGCATCGATGCCCGGGTGCGCCTGGCGCAGGAAGTGGAGTCCCTGGAAAAATACCTGCATATTCAGCAAGTGCGTTTTGCCGGACGTCTCAAATTGGAACTGCAGATACCCGAGGAGTTGCGCGAGGCGCAAGTCCCCAGCTTGCTGCTGCAGCCCTTGGCCGAGAATGCCATCAAACATGGGATCGCACTGCGGGCGCAGGGAGGAGAAGTGCGGGTCGCCGCGTCGCGCTCGGATGGTGTGCTTCGTCTCAGCGTGTACAACGACGGTCCCTTGCTCGACCGAGACGGATGCAGCGTGCGAAACGGTATCGGGCTGTCGAATTTGCGCACGCGCCTTACGCTGCTGTACGGCGGGGATTTCGATCTGCGTTTGGAAAACCACGGCATCACCGGCGTGCAAGTGTCCGTGACATTGCCCTATCGCGAGGCGTGAATGGCCGGGAATTCCACCAGGATTCGCGCGCTCATCGTCGATGACGAGCCTCTGGCGCGCAGTAATCTGCGCGTGCTGCTCGGCCAGGACACCGACATCGTGTCCATCCAGGAATGCGGGTCGGGCGCGGAGGCGGTGAAGCAGATCCAAGCGGAGCGACCCGATCTCGTATTTCTCGATGTCCAGATGCCCGAGTGCAGCGGATTCGAGGTACTCAAGAGGCTGGAAGCGGATGAGCCGTTGCCCGTCATCGTGTTCGTCACCGCCTATGACGAATACGCGCTGCGCGCCTTCGATGCCGGTGCGCTGGATTATTTATTGAAACCCTTCGATGATGCCCGATTCCAATTGGCCATGCAGCGTGCCAAGCAACAATTGGCCGTGAAGGAATCCTTGGCGACGCCCGAGGCGTCCCGCCTCATGGTGCGCAGCGCGGGACAAGTCGTATATGTCCCGATTCCGGACATCGATTGGGTGGAGGCCGCGGACTACTACGTATGCTTGCATGTGGGCGACAAGTCGCATCTGTTGCGCAAGAGCATGGCCGAATTGGAACAGGAACTCGATCCACGCATGTTCTGCCGCATTCATCGTTCGACCATCGTCAATTTGCGAAACGTGAGCACCCTCGAAATCGACGCGGCGGGAGAATACGAGGTGATTCTCGCCGGCGGGCATAAATTGCGCTTGAGCCGGCGATTCCGCAAAGACTTGCTGGCGCGTATGCAAGAGTTCGGCACGCCGCCGGGCTAGCAGCCTGTCTCGAGTATTCCGCGTGATCCGCGTTGGCTGGCTTCTGTCTGAGTAGGCTCGCTTGGGGGTCACGGGGAAAGCTCGAGAAGGCTAGACTCTTAGAAGGCTGCCGGATACGCGCCGCCATCCAGCAAGATGTTCTGTCCGGTCATGAATCCGGCGTGCACGCTGCACAGAAAGGCGCAAGTCTGGCCGAATTCCGCTGCCGTCCCGAAGCGTTTGGCCGGGATGTTCGAGATGGCGCGCGCCGCGGCTTCTTCATCGCTCACCTGGCTGCGCTTGGCGGCCAAACTCAGATTGCCGCGCAGGCGCTTGGTGTCGAAGCTGCCCGGCAAAAGATTGTTGATCGTGACGTTCTTGTCTGCCACGGTGCGCGCCACTCCGGCCATGAATGCGGTGAGGCCGGCGCGTGCGCCGCTCGACAGATCGAGCCCGGTAATCGGCATCTTCACGCTGACCGATGTGATGTTGACGATCCTGCCGAATCCGCGGGCCGCCATGGAATCGATGACTTTTTGAATGAGTTCGATGGGTGTCACCATGTTCATGGTTACTCCCTCGAGGATGGCCTTGCGGTCCAACTCGCGAAAATTCCGCACCGGTGGGCCGCTGTTGTTGTTGATGAGAATGTCGGGCGTGGGACAGGCACGCAGCAACGCCGCCTGGCCTTCTGCGGTGGATACATCCGCAGCCACGGGCGTCACGGTAACGCCCCAGGCTTGCCGCAGCTCCTGCGCGGTTTGCTCCAGAAGCGTCTCGTTGCGGCCGTTGATCACCAGTGACACACCCGCTTGGGCCAGCGCCTGTGCGCAGCCCTTGCCCAGCCCCTGGCTCGAGGCGCAGACGATGGCGCTTCGCCCGCGTATTCCTAAATCCATGATTTCTCCCAAAAGCTTGCAATGAAGGCGCAGGAATCGTATAGCCGTAGGCAGTCATGACGCAACCGCGAAGATATTGAGGCACGATGCTCACGCTGCAGAACATCAACAAGCGTTTCGAGGGCAGGCCGGTGCTGTCCGATGTGAACCTCCATGTTCCTCAAGGCGCCACGCACGCCTTGATCGGTTCCAGCGGCTCGGGAAAAACCACGCTGTTGCGAATCACGCTGGGGCTGATTCCCTTCGACACCGGCTATGTGAAGATCAACGATCAGGCCTTGCTGTCGTTCAGTCAGGTTCAATGGGCGGATCGAATCGGCTATGTGCCCCAGGATGGTGGCCTCTTTCCGCACATCTCCGGCTTTCACAATGTGTCCTTGATCGCCGGGCTGCGGGGTTGGGATAAAGCGAAGATCTCGGCGCGCGTCGAGGAATTGCGCAAGCTGGTGGATTTGGAGCCTGCGGTGCTGAAGCGCTTTCCCTTTGAAATGAGCGGCGGCCAGCAACAGCGCGTCGCCATCATGCGCGCTGCCATGATGGACCCTCAGGTCATGCTGCTCGATGAGCCGCTGTCCGCCTTGGATCCGCTCATTCGGCGCAGCCTGCAGCAGGAGTTGAAATCCATATTCCAACGCCTGGCCAAAACGGTGCTCTTGGTCACCCACGATCTGGGGGAGGCGGTGTATCTGGCGGAGAAGATTACGCTGTTGCATGAGGGCAAGGTCGTGCAAAGCGGCAGCTATGCGGAATTGCTGCGCCATCCCGCCGATCCCTTCGTGACGATGTTCATCAATGCGCAGCGCACCTTGCCCGATGCGGCGGAAGTCGCGTGAGGCGCCGCGCGACTTTCATCGCAGCCGTTGCGGCCGGCATCGTGTGCGCGGCATGGCTTCGCCCGCCGGCGAGTGCGGCGGCCGCCGACGCCATCGTCGTCGGTTCCAAGGCGTTCACGGAAGGCTACATTCTCGGCGAAATCGCCGCCCAGGCCGTCGAGGCCTCATCCAAGATGCCGGTGACGCGCAGGCTCGGCATGGGCAGCACCGGTATTCTGTTCGAAGCCCTGAAGAGCGGTGCGATCGATGTGTATGCGGATTACACCGGCACCCTGGCGGAAGCCATCCTGAAGCGTCCGGATTTGAAGTCCATCGATGCCATCCGGCAGGCGCTGCTCACGATGGACTTGGTGATGTCGGGTCCCTTGGGGTTTGACGACACATACGCGCTGGCCGTGAAGGAATCTTTCGCCGAGCAGCACCGCCTGCGGGCCATCAGCGATCTGGCCGGCATCGAAGCGGGAGTCCGTGCCGCCTTCAGCTACGAATTCATGGATCGCAAGGACGGATTTCAGGGAATGGTCGCCAGCTATCAACTGCACTTTCTGCCGCGACAGATCAATCGCATGGAGCATAGCCTCACGTACCAAGCCATCGATGACGGCGCCGTCGACCTGATCGACCTGTACTCGACCGACGCCAAGATCGAGAAGTCCGGCCTGCGGCTGCTGCAAGACGATCACGGCTATTTCCCGGTGTATCAGGCGGTCTGGGTGGCGCGCAGGGCGTTTGTCGAGAAACATCCGCGCGAGTGGCAGGCGCTGCTCGCGCTACAAGATTCGATCGGTGTGAAGACCATGATCGACATGAATGCGCGGGCCGACATTGGGCATGTGAGCTTCTCGAAAATCGCCGCGCAACACCTGGGTGCCGAGGTACCGCGCTCGCAGAACTTGAGAAGCAGCATTCTGCAGCGCACGCGGGAGCATCTGTGGTTGGTGGGCATGGCGCTGCTGTTCTCGGTCTTGGTCGGCATCCCCCTGGGGCTGGTGGCGGTCCGCTTTCATGCCGCCGGGCAGGCCATCCTCATCTTCAGTGCGCTGATTCAAACCGTGCCCTCGCTCGCACTGTTGTGCTTTCTCATTCCGCTGTTCGGCGTCGGCATGAAACCGGCGCTGGCGGCACTGTGCCTGTACAGCCTGCTGCCCGTTGTGCTCAATACCTTCACGGGCATCCGCGGCATAGACCCGAAGCATGTGGAGAACGCACGGGCCTTCGGCTTGACGCGTCGACAGATTCTTCTCCGCGTCGTGCTACCGCTGGCCAGCCCCACGGTGCTCGCCGGCATCAAGACCGCCACCATCGTCAGCATCGGCACGGCCACCCTGGCGGCCTTGGTGGGGGCAGGGGGATATGGCGCCCCCATCATTTCGGGCCTTTCGCTGAACGACATGCCTACCATCCTCACCGGCGCCGTTCCTGCCGCGGTCATGGCGCTCATGGCCTACGGCCTGTTTGAACTGATGGGCCTCGTGCTGATTCCGGCGGGGTTGCGCAAGCAGACGTGAATCGCCCGTTCAGGACGCATACGCGGCACAGCACCCGTAAAGAAATGCAAATACGAATGATTCGTGTTAGCATCACGACTAGTCGTTTACGAGATCCGAAAGAATGCATTCATCCGGCACCCAAGGTTCCGCCCGGCGCGCCGCAGCCACAGCGATTGATCCGGCCGCCGCCCCAATCGCCACCACGACTTTGCCGGCAATCCCCACCGGCAGTTTCGCCGCCGCAGGCGCCGCCGTCACTGCCTTGGTCTCGGTCCATGCGTACGCCGACAGTGCGGCGCCGCTCGACGAGGACAAGCTGCCAAGCATCGAGGTCACGGGCACCGCCATCCATACCAGGCAGGATATTTCGCAGTCCACGGACACCGTGGACAAGAAGGAGTTGGCCGAGCAGAACCTCACCTTAGTCCAAGACGCTTTGCGCAACGTCCCCGGCATCACGCTGAATGCCGGCGAGGGCGGCTCTCATGGCGATTCGGTGAATCTGCGCGGGCTGTCGATTCCCGACAGCTTCTTCCTGGACGGTGTGCGCGATATCGGACAGTACCAGCGCGACACCTTCAATACCGAATCGATTGCCGTGCTCTTGGGTCCCGCCTCCGCCGTGTTCGGGCGCGGCTCGACTTCGGGAGTGATCAACAGCGTCAGCAAGCAGCCCATGCTCGAGCCACTTGCCGCCTTCAGCGTGTCGGGCGGCCAGATCGACTACTGGCGCGGCACCGGCGATGTCAATGTGCCCCTGAGCGAAACGGCGGCGGTGCGGCTCACGGTGATGGACCAAAGCAACGGCGTGGTGGAGCGCGATCAAGTTCACTACCACCGCTATGGGGTGGCGCCGAGTTTGAGCTTGGGAATCGATACCCCGACGCGGCTGACCTTGAGCTACTTCAAGGAGGAGGAAAACGATCTCCCGGACTATGGGATTCCGTTCATCGACGGCGCACCCGCGCATGTTGAGCGCAGCAACTATTACTCGCTGGCCAACTACGATCGCACGCGCACCAATACGAATATAGGCACGATACGTGTCGAGCATGATTTCGCGGACGGCGTCACCTTGAGCGACAGCCTGCGCTACGCCAACTATGGATTCGAGTACTTGGTCACCAGCCCCTTCCTGGGCAATGATTTCACGCCACCGCCGCCGCCGGGTACACCGTATGCCGCCATCGATATTTCCCGCGACCAGCCGAGCAGTGCGGGGACCACGGTTTTAAGCCTGAATCGCACCGACCTGACCGTCAAGTTCGATGCCGGCGGCTTCAGGCACACGCTCACGGGTGGCTTGGAGGTGAGCAGGGAGCAATCCAACGTGAACCGCTTGCAGAACGGACTGGACGTGATTCCGCCCACACCGCTCTTGAACCCTGCTCCCTTCTTCGCGCCGTCCACGCCCTTGATTCCCTATTCCAATCCCAAAGGCCGGGGCAGCGATGTGAGCCTGTACACCCTGGACAGCGTGGCTTTGAGTCCGAGATGGAGCCTCGATGCCGGCTTGCGCTGGGACCGATTCAAGTCGAGCTTCGGCGAGGTGTTTTCCGGCACCGCATTCGAGCGCACCGACACCTTCATCAGTCCCCGCGTCGCGCTGGTTTACAAGCCCGATGCGCAGCAGAGCTACTACTTATCGTATGGCACTTCGCAAAATCCGGTGATCGAGTACCTCATCGTCGCGCCGTCCGATCAAAGTCTCTCGCCTGAAAAGAACGACACCCTGGAACTAGGCGGGAAAATAAACATCCTGCACGGTGGCGCCCAGGTGACGGGCGCGCTGTTCGACACGCGCGTCTACAACGCGCGTATTTCGGATCCCAATGACCCGACGGTGCAACAGATGCCTTTCGATCAAGAGGTGCGGGGCATCGAATTCGGCATCGAGGGCGACATCACCGATGGGTGGGAGGTCATCGCCAACTATACCCACTTGAGTGACAAGATCACCTCCGCCGGCGCGCCCGCGTCGCAACCCGGTTACGCGCCATCACCGGGGAGCTACGCCTACGCGCGAGGCAAGGTCGCGCCCAATACCCCACACGACGCCCTGAACTTCTGGACCACGGTGGAACCGAGTCCGTCATGGACGATCGGCGGAGGGTTCACCGCCGTCAGCCACCGTTTCGCCGATGCAGATAACACCGCCGGCGTGCCTAGATACGTGGTGTTCAATGCGATGACATCGTACGAGGTCAATGCGCATTTCAAATTGCAGCTGAACCTCAACAACGTCACGGACAGGCTGTATTTCACCAGCATCTACTATGTCGGCATCGCGGAGAACCACGCGTTGCCGGCCGGGGGCCGCACGCTGGTCGGCACCGCCAGCTATCGGTTCTAGGGTTCGGCCCGCATGCACGCCACGTCGATCATATCGCTGCTGGGTCAAATGAGTACGCCGCGGCTTCAGGCGCTGTTTGCGCAAGATGCGCGCCGTGCCGCTGACTGGGTGTTCATCGCCGCTCTCGAAGGTATACCACAGGCGCAGCTGTGCTACGGCCGCATGCTGCTCGAGGGGACAGCGCTTCCCCGGGATTCCGTTCAGGCCCTCAAGTGGTTTCGGCGCGCGGCTTCGAGCGGCGATACCGATGCCATCAACATGGTGGGCCGTTGCCTCGACAACGGCTGGGGAACCGGCGAAGATCCAGGCGCGGCCGCGGAACATTTCCTGCGCGCCGCGAGATCAGGCCATGCGTGGGCGCAGTACAACCTGGGCCATTTGTACTTGGATGGCCGAGGTGTGAGGCGCGATCGAACGCGGGCCTATCGCTGGTACTCAGAGGCGGCCGAGCAAGGGCATGCGCGGGCCATGAGCCTGGCGGGCCGATGTTGCGAGGAAGGGTGGGGAAGGCCGCGCAGCCTCGATGCGGCCGCGGATTGGTACCGGCGTTCCGCCGAGGCCGGGTATTTCCGCGGACAGTACAACTGGGGCAGCCTGTTGCTGAAGGCCGGCCGATATGCCGAGGCTGCCGTCTGGCTGGAGCGTGCCGCCGCCGCCGCCGGCGGGACGGCGGCGATGCGCCGCGCCATCATGGAATGGATCACGCGACCGGGTGCACCTCCCGCGCTCCGCCAACTGGCCGCGCGGCTTGAGCCGCCCGAGCGTGCGAGTGCTTGACCCGTGTTTCTCGCAATACCGGCAGTGCTGAACGAGGAACAACTGGCGACGGTGCGCGCCTCGCTCAACAGTGAGCAGGCGCCGTGGGTGGATGGGCGTGTCAGCGCAGGTCACCAAGGTGCGCAAGTCAAGAACAATCAACAGCTCGAGGAGAGCAGCGCGATGGCGCGCGAACTCAGGGATTTCGTCCTGACTCGATTGGAGCGTCACGCGCTGTTCATCAGCGCCGTGCTGCCGAACAAGGTATATCCACCGATGTTCAATCGTTACGGCGAGGGGATGGAATTCGGCACCCATGTCGACGGCACCGTGCGCACGATCCCGGGCAGCGCGCAGAAGCTGCGCACCGACCTGTCGGCCACGCTGTTCCTGTCTGACCCGCAAAATTACGAAGGCGGAGAACTCGTAGTCGAAAGCGACTTCAGCTGCCGCACCGCCAAGCTTGCGGCCGGCGATATGATCGTATACTCATCGACATCGCGCCACCGTGTGAATGCCGTGACGCGCGGTCGGCGCCTGGCGAGCGTGTTTTGGATTCAAAGCTTGATTCGCGACGATGACCGGCGCGCCCAGCTCTTCGAGCTCGACGGTACCATCCAACGCCTGACCCAACGCGGCGCCGACGCCGAATCACTGGTCCGCCTGACCGCGCACTATCATGGGCTCTTGAGAGCTTGGGCGGAAATCTGATGCGTACAACGGCGACCACAGCGATATGACGGCGCACGGGATGTGATGACGTATCAAATGTTACCCCCATCAAATGCCATCCAACGGCCGATCGCTATTCTTAGAAAACCGGCGCCACGGCCACAACGCGCCACCGAAGATCGCGCTTCATGACGATCAGGTCCTGTATCGACTTGCCGCCGTCCGGACGTATGCACTGCTCGGTCAGTTTGATCAATCCCGGAGCGAGCTGTGTCCTTCCCGCAAATGAACATTTCTGATTGCCGAGATCGGGGAAGCCCTTTGTGCGCAGCTCATTTCGAAATGAGAGCTCCAGGACCTCCGCGGTTTGCTTGATGGTCGCAGGATCGTTCGCCAGCGCAGGATTGGTCTCCTGCAGCAGTTGCCTGCCCCCCTCGAGGAAATCCAACGCCGCGACCACACCATCTTCGGTCTTCTGAGCGTAAGCCTGCTCGAGGGTTCGCACCGCGTTCTCGGGCGTGTCGATGTCTGCGGCGTTTATCGTCGACGCCGCGGTCATCCCAAGCAGTAGGCACGCATGCCACGGCACCAAATGCATCAGGGCCTTAAGGACGCTAATGGCAATCGCTCTTTCGCAATGCATAGCGAGTCTGGGAAGACGCAAGTTGAACAACCGCGCGCCGTGTTTCGAATTTCATTGAACTCAAAGTTTTGCGCAATTGTTCGCGTTCGATGAACGTCGCAGTCCAATAGATATCGTGGCAACTCGCATAGAGCCGAATGTTCCTCTCGGTCAGTAACGCGTTGGCGACCACGGCAATGGAAATCTCAGTAAAGGATTGCAATGCGCAGCTGGGGCAAGTCACGGGAAATTTCAGCGTAGGTTCTTTCATCGCATTCTCCTTGCCGAGGGTTGACTGGCACGCGGCGCTCGGGCGTCCACGCATGGGAGGCGTCCGAAAGCCTTTGCCGGGCCTGCATATGTCAAGTGTATCCCTAGTTACGCCGACATTTGTCGGGCGGCAATTGTCGGTGGTCGGCGACGCTGCACCGCTCCCTGGGAACTTGTCCGAAGTATTCCCCGCGGTTTACGTGGAATATCAGATGGGCTCCTAAGTCTTGGCGCCCTTCAGCTGCCAGAGCAGAAACGCATAGGTATCCGCTGCTTCGCGGTCCTGTTGAGCGCGCGTCGAGCCGATGCCGTGGCCTGCGTCATAGTCGACCCGCAGCAGGATGGGCTTGCCCGAGCTACTCGCCACCTGCAAACGTGCCGCCATCTTGGCCACGTGAAAGGGCGCAACCCGGGGATCGGTGACGCCGGTGGTCAGCAGCACCGCGGGATAGGCAGTGCCGTCCTTCACTGCCTGATAGCTGTCGATGCTCTTGAGCGCCTTGTACCCGGCGGGATCGGAAATGGCGCCCCACTCCGGCTCTTCGCCGAAGCCGTTCTGCTCGACGACATAGCGCAGCGGATTCGACCAGCCGACCCCGTCGATCACAGCGGCAAACAACTCCGGCCGTTCGGTCATCGCCCGTCCGACGGTGATGCCACCGGCCGAGCGGCCGCCGATGGCTAGATGTGCCGGGGAGGTGTAGTTCTTGGCAACGAGTTCTTCGCAGACTGCGATCAGATCGCGCCAGGTATTGGGCTTATTGGTGAGCTGTCCCGCCTTGTGCCACTCTCGGCCATACTCGCCGCCGCCGCGTACATTGGCGTAGCCGACGATGGCGCCTGCATCGGCCAGCGCCAGCGTCCGGCCGGCAAACGTGGGGGTATAAGCGGGCAGGCCATAGGAGCCGTAGGCGGATATCCAGGTCGGATTGCTGCCGTTCTGCTTCATGCCTTTGCGATAAATCAGGGTGTACGGGATCTTGACGCCATCCTTGGCCGTGGCGAAGAAACGCTTGGCCTCGTAGGCGGTGACATCGATGGCAGGTTTGGGGGTGATGCCCGTGTCGGTGAGCCGGCCCGCACTGTCCACCGACCAGATGCCCGCCGCATTGAGCCACCCTTGCAGGGAAATCAACACGCCGTCCTCGCCGGGAACCGCGAACACGGCACCGATCGTGCCGTCGAAGGGCAGCGCGATGTCGGTGACCTTGCCGTCCTTCCCCAGGCGCTGCAAACGGCTGATGCCGCCGTCCATGATTTTCAGGTAAATCCCATCGCGAGCCCGTGCGGTATTTTCGATGACCAGCGCGTTTTGCGGCACCACCACCGTCCCGTTCGCGATACTCGGCGCGCCCGCGGATGTCTTGACGATGCGCCCGCGCGGCGACGCCTTGTTGACCAGCAGGTACAAATCATTGCCGTCGAGTTCAAAATCGGTGACCTCATCATCGAACCCGGCAACCGGAACCCACTTCGCCTTGCCGGCGACGGCGTCTGCGAGCGGCGCGATGAACACGCGCGCTTCCGGTCGTACGTCGGCCAATTGCAAGATTGCGTAGCGGGAACCCGGCGAGGTATGGATGCTCGGCACCTGGATCTTGTCGTATTCGATCCCTGCTACCAAACCCCGCTTCATGAGGATGAGATCGGACTTCGGGTCGGTGCCCAGCTTGTGGAAGCGCGCTTGCGCGTCCAGATAGCGCTCGGGTGTTTCCACCGCACCCGTGAGCTGCGTGTAGAAGAATCCGCCGGAATCATCCAGCCACTGCGGATTGGCGCCTTCGGTGTTGGGAATGGTCTCGGGAAAATCCCTGCCGTCGGCGACGTTGAGGATATGCAGCAACGAGTCCTCGCTGCCGTCTTTCGACAGGCCATACACCACGTATTTTCCGTCCGGCGAGGCGCGCCACCAGTCGAGCGACATGTGGCTCTTGGCGGTGCTCATGGCTGTTGGATCCACCAGGACGCGATTCGCGCCGTTCGCGCTGTCGCGGACGAATAGCTTGAAATTGTCGGCGCCAAGCGGTCGCTGCTGGATGAAGATCATGCCGCCGGCGCGCTGTACCCGAGAGGTCGCGACCGACTCGCCCGAGAGTTGTTCGATGCGTTTGAGAAGCGCGGCTCGGCCGGGCAGTGCATCCAGGACCGCACGCGTATGCTCGTTCTGTCCCTTCAAGAACGGCAGCCACTCGGAGTCCTTGGAATTCTCCATCCATCGATAAGGATCGCTCAGGGTTTCGCCGAAGTAGGTATCGTGCACCACATCGATCCTGGCCACCGGTGCCGCAGGCACGGCGTCTTTCGCGCCGGCCGCCGCCCGCAAGCTTGCCGGTATGAGCGCTATCGACAAGGCCCCGGCACTGCCGGCGAGGAACTGGCGACGATCTGATTGCATGGTCATGTTTTGCTTCTCTTGGTTTTCGAAACGTCGGATCAAATGCCTCGGTGCCGGATCGATGGCGGGCCTTTTTCCAAAGTGTAGCATCGCTCGAGTTGCCGCCACCAACCGCTACCAACCGGCACCGGCCGCCATCGTGTCGCAAGGCATCATCTTCGCCCTGAATCATCGATGATAGCGCCATTTATGTGAAGCAGACCTCAACCTCATTCGGGGAAAAAAAGCAATATGCGATGCATGGTAAGGGCGCGCGTCCGCCCGCTCAAGATAGTAACAACGGCGCGTAAGGACATAGCTGCGGCGCGCCGCACGAAAGAGAATGCGTAGATGGCCAGACTGATCCTCACTGTCGATGACTCCCCGTCAATTCGTCTCATGATGCAATTGACCCTTTCGGCTGAGGGATACGAGGTAAAGCAAACGAGCGACGGTATCGAGGCGCTGGAATTCGCACGCCGCCAAAGCGCCGACCTCGTTCTGACGGACATCAACATGCCGCGCATGGACGGCCTGTCCTTGATTCGTGAGCTGCGCGCAATCCCCGCATACAAATGCGTTCCCATGCTGGTCATCACGACCGAGTCAGGTCAGGAGAGGAAGCTCCTTGGCAAAGAGGCGGGAGCCACGGGCTGGCTGGTGAAACCGTTCAATCCCCAACAACTGCTGGCGGCGATCGCTCGAGTATTGTAGGTCGCGCACACGACGCCGTCTCAAAATATCCGGAATTCACTCACCCATGGATAAATTGCCGACACAGCCCAGTACCTCAGATCCCTCGCAGAAGGATCAATTGGTCTCCATGCTCGGCGTCATCGCCGTCCAGATCGAGACCGCGCTGCGCGAAACCAATGCGCCCGCGGAAACGTTGGTGCAGACGGTCCACTCGATGAGTAAGGCCACGCAGACTCTCGCGCGCTGTATCTTCGATTTCTCCGGCTCACCGGCCCGGGTTTTTCAAGACCTCATGGTCTTGCACGATGAGATGGATGCTCGGTCGGTAAAGGCGGTCTCTGCCATACAGTTTCACGACCGCCTCGTGCAGTGCTTGACGCATGTTTGTTCCAGCTTGGCGTTCCTTTCGGAGTTCATTGCGGCCGGCAATGGGCTGAAGTCGGCCGCCGAGTGGGATGAACTGCGGCAACGCATCCGCGGGGTTCATAGCATGGAGCAGGAACGCCTTTTATTCGATCTTCTCAATCGCGGCGCCTCCGCGGACGAGAAGGAAGCCGCATTGGCGAAACAAAAAGGCAGCGGCGCGGGTAAAGTCGAGCTCTTTTAGCCCAATGCCTCCTGCAATAGTCCAAGCTGCTTCCCGGCAAGCGTGAGGATTTCTTCGCAGTCCTGAGCGGTGAGACCGAGAAGGGAGAAAGCGCCGATACCATGCACGTCGATGACGCGAGGAGCCGGCAGCTTGCGAACGTCGGCGAGCGCCAGGCCGGCAATCATGATGTCCGACAGATCCGCGTCCTGTCTTCGCTTGGATGAACGCTCGCGGTCGTCTTGATTACCCACTGCTTCGGACATTTCCCCGGCAAAACCCCAATTCTCCAAGATGGCCTTGCCTATCGATGCATGCCAGGCGGAGACCAATTCCAATAACTCGGGCTGACCAAATTCACCCGACTTCTCCACCGCGCGCACCATGATGTACAGCTTGCCGATGCCATGCACCAGCCCGGTCAGGAAGGCCTCATCGGCGCTGATCTTGGTGCGCTGCGCGACGACCTTGCAGATCGACGCCACGACGACGCTCTGTTTCCACAATTCCCTCAAAGCGTTGGAGATGGAGCGCAGAGACTGTTCATCCTTCATTTGCTGAACCGCAAACGCCATGGCCGCGCTTTGTACCAGTTGATGGCCAAGGCGGGTGATCGCGGTGCGCAAATCCGTCACCGGCTTACCCGAATGATTGAATGCGGCCGAATTGGCGGTTTGCAGCAGCCGCGCCGCTAAGCGTGGTTCAGCACCCACCATGATCACCGTTTTCTCGATGGTGGTTTGCGGATCCGCCAACGCGCTGCGAATACGAATCACCACATTGGGAAAACAAGGAAGGTCCACGTTCCCTGAGGACACCTCGGACGCCAGATGGCTCAAGAATTGGAGCGCCGTGCCCCTCGCTTCCCCTCGTGTTGCGGTAGCGTTGGGTGGTACGGATTGGTTGCCAGACCGGTACGTCGGTGGCCCGGGAACATTGGACATCGTGCGCAGCTCCAGTCCCCCGCGGTCGGGGCTCAATCTCATTAAACCAGCTAGGTCTGAAAGACAATTTCGGCGGCAAAAACCAAATCTTGAGCACGATGGCATGAAGCGCGATGGAATGAATCAAGGTTCACAGTTCGCATTCGCTGGACGGGGCAACGCACTGATTTTCTCAACTATTGCGATTGCCTGCCGACAAGCTGGCCCAAGAGGTATGTGTGAGTAACTCGAATTGAGCCCAGAAGGCCTGGTCGCGGACATCCAAGATCTCGTAACCCTGCCCGAGATCGCGATGCGTATTGCGAGTATGGTTGACGATCCGACCTCCTCGGCGATGGATATCGGGCGTGAAATCAGCAACGATGCGGCATTGACCGTGCGGTTGCTGCGGATAGCCAATAGCCCTGCCTTCGGCCAGCACGGAAAAATCTCGACCATCAGCCGTGCCATCACCGTGCTGGGGGTCCGTCAGGTACGCGACCTGACGGTCGGGCTCACGGCGATTCGCACATTCGATGGTATTGCAAACGACCTATTCACCATGGAGTCGTTTTGGCGCCAGAGCGTTCTGTGTGCGGTGGCCGCGGCGAACATCGCCTCGCGGCTGAAGGGCCGGCGCAACGAATCGCCTTTCATCGCAGGCCTTCTGCACGATATCGGGCAGCTCGTGCTGGTCAATCGAGCGCCGGAACAGGCTCGCCAAGCCATGTTGATGTCGATCGACACATCGGAGGATATCAGCCTCCACCAATGTGAACACATCGTCATGGGCTTCGATCACGGTGCGGTTGGTGTTTCACTGGCAAAGAAGTGGGGGCTTCCGATCCTTCTGCAGGAATGCATCCACTTTCATCACGAACCGGATCGCGCTCCCACGCACCCCGTTGAGGTTGCGACGGTTCATGTCGCGAATAGCGTGGCCGTTCTCGCCGAGATCAACAGTACGGACCTGCGTGACGCGCCTCCAATGTCCCCGAACGCATTGCGTCACGCGCAATTGGATGCCAATACCCTGACGGAAATCATTCTCCAAACACGGGACTCAGCGCAGGAGATGCTGTCGCTGGTTGCCCAAACGGCAGATCCCGCTCCCGCCACTGCGCGTGGAATGTGACGAACCGCACGAGATCACCGGCGCCCGCGCAATCATCCGGTTTAGGGGGCGTCCGAATCATAAAGTTTCGGCACCACGTGACGACTTCTGCAGTGGCGTCCACGTTGCGCGGAACGCGGCCTTGGATGAGCGGAGACGGTTTCAGATGGGCAAGCGTATTTTAGCGGTCGACGACTCAGCATCCATGCGGCAGATGGTGCTGTTTACTTTGCAAGCTGCGGGATATGAGGTGGCGCAGGCCGGCGACGGTATTGAGGCGCTCAATTGGGCCCGCACCTCCACCGCCGATCTGGTGTTGACGGACGTCCACATGCCGCGCATGGATGGAATCACCTTGGTGCGGGAATTGCGCGCTCTCGATCACTACAAGTTGGTGCCGATGCTGGTGCTCACGACCGAGTCCAGCCAAGAGAGAAAAGCGGACGGCAAGCGCGCGGGCGCCACGGGCTGGATCGTAAAGCCGTTCAACCCGGCACAGCTGCTCGCCACCGTCGCACGCGTCATCTAGTCCATACGACGGTAGGGGAAGCCACCAATCATGTGCGGAAGTAAGCGAGTATGACCCTCGATCCGGAAATGGCGGAAATCGCCAAAGTCTTTTTCCAGGAGAGCCGAGAGGGACTCGATTCGATGGAAGCGGGCCTGCTCAGCCTCAACGCAGCTACCAATCGCGAGGACATCGATTCCATATTCCGCGCCGCTCACTCCATGAAGGGTGGCGCCGCGACATTCGGTTTCACCGAGGTCGCCGCTTTTACTCACCGCGTGGAAACATTGCTCGACGAGATGCGTACCGGGGTGAGACCGATCACCGCAGATGCCATTCAAACGCTGTTGCAGTGCTGCGATTGCATGCGCGAAATGATCGCCGCCACCGAAGCCGAACAACCGCTCGATCAGGGCCGCATCGCCGGCCTCGACAGCGATATCACTCACATCCTCGGCGAACCGGCGGGTGTGCCGCCGGGAGCACCGCCAAGTGCAGCGTCGCGTGCAGCGCCGCTGGCGGTGTCGACGCAGGAGGCCATCGACGATGATCCCCAGGTGAAAGGTTGGCGGATCGACTTCGCGCCGGTCGCCGATTTGCTCCGCCTGCGCAATGAGCCGGCACGAATGTTCGCCGAACTCGAGCGCCTTGGCGCCATCGTGACGCAGGCCGATGTGTCACGGATTCCGTCCCTGGACATGCTCGATCCTGAGGCCTGCTATCTTTCCTGGCGGATCGATATCACGGGCCAGATTCCACGGCGCGCCCTGGACGACATTTTCGACTGGGTGGACGCCGGCTGCCGGCTCGAGTTCACACCCATCGGGGTTTCTCCGGCCGGCGCGCCGGCCAAGGTAGACTCGCAGGCGCAGCCCGCCAACATCGCTGCGCAAGGGCCCTCCAGACCGGAGCGTGAGGCGCCGCCGCCAGGCGCCCCACCGCCCGGTGCCGCACCGCATAAAACGACCGGGGATCCGGGGTCCATCCGCGTCTCCACCAAGAAACTCGACAACATCATCAATTTAGTCGGTGAGCTGCTCATCACGCAGTCGATGCTGAGCGGCTGTGCCGAGGGTATCAACCAAGGTGGATTTGACCGACTGCGCCAGGGGCTGACGCAACTTGCCCGCAATACCCGTGAGTTGCAGGAAAGCGTCATGCAGATTCGGATGCTCCCGATCAGCTCCGCATTCAACCGATTCCCAAGAATCGTGCATGAGCTTTCCCGCAAGCTTGGTAAGAAGGTCGAAATCCGCTTGACCGGAGAAGGCACCGAACTCGACAAAACCGTGCTCGAGAAGATCAGCGATCCCCTCGTGCACTTGGTGCGCAACGCGCTGGATCACGGCCTGGAAACTCCCGAGCAACGCCTCGCCGGCGGGAAGCAGGAGACCGGCACGCTGGAACTTGCGGCCGCTCACGAAGGCGGAAACATCATCATCGAAGTACGCGACGACGGCGCCGGCCTCAACAAAGCGCGGATTCTGAAGCGAGCTCGCGAGAGGGGGCTCGTGCCGGTGGACCAGGAACTGACCGACGAGCAGATAGACAACTTGATCTTCATGCCGGGCTTCTCGACGGCCGAACAAGTCAGCGATGTCTCCGGTCGTGGCGTCGGTATGGATGTGGTACGCCGGAATATCAACGACCTGGGCGGCAACGTGCAAATCCTCTCCAAGGAGGGCCAGGGCAGCACCATTCGCATTAGGCTGCCCCTCACGCTGGCCATCCTCGACGGGCAGCTGGTCCGAGTCGGCAAAGAGGTCTACGTCATATCGCTGCTCTCCATCGTCGAGACCATTCAAGTCACGCGGGACCGGCTCAATACATTGGTCGGACGCACCGAGGTATTCCGGTTACGCGATGAATTCTTGCCCGTGCTCAAGCTCTGGGATCAATTCGGCGTGGAACCGGATAGCAGGTCCGCCGAGGGCAGCCTCCTGGTCGTGGTCGAAGCGGAAGGCATGCGCGTCGGAGTCCTGGTGGACGATCTGCTCGCGCAGCAGCAAGTCGTGATCAAGAGCCTCGAGTCGAATTTCAAGCCCGTGCCCGGTATCGCCGGCGCAACAATTTTGGGCGACGGAACGGTGGCGCTCATCATCGACGTGGCGGACCTGATACACGCCGTCTTCGAGCGAGAGCGGGGGGCTTTGGGACGGAACATGGGTGCGGGATTGCCGGGCGCTCGGCACAGAGTGAGCGGTACGAGTCTTGGTATGGCGAGCTGACGAGGGCGGAATCATGAACACGGCAACTACGGGAAACGGCGGCGATAAAGTCGCTACGGGATTCAGCGAACAATACTTGACGTTTATGCTCGCCGGCGAGGAATACGGCGTCGACATCCTGCGCGTCCAGGAGATCAAAGGGTTGGACAAAGTGACGCGCATACCCAACTCCCCGGAGCATGTTTTGGGCGTGATCAACTTGCGTGGGGCGGTGGTGCCGATTCTCGACCTACGGCGTCGGTTCGGTCTCGAGGCGATCGCCTTCGGGCCGACCACGGTGGTCATCGTCGTGCGGGTTGCGGGCGGCCAGGATGGGCGCACGGTCGGCATGGTCGTCGATGCGGTGTCGGAGGTTTACAACGTGGACGCGGGCGCGACTCAATTGCCGCCCGACGTGTGCGGCAGCGTCGATACGATCTTCGTCAAGGGGCTGGCCACGGTCGAGAAGAAGATGCTCATTCTGCTCGATATCGACAGGCTCATCGGCGATATTATCGCGAACGAGTCCATGCACGGGTTTGCCGCAGCATGACCAAGAAGAAGTCTCCGCGGATCAAACTGGCCGCGCGGCTCAACATCGCACAGGCGGCCGACCTGCACCGTACCTTGGCGGCGAGGATCGCGAGCGGCGGTCCGATTCAGATCGACGGCACGGGTGTGGAGGAAATCGATACCGCTATTTTGCAGTTGCTGACAAGCCTTTGGCGTACCGGCCGCGAGCGCGGTATAGCCTGCACCTGGCAGGGCGCATCCGACGCTCTGCGCCAAACCGCGAAGCTGATTGGCGTCGCTGAGATCCTGCAAATTCCATGAATCGGCAGCTCGCCGCCCAAGAATTCGTGCTGACGGACTCGGAATTCGACCGTCTGCGCGCCGTGGTGCGTCAGCACACGGGCATTGCGCTGTCCGAGGCAAAGCGAGAGTTGGTATACGGGCGCCTTGCGCGGCGTTTGCGCAAACTCAAGCTCACGTCGTTTGCCGATTATTGCACGCTGGTGGAAGGGCAGACCGGAGAGCTGCAGGAATTGATCAATGCGATTACCACGAATCTCACGTCATTCTTCCGCGAGGACTACCACTTCGCGCATCTCGCCTCCGAGGTTTTGCCGGAGCTCGAGCGCCAGCGCGCCGATTCGCAACGGATACGTATTTGGTCGGCGGGCTGTTCTTCCGGCGAGGAGCCGTATTCGCTCGCCGTGGTTCTCAACGAAACCCTTGCACACCTGTCTCATTGGGACATCAAGCTTCTCGCGACCGACATCGATTCACAGATGATATCCGCCGCCGAGGAAGGCGTGTATGGCACGGACCGTCTCAAGGGTCTGGCGCCCGATCGATTGGCGCGCTGGTTCCCGCAAGCCACGGACAAAGCGGATTGCCGTGCCGCGTCCGCCGAGCTCAAGAGGCTCATCACCTTCAAACGGTTGAACTTGATGGACTCATGGCCTATGAAAGGGCCGTTCGATATCATTTTCTGTCGCAACGTCATCATCTATTTCGACAAGGATACGCAGCACGAGCTCCTTGATCGCATGGCCGACCTGCAGCGGCCCGGAAGCTGGCTTTTCGTCGGCCATTCGGAAAACCTGTTCAATGTGACGCATCGTTACAAGCTCGTGGGCCGCACGACATATCGGAGAGTGGCGTGACGCAGCCCGAGGTGGCGCGGGCAGGCGAGGAGGACGCACGCCTGCCTCCGTCGCTGCCCCAATTTGCGCACATTCGGCGCACCTGGGATCTGCAGTTGGGGGTGCCCGTTGCCAGGCTTTTGCCGGGCGAATACTACGTAACGCGCCATGACGAGCTGATCTTCACCGTACTCGGTTCCTGTGTAT
Organism: Gammaproteobacteria bacterium; assembly: GCA_021323735.1. Lineage (GTDB taxonomy): Bacteria > Pseudomonadota > Gammaproteobacteria > Steroidobacterales > Steroidobacteraceae > Bog-1198. The sequence goes on from JAJPKM010000036.1 coordinate 277,047, forward strand.
CGGCCTGCGTGCGCGAACGCAAGTTGGGTATTGGTGGGATGAATCATTTCATGTTGCCGCTCGACAGTTCGGGCGGCACGGGCGCTTGGTCGGACAAGCTTGCAAGTTCCGCGACACGCTATGGGCAAGTGGCCATGCAGCGGCTGGTGGACGATATTTTGAACTTGGGCGGAAAACGCGAAAATCTCGAGTTCAAGGTCATCGGTGGCGCGCAAGTGCTCGCCGTGTCGCTTGACGTCGGCGCGCGCAACGCCCAATTCGTACGCGGCTACCTCAAGAATGAAGGTTTTCCGATAAGTGCCGAGGATCTGGGCGACTGCTTCGCGCGTAAGCTTTTCTACAGCCCGATGAGCGGAAAGGTACGCGTGAAACGCCTTACCGCGACCGTCAATCGCACCGTGTTCGAGCGTGAGCGGGATTTCAAGCCGGCCGACGCCGCAATTGCCCCTGCGTTGCGCGATTAGCCTGTGCTGAGCATACCCGGCATGGAAAAGCGAATTCGCGTGTTGATCGTCGATGACTCGGCAGTCATGTGCAAATTGCTCAGCGGCATCCTTTCCTCCGATCCGCAAATCGAGGTGGTAGGCACGGCGCCGGATCCTTACGTGGCGCGGGAGAAGATCAAACTGCTGAACCCCGACGTGTTGACGCTCGACGTTGAGATGCCGCGCATGGACGGACTTGCCTTCCTGCGCAATCTGATGCGCTTGCGTCCCATGCCGGTGGTCATGTGCTCCACGCTCACCCAACGCGGCGCCGCCGTCGCCCTCGATGCGCTCGCGCTCGGCGCGATCGACTTCATCGCCAAGCCGAGAGTAGATGATCAGGGCAGCATTGCAGGCCTCGCGCAGGAAACCATTTTCAAAGTGAAGATGGCGGCGCATGCACGCGTGCAGCCGCTTATCGAACCCTCTCCGGCGAGCGGCGGCGAGCGGGATGCCTCCGACACGGCGCGGCTGAAGCGCAATCGATCCGTTCAAGCGGCAACCACCGACCAAATCATTGCGATCGGTGCCTCGACCGGCGGCACCGAAGCCATAAAGGACGTTCTCGGGCGATTGCCCGCGGACATGCCGGCAATCGTGATCGTGCAGCATATCCCGAAGGCCTTCAGCGGCCCTTTTGCCGTGCGAATGAATGACAGCTCCGAACTCGTCGTCTGCGAAGCATGCGACCGTCAATCGATCTTGCCGGGTCATGTGTATATCGCTCCGGGCGATCAGCATTTGACGGTGGCGCGGGAGGGCGGACATTATCAGTGCCGCATTACCGATGGGGAATGCGTAAACCGGCACCGTCCCTCGGTCGACGTACTATTCCGGTCGGTGGCGGAAATTGCCGGCTGCAATTCGGTGGGCGTCCTGTTGACCGGCATGGGCCGGGATGGGGCTGAAGGCCTGAAGGCAATGAGGGATTCGGGCGCCTCGACCATCGCGCAGGACGAAAATACCAGTGTGGTATGGGGTATGCCCGGAGCTGCCTGGAAGCTCGGCGCCGCGCAGTCGTTGCATGCGCTGCCGCAGATTGCCGAGCGAATTGTCACACTGGTGACCGCGCACGAGAATAATATGCGCGGCGCCGGCCTCGATCGCCGAGCCCGAACGCCCTGAACCTCAAGAATGTCGAACTGCCGCCGATTACCCGGTGGATCATTGGAGTGATGAGATGAAGATTCTGATCGTAGACGATTCGACCGCCATGCGCATGATCGTGAAAAAGACCCTGCGGCTCGCCGGGTTCGAGGGCCATGATATTGCCGAAGCCGACGATGGGGCGAAGGCGCTGGCCGCGATCAATACATCCAAGCCGGATCTCGTGCTCTCCGATTGGAACATGCCTAACATGACCGGCATGCAGTTGCTCGAGGCTCTCAAGAGCGCCGGCATCCAGGTCACATTCGGCTTCGTCACCACGGAAGCCACGCCCGATATGCGTGCCAAGGCAATGGGCACCGGTGCCAAGTTCCTCATTTCCAAACCCTTCACTCCCGAATCGTTCAAGGAACATCTGGGACCTCATATCCGGTAACGCGAACCGGCCGAGACAGGAGCTCCTATGTCAACCGCATATCCTCTTCCCGACGGCACGAAGGTCATGCAGATATTGGGGCTGCTGTTCGACGGGATGGAAGTAAAAGCCGGCGGAGCGTTCGATGGAACACCCGCGGGTGGGGCGTGGCTGGGGGTATTTGTGGCCGACGACGGCCAACCCGTTGCTCTGTGCGGTGCAGATGTGAATCTTGCGGCGAGTTTCGGTGCCGCCTTCTCCATGCTGCCGCCGAATGCTGCCAAGGAAGCGGCCAAGGCACGTGAACTTACCGCTGTCATGATCGAGAACGTGCGCGAAATCATGAACATCTGCACGCGCCTCGTCATGGACGCTGCGTCGCCTCATCTGAAGCTCGATCAGATCTATCCCGTCAAATTCCTGCCGCAGTCCGCGGCCGCGTTGCTGAGCTCGCCCAAGGGGCGGCGCGAATTTCAGGTGCAATTGCCCAGGTATGGCGGCGGGGTGCTCGCACTCCTGTCCGGTTGATCTTCATGCAGTGTGCCGTGGTCGACGGTTTGGCAGCGCCGATCGCCTCAAGATCGACCGCGAATTACCGATAAGTTCCTAGGCGGGTCGAATCGCCGGCCGGTTTGCCATTTTCTAAGGAATCCCATCATGCACCCAGCGTTGAGAAATCTTCTGATCGCAACAATCGTGAGTGCGTTGCCCCTGGCAGTCGCGGCGGCCAGCGCACCCACCAAAGACGAGGTTGTCGCGGTCGTCAAGAAGGCGGTCGATTTCTACAAGACGAACGGTCGGGATAAGGCGATCGCAGAATTCAACAAGAAGGACGGCCTGTTTGCCAAGGGCGAGGACTATGTCGACGTACACGATCTCAACGGCGTGTGCGTGGCGCATCCGATTTCTCCGGCCAAAGTCGGCGCCAATCGTCTGGACCAATCCGACTCGGCCGGTAAGTTTTATGTGCGGGAACTCGTGGAAGCGGCGAAGCAGAAGCACTCCGGATGGATCGAATACGTCATGAAGAATCCAACCACCGGGAAGCTCGAGAATAAGCTCGCTTACTGGGAAACCGTCGACGGACTGATTTTCAAGGCCGGCACCTACACTGAATAGCGGCGTCTTGCCGCGCATGCGAGTTGTGACGATGATTCAACGCTTAGGAGATATGTCGCTGCGTTGGCAAATGCTGCTGGCGCCGCTGCTTTTGATACTGGCGATCCTCGCCCTGGAAGCCGTCGACTACGGGCAGCAAACGGCGTTGGATGCAACCACGACGCGGCTATTCGACGAAACGGTCCATCGGCTCATGGCGCTGGACGAGGCAGACGCCTTCGCCTTGGAGATCAATGGACGCATGTTTCGCGCCATGACTCTGGTGCAGAACCAAGCGCCGCAGAAGATCGTCCGCACCATCGTCGACTCGCTCCCGAGTGACCTCGACAAGCTCGACACGCAGATCTCAGCGGTCGCCCGGCTTGCCGGCGAAAGCGGGCACGCCGCCGAAGCGGCGCGCCTGACGGAGCTGGCGGGCAAGTATCGCAAATCCGGCGGCGAGTTCAGCAAAGTGTTGTTCGTCGATCCCAGCGTCGCCGTCGACTACGCCACGTCGGCGAGCGTCTTCTTCCAGGACCTGCATGGAATTCTCAGGACACTGGGCAAGTTCTACGAGGCCACCTCGGCGACCGAGTTCGCGGAAGTGAAGGCCAACGCCGCGAACGCCATGCGTCGCACCGCGATCGGCGGACTCTTGGCCGTGGTGGGCGGGCTGATCGTCAGTCTTTGGCTTGCCCGCTCCCTGACCGCTCCGCTGGTTGCACTGACGCGCGTCGTCGGCGCGCTTGCTCGGTCCGATTGGTCGGTCGCGGTACCTTACGCTACGCGCAGCAACGAGGTCGGGCGCATGGCTCGCGCGGTCAACGTATTTCGAGACAATGGGATCGAGAACGAACGGCTCAAACAGATCGAGGAAGAGGCGCGACGGCAGGCCGTGATTCAGCGGTCGGCGGAACTGGAGCGCGCCCGGGTCGAGCAGCTGCGTCTGGCGCGCGAGGCCGAGCGGGCACGGGCATTGACCGAATTGAGCGAAAATTTCGATGCCACCGCAAAAAAGGTGCTGGGCAGCTTCGCTGGCGCTTTCGACACTCTGCAGGCAACGGCAAGTACCATGGGTACCGCTGCCGATGCGACCCGTACGCTCGCAGAAGGCGTGTCGCAGTCGGCCGTGGAGGCATCCAACAATGTGCAAACCATTGCCGCGTCCATCGAGGAACTCGGCGAGTCGATTGCAGAGATCTCCGAGCAGGTCAGTACCTCTTCGGTAATGGCCGCCGATGCCACCCGCGAGGCCGACAAGCTCAACCAGACGCTGCAGTCGGTGAATTCCGCGGCGCTCGAGATCGGGTCGGTACTCGACTTCATCAAGTCGGTTGCCAGCCGCACCAGCCTCCTGGCGCTGAACGCCACCATCGAGGCGGCGCGTGCCGGGCAAGCCGGCCGTGGTTTCGCGGTAGTGGCCAATGAGGTCAAGGCGCTGGCGACTCAGACCAAACAGGCAACCGACGGTGTCACGTCCAAGGTAGAGCGCATCCAGTCTCTCGCCGGCGATGCCGCCGGAGCCGTCACGTCGATCGCGGAGACCATTCGTTCCTTGAGCCGCAGTTCTACGTCGATTTCGGGCGCGGTGGCCGGGCAAAGCACCGCCATGCGCGATATCGGCAAGACCGTGCAGTCGGCGGCGGATTTTACTCGCCGCGTCAGCGATCAAATTCAGGAGGTCAAGGGTACGGCCACGGAGACCGGAAACGCAGCCGACGGTGTCCAGAACGCTTCGGTCGATCTGGCCCATCAGACCGCGATTCTCCAGACCGAGGTCTCAGGTTTCTTGGACGCGGTGCGCCCCGTGGATTCGATCGACGGTCCTGGTCCGGCCGCCATCGAGCGGCGAGCCGCCGTTTGAGTCGTGCCGCCTGTGAAGCGTTCGACTCACGATTGGTATAAAGGAATACGACCCGGGGACGATAAGACTCGGGTGGTATCGGGACATTGCTCGCCACTTAGGCAAATGGATCTTTGGAGCCTGTTATGAGTTTTCGCAATTCCGTCGGTGCACGAGTGATGCTGTCGTATGCGGCGGTCATTGTCGTATTCGCGGCCGCCGTAAGCCACAGCATCGGCCGCCTCGCGATGTTCAATACCGCGGTGAGGGAAATCACCGGCCCGCAGCTGACCCGGGTGGAGATCGCCGACGCGTGGGGCGACAATACTTCGGAAGCGATACGCCGCACGCACGATATGCTGATCTTGGATGACAAGTCGCGGATTCAAGGGGAAATCGACGAAGTCGCCAAACTGGCCGAGAAGAGCAAGGGGTACGGAGAGGCGATGCTGGCCAATGCATCGTCGGCACAGGACAAGGCATTGGTTCAGGAGGTGTTGGATGCCCGCACCGCCCTGGCTCCCCTCGATGCGCAATACCTCCGGCAGATCGGGGCCGGCGATTTCAAGTCCGCCAAGGAGACCATGCTGCAGCGGACACTGCCTGCGCAGCTGGCACTGGTTGCCGCTCTCGTGAAACTCGGCGACTTCCAGTCGGCCAAGATTCGCGAACGGGCGGATGCACTCGAGAATTCGTATCAAAGCGCTCGAACGCTCGTCATTACATTGTCGCTCGCGGCGCTGGTCGCGGCTTGCCTGCTGGCCTACCGGCTTACTCGTGTCATCAAGAAGCCGTTGATACAGGCAGTGGCGGTACTCGGTGAGATCGAGAAAGGCAATTATGCGAACGCGATTCAGGTCAGTTCGAACGACGAAATTGGCCAGACACTGAAGGGACTCGATCGTATGCAAACCGCGCTGCGCGAGCGCACCGAAAAGGAGCATGCATCGTCCACGGAGAACGCACGGATTCGCACCGCGCTGGATCGTGTATCGGCGGGCGTCATGCTCGGCGACACGGACAGCAAAATCATCTACATGAACGATGCCTTGAGGACGTTGTTCCGCGCCCAAGCGGGCGAGATCCGCAAGTCGCTCAACAAGTTCGATCCGGAGCAGCTGGTCGGTGCCTCATTCGACATGTTCCATCAGATCCCGTCATTGCGCGGCGAGAACTTGGCCGCCCTGACGACCACCCACACCGAAGACGTCAAGATGGGCGAGGCCAATCTGCGGATCGTGGCCAACCCGGTGGACGGGAACGGCCAGCGGGTTGGTACCGTGGTGCAGTGGGTCGATCGCACGCAAGAGGTTGCCACCGAGGAAGAAGTCCAGGCGGCGGTGGCTAAAGCCATCGACGGTGATTTGACCGTGCGGATCCGTGAGGAGGGTAAGGATGCCTTCTTCAAGGCGCTCGCCACCGGCACGAACCGGCTGCTGGAGAACACGGCCGACGTGGTACGCAGCATGACACGGGCGGCGGCCGAGGTACGAACAGGCGCCGAGGAGATCTCGCGCGGAAACGCCGACCTGAGCCAGCGGACCGAGGAGCAGGCTTCCAGTTTGGAAGAAACCGCTTCGTCGATGGAAGAGATGACCGCGATGGTCAGGAACAACGCCGACAACGCCGCCCAGGCCAACCAGCTTGCCACGGCTGCGCGCGAGCAAGCTGAGCGAGGCGGCGCCATCGTCAGCTCGGCGGTTGCGGCAATGGGTGAGATCAACGCTTCTTCGAAGCGTATCGCCGACATCATCAGCGTCATCGACGAGATTGCGTTCCAGACCAATCTGCTGGCGCTGAACGCGGCAGTGGAGGCAGCGCGGGCGGGCGAGCAGGGCCGTGGGTTTGCGGTCGTGGCATCCGAGGTGAGAAATCTCGCCTCACGCAGCGCCGAAGCGGCTCAGGAAATCAAAGCCCTGATCCACGATTCGGTGGCCAAGGTCAACGAGGGAACCAAACTGGTGGACGACTCGGGCAAGGCCCTGGGAGAGATAGTCAGCCGGGTCAAGAGGGTCACGGATGTCATGGCAGAAATTGCCAACTCGAGCCGCGAACAGTCCTCTGGGATAGAACAGGTCAACAAGGCGATCACCACCATGGATGATGTGACCCAGCAAAATGCCGCGCTGGTCGAAGAGGCTTCGGCAGCGGCGGAGGCGCTGACGGAACAGGCATCCAACCTGTCGCAGATGATTGCGCGCTATCGGGTAAGAGACGGCGGTTCGGAAAACATGCCGCGCGGCGTGCCGCGCCCGGTGGCAGTTGCCGACCCCCTCAAGCCCGTGGAGCGCCGTGCCGCCAATAGGCCCCTGAGCGGCAAGAAGAGGCCGATGGCGATGTCCGCGGTCGCCGCGCCCGCGGCGCAGGGTGCGGTCGACGAGGAATGGAAGGATTTCTAAGTACCCTCTTGAGGGCGAACCAAGGATGATGGGCCGCGAGCCGCCCGTATTCTCGAGCGGCTCGCGGCAAGCCGAAAGACACCCTGACGATCATTGCCGGGTTGTCCGTCGACGCTGTGCACCTTGCGGGTGAGCGAGCCGGACGTCAAGCCAACCAGTTCACATATTGTTGCGTTGCGTCGCGCCGTCCATGCGGCACATGCGATGCCGCAGGTCTGTGACAAATCCGCAACAGGTGTCTGCGGCGCAGGCACAGCGCAGGAGTTCGTCCACGTGATGGCAATCACGTTTGTCCAATCTGCCGCGGGAGGCTTGTTCAAGCCTTGGACATCGCAGCCGACACGTGATTTATCGCCATAACAAAATTGAGCAGGAATCCGAATGCGCAAGGTAGTGCATAGCTTGAGACTGGTGCATAGCTTGGTGTGGATGCTCGCCGGACTGTGCGCGATCCCATGGGCTGCTCGCGCCGCCGACGGCCTGGCGCCGCGTCCCGCCGATAGCTCGGCGCTGCAATCGCTGCGCGAGAGTTTCCAGCGTCCCAGCGCGGTACCCGCACCGAAGGGCAACCCGATCACGGCGGACAAGGTCGCGCTCGGTCGGACCTTGTTCTTCGATCCTCGACTCTCGGGTTCAGGCGTGATTTCGTGTGCTACCTGCCATAACCCCGGACTGGGTTGGGAAGACGGCCTGGCCAAGGGTTTGGGTCACGGCGGATTTCAATTGGGCCGGCATACGCCGACAATCCTCGACGTGGCGTTCGGTGAGCCCTTCTTTTGGGACGGCCGGGCCGCGACACTGGAGGACCAAGCCAAAGGTCCGCTGACTTCTACCAAAGAGATGAGCATGTCGGTCGCAAGGGCGCTGCCGCTCTTGAGCTCGATACCCGGGTATGTCGACGCATTTTCCCGTGCCTACCCAGGACAGGCGATCTCCCTGGACACCATCGCCTCGGCCATCGCGAGCTTCGAGAGGACCGTGATTTCGAATGAGGCGCCGTTCGACCGCTGGGTCAAAGGCGACGATCGGGCGATTTCCGACGCGGCGCTACGCGGCTTCGTCCTGTTCAACGGCAAGGCAAATTGCGCCGTCTGTCATTCGACGTGGCGCATGAGCGACGATGGATTCCATGACATCGGGCTGCATGATGCGGACCTGGGCCGCGCGGCGATTGCTCCGGGCATCGTGCAATTGGAGCGAGCCTTCAAAACACCGACCCTGCGCAACATCAACCAACGCGCACCTTACATGCACGACGGGTCGCTGCCCAGCTTGGCGGCCGTCATCGAGCACTACGACACCGGTTTCGAGACGCGGCCGAGTCTCGACACGAATATGCGCCGCCTCGGACTGACGAAGCAGGAGAAGGCAGATCTGCTGGCGTTTCTCGACACCCTGACGAGCGACGATGACCCCGTTGTCCTTGCGGCGCTCCCGCGCTGAGCACCATAACTATCACAATGTCCCCTCAAGAGAACACGCTTATGAAACGTTTCCCGGTCTTGTTTGCAGCCGCCCTTTTCTCGACCGTTGGGATGGCAGCGGACAGCGTGACCGTCACGCAAAAGGGTCTGGTCTTCACGCCGAATGAACTGTCCATCGCCAAGGGACAAACCGTCGAATTCATCAATGATGACGCGACGGCGCACAACATCGTGATCAGCGGTGACGGTGTCAGTTTCAACGGCGGCCTTCAGCCGGCCGGCGGAAAGATCAAGTACACCTTTGCAAAGTCCGGAACGTACGTCGTGGGGTGCGGAGTGCATCCCAAGATGAAGCTCACGATCACCGTCAATTGAACCACCATGGGTGCATGACGTGACGAAGCCCGGTTCCCGCGCGAAATATTCGCCCATTCTCCAGATCATTCACTGGGCGGTCTCGCTATTCGTCATTTGTCAGCTGGCGATCGCCGTGGTCCTGGGCCAGCTGCGCTCCTTGCAGTATGGACAGTATGTACTGAGTTTGCATCGGCAACTCGGATTTGCGATCTTGGTGGTCTGCATCGTGCGCGTCGTGCTCATCGTGCGCGACCGAGGACCTCCGCTCAATGCCGAACTCCCCGCATGGCAGATCATCGCCGCCCGCTTCGTACACCTGGCATTCTATGTCGCCCTGATCGCCCAACCCATTGTAGGCATGTGCATCGCCTGGGCGCGCGGCGATACCGTCACGGCTTTCGGCTTGGTGACGTTGCCGGCGCCATGGGAAATATCGGATGGTGCGCGGGACCGTCTGATGACCACCCATATGCTGACCGCGAGCTCCTTGGCGGTTATGGTTGCAATCCATATCGGCGCCGTCGTCTTCAACGGCTGGAAGAGGCGTGTGCCGGTCATCGAACGAATGCTGCCGTCCGGTCCGCCGGATACGCTCGTGAACCGGGTTCCGGTTGCCGTACAGCTGCTTGCCGCCTTAGGCGTGGTTACCGTCATTGCGCTGGCGATGGGTATCAATGCCATCGCCAGGTATCGCGATTTCACGCAGATGACCAGTGCCTACCAAGACAGCGATCAGGCGGCCGCCGATGAGGTCCGCGCCGCGCAGGTGGCCTGGAAGGAAATCGTCGGCATCGGCAGTACGACAAGCTCGAGTGCCGGCGGTGAGCGGCTGCACGCGATTGCCGATACCGCGCGCACCCATCTGGAGGGCGCCGCCGCGCATGTGTCCGACCCGGCAGCCCATGCTCAAGTTCTTGCCGTCGGCGCGCGCATCCAAGCACTCGGTACTGCAAACACCCCATTTTCCCCCGCTGCAACCGCCGACATCGATGCCAAAATTCAGGACCTGATCGACACGCAGGCCGCCGCCGCGCAGCAGAGGCTGGGAGATATCGCGGAGCGCGCCTCGCAGGGCCATGACCTCATTGTCGTTACCGTGGCGCCCATGGCCCTGTTGGGCGTGGTGCTCGCACTGCTTCTCGCGCGCAGCATGGCCAGTTCGGTCGGCCGCATGCGCGCACTCGTGCGCGGCATACAAAGCAACGAAGGCGACAGAAAAATCGTCGTACGCGGCAAGGGCGAATTTGCCGAACTGATGCGGGATATGGTGAACATGAGGACCGCCATCCAGCAAAGAAGCCAGGCGGAGTCCGATCAACGCCTTGCACTCGAGGCCGATCGCGCGCGCGTCGCCGAGGAACAGCAGCGCAAGCAGCGCGAAACCGAACTTCTGCAGTCGGCCGAGCGTCAGAGTTTGCGCGAACAAATGGCCAGGGAATTCGAATCGCAGGTCGCAGGTATCGTGGAATCGGTGGCGGCCACCATCGAGACACTGAAGTCCACTGCCGCCAATCTGGCGCAAAGCGCCGCCAGCACGACGCAGCGCAGTACGGATGCCAGTATCGTTGCCAAGAAGACCGAACATGCGGCGTCACGTATCGCCACGTCCAGCTCACAACTGTCGAACGCCGCGCGTTCGATGCGCCAAAACGCCGAGCAGTCGAAGGCAAAGGCGGTTTCCGGGGTTCAGGAAGCGACCGCGGCCAAGACCGAGATAGACCGGCTTGCCACGGAATCGGGCCAGATCTCCAAGATCACGGAAATCATCACCGGCATCACGCGGCAAACGCATCTGCTGGCGATCAATGCGCGGATCGAAGCGGCGCGGGCCGGTGAAGCCGGTCGCGGTTTCTGCATCGTGGCCGACGAGGTCAAGGATCTTGCCTCCCAGACCAGAGGCGCCGCCAATGGCATCGGCGGGCATGTGCAGCAGGTGGGCACCACCGCCAAGCGCTCGATGGAAATACTGCAGAACATGCGCACCATCATCGAGGACCTGGAAGCAAGTTCCACGACGATTTTTACCGACTGCGACGGCCAATCCAAATCGACCGAAGAAATCGCCTCCAAGGTCACGGAGATCAGCTCATCGACTGTCGCGGTCGCCGAAAATATCGCTCATGTCGAGCAGACCGCGCGTGCCACCGAAGCGATGGCCGCGGAGGTGGTCGACACCGCCAATCTACTGCAGAATCAGGCGGACTCGTTGCAAGCTCAGATCGCCGACTTCGTGCTGCAATTGCGGTCGGTGAGAACGCCGGGAAATCCCCTCGGCGCCAACAGACTCGCGGCGCCTACGGCACCCGCACTGCATGCGCGCTCGGCCTGAGCCGCCGGACGCCATCCGCTAACCCGCATCTGCGCCCGGAGCGGGCCCACGACTCTCGGCCAGGCGGCGTAGCGCCTCGCGCGGCAGCTCGTCCAGGCCGCCCTCACCGTGAATCGCAAGCTTCCGGCGCATGCGCGGGGTCCAGAATTTGGCGATGTGATTGGCGATGCCGGCCACGGCGTCCTCGCGTACCGCCTCGGCGCGGAAGAAGTTACCGATGTCATTCGCCATCCGCACCAGATGTTCGGCGCCGCCGTGTTCGGGCGCGATTGTCGGTGTATCGCCGCTCATTCCCAAGTCCTACTTGGCGACGAACACATCGGCGCTCTTCAACAACGACGCTTGCGTATCCGTGAACTCGCGAAAGCGCTTCTGCCACTCGGAAGGCTGACTTACGCGGGTCGCCTGTACGGCCGTGACCTTGTACTCCGGGCAATTCGTTGCCCAGTCGGAGTTGTCCGTGGTAATCACATTGGCGCCCGACTCCGGGAAATGAAACGTGGTGTAGACCACGCCGGGCTGAACCCTTTCGGTGACTCGCGCCCGCAGCACCGTATCCCCGGCGCGGCTCGCAACGCCAACCCAGTCGCCCTCCCGGATGCCGCGTTCCTCGGCATCATGGGGATGGATTTCCAGGCGATCTTCGTCGTGCCAGCGGACATTCTCGGTACGCCGGGTTTGCGCGCCCACGTTGTACTGGCTGAGGATTCGTCCCGTGGTGAGGATCAGCGGGAATTTGGCATTCACCTTCTCGCTGGTCGGTACGTATTCGGTCAGCAGGAACTTGCCCTTGCCGCGTACGAACCCGCCGACATGCATGGTTGGCGTGCCCTCGGGATGCGCGGCGTTGCAAGGCCATTGGATGCTGCCAAGCTCTTCCAGGCGGGCAAAGCTCACGCCGGTGAAGGTCGGGGTCAATGCGGCAATCTCGTCCATGATCTGCGAGGCATGCGTGTACTGCATCGGAAAGCCGACGGCATTCGCCAGCAACTGCGTGATCTCCCAGTCGGCATAGCCCGATTTGGGCTTCATGACCCGACGCACGCGGGAGATGCGCCGCTCGGCGTTGGTGAAGGTGCCGTCCTTCTCGAGAAACGACGAGCCCGGGAGAAAGACGTGCGCAAATTTCGCCGTCTCATTGAGAAACAGATCCTGAACGATGATGCACTCCATGGCCGACAGGGCCGCTGTGACGTGCTGGGTGTCCGGATCGGACTGCGCAATATCCTCTCCCTCGATGTACAAGCCCTTGAAGTCGCCGTCGAGCGCAGCCTCGAACATATTCGGAATGCGTAGTCCCGGTTCGTCGTGGAGCCCGACACCCCATGCCGCTTCGAACGAGTGACGCACCGCTTCGTCCGACACATGCCGGTAGCCGGGGAACTCATGCGGGAAGGAGCCCATGTCGCAGGAGCCCTGGACATTGTTCTGGCCGCGCAGAGGATTGACGCCGACGCCCTCCCGCCCGATGTTTCCGGTTGCCATCGCGATATTGGCGATGCCCATGACCATGGTGGAGCCTTGGCTGTGCTCGGTAACCCCCAAACCGTAATAAATCGCGCCGTTGCCGGCAGTGGCGTATAGGCGTGCGGCGCCGCGTACCGACGCCGCAGGCACACCGGTCACGGCCTCCATGGCTTCGGGCGAATGCCTCGGGTCGGCGACGAAGCCGCGCCACTTCTCGAAGGAATCCACTTCGCAGCGCTCGCGCACGAAGTCCTCTTTGACGAGTCCCTCCGTGACAATGACGTGCGCCAGCGAATTGATGAGGGCGACGTTGGTACCCGGCCGCAGTCCCAAATGGTACTCCGCGGCGATGTGCGGCGTGCGCACCAGATCGATGCGGCGCGGGTCTGCGACAAGCAGTTTGGCGCCCTGACGCAGCCTGCGCTTCATCTGTGAGGCAAACACAGGATGCCCGTCGGTCGGGTTGGCGCCGATGATGAAAATCACGTCCGCCTTCATCACCGAGTCGAAGTTTTGCGTGCCGGCCGACTCACCGAGCGTCTGTTTGAGACCGTAGCCCGTAGGGGAGTGGCATACGCGAGCGCAGGTGTCCACGTTGTTGTTCCCGAAGCCTGCACGCACGAGCTTCTGCACGAGGTAGGTCTCCTCGTTGGTGCAGCGGGAAGAGGTGATGCCGCCGATGGAGTCTCGGCCATACTTGGCCTGGATGCGCTTGAGTTCGCTCGCGGCGTAATCGATGGCCTCTTGCCACGACACCTCGCGCCACGGATCGGCTATGTTCGCACGGATCATCGGCTTTACGATGCGGTCGGCATGCGTCGCGTAGCCGATGGCAAAGCGTCCCTTGACGCAAGAATGCCCATGATTGGCATGGCCATCCTTGTTGGGGACCATGCGCACGATGTCCTCGCCCTTCATCTCCGCGCGGAACGAACAGCCCACGCCGCAGTAGGCACATGTGGTGGTCACGCTGTGTTCGGCCTGGCCCTGCTCGATCAAGCTCTTTTCCGAGAGGGTTGCCGTCGGGCAGGCCTGCACGCAGGCCCCGCAAGACACGCACTCGGAGTCCATGAATGAATTGTTCTGGCTCGCCGCGACCTTGGAATCGAAACCGCGCGACTGAATGGTCAGCGCCAGCGTGCCCTGCTGCTCATCGCAGGCCCTGACGCAGCGCGAGCAGACGATGCATTTGCTCGGATCGAACGTGAAGTAGGGATTGCTCTCATCTTTCTCGGCCACCAGGTGATTGGCGCCCTCGTAGCCGTAACGGACCTCGCGCAAGCCGACCACACCGGCCATGTCCTGCAATTCACAGTGACCATTGGCGGGGCAGGTGAGGCAATCGAGCGGATGATCGGAGATGTAGAGTTCCATGATCCCGCGCCGAATATCCGCAATCTGCTTGTTCTGGGTGGTGACCTTCATCGCCTGCGCGACCGGGGTGGTGCACGAGGCCGGCAGCCCCTTCATCCCTTCGATCTTCACGAGGCACATGCGGCACGAGCCGAACGCATCCAGTTGATCCGTGGCGCACAGCTTGGGCACCGATACGCCGGCGAGGGCCGCCGCGCGCATGACGGAGGTCCCCTCGGGCACCTCGATTTCGCGGTCATCGATGCTCAGCGTCAGCATTTTGGCGCCGAGCGGAGCTGGTGTACCAAGGTCCTTTTCCGCAATGGATTGCATAGTTTGCTCTCGATCTAGACGGCGGCCTTCGCGGCCGGTTGGCTGGAAAAATCTTCCGGGAAGTGGTTCAGGGCTGAGATCACGGGGTAAGGCGTCAGGCCGCCGAGCGCGCACAACGACCCGTAGGTCATGGTCTCGCACAAGTCGCGCAGCACGACTTCCTGCTTGGCCGAATCTTCACCGCCGATGAGCCGGTCGATGACTTCGACGCCCCGGGTCGAGCCGATGCGGCACGGGGTGCATTTGCCGCAAGACTCGATCGCGCAAAACTCCATCGCGTAGCGCGCCTGGGCGGCCAGATCCACGGTGTCGTCGAACACGACGATCCCGCCGTGACCGAGCATCGCGCCGACGGCCGCGAACGCCTCGTAGTCCAAGGGGGTATCGAATTGCGATTCGGGCATGTATGCCCCCAGCGGGCCACCCACTTGCACGGCACGGATCGGCCGGCCGCTCAGCGAGCCTCCGCCATAGTCGTAGAGCAACTGTCGTAGCGTCACGCCGAAGGCCTTCTCGATCAGGCCGCCGCGCTTGATGTTGCCGGTCAGCTGAATGGGGAGCGTGCCGCGCGAACGGCCCACACCGTAGTTTCGATAGTACTCGGCACCCCGGTCGAGAATGATCGGAACCGAGGCCAGGGTAATCACGTTGTTGATCACGGTGGGCTTGCCGAACAATCCCGCGATCGCCGGCAGCGGGGGTTTGAAGCGCACCTGCCCGCGCTTTCCCTCCAGCGATTCCAGGAGCGAGGTTTCCTCGCCGCAGATGTAGGCCCCGGCACCCATGCGGATCTCGAGCTGAAAGCTTCTGCCGCTGCCTAAGATGTTTTCCCCGAGATACCCCGCCCCGACGGCGGCATCAATCGCAGCGTCGAGCGCAATCTTTGCGTCGGGGTACTCCCAGCGCAAATAGATAAATCCGCGCGTCGCGCCGGTTGCCAGTCCCGCGATCGTCATGCCCTCGATGAGCAGAAACGGGTCGCCCTCCATGATCATGCGGTCCGAGAAGGTGCCCGAGTCGCCCTCATCGGCATTGCACACGATGTATTTCTGCTCCGCGGCTGTCGCCGACACGGTCTTCCACTTGATACCGGCGGGGAACGCGGCGCCGCCGCGGCCGCGCAAACCCGACTCGGTCACCTGAGCCACCACGGTGGCGGGATCGAGAGCCAGCGCAGCGCGCAAGCCGCGATAGCCCTCATGCGCTAGGTAGTCCTCGAGGCTGCGCGGGTCCGTGACTCCCACCCGCGCGAAGGTCAGGCGTTCCTGGTTCTTGAGGTATGGGATCTGTTCGACGGCTCCAAGACGCAGCGCGTGTGGTCGGCCTTGCATGAAGCCGGCATCGAAAAGGCTCGCCACTTGGTCAGGCGTCACAGGTCCATAGGCGATGCGGCCGGCATCCGTTACCACCTCGACCAGCGGTTCAAGCCACAATAAACCGCGCGAGCCGTTGCGAACGAGATCGACGGCCATGCCGCGTTTTGCCGCTTCCGCGGCGATGGATTCCGCCACTTGCTGCGCACCGACCGATAGGGCTGCTGCGTCGCGCGGGACAAAAATCTTCATCGCGTGCCTCCCGGCAATCGGGCGTGGGCGACGATCGCGTCGAAGCGCTCGGGCGACACCCTCCCTTCCAAGCGCTCGTCGATCATGATCGAGGGACCCAACGCGCAATTGCCCAGGCAATACACCGGCCCCAAGCTGATGGAGCCGTCTCGGGTCGTTTGATGAAAGTCGATCCCCAAGCTCTTCTTGGCATGGGCCTCGAGGGCGACAGCGCCCACCGACTGACAGGCCTCGGCTCGGCACACATGCACGACATGGCGTCCCGGCAAGTTCTTGCGGAAGTAGTGGTAGAAGGTGACTACCCCGTGAATTTCGGCACGCGAAAGATTCAACTCCGCCGCGATCAGCGGCACCGCGTCCTGGGGGACATGTCCGAGAGCCCTCTGCACGCCGTGCAAGATGGGTAGCAGCGGACCGGCGAGCGTCTTCAAACGCGTACACACTTCGAGAACGGCGGCGCGCTCCGCCGCGGCTAAAGACGATGCGGATTCAACCCTGATCGGGATTGCCCGAAGCGAAGATTTCTGACTCATGTGCCGAAGTGTAAACCGGTGAACGCGAATCAAGATACAAAAAAAGTCGCATTGTGCGAGCAGCGAACACTCGAGTTACGGATCGGGATCGAAGGCTGATAAGCGTTGACTATGGACGGGTAAATACGGTTTATCAGCGTGCGGACATAAGATCCAAATCATATGAATACGTGAGCATAAGCAATGCGTGGGCACGCGCAATTCGCGCGCATGTCGTCGAACTCGAATTGCTTCACGAAAATCGCCGATGTTTTGCGCTAAGCTTTGCGCCCTCATGAAACGTGCACTCGATCGCGACGTAAATACACCCTCTCCCTATCCGGGCATCTTCGCCTTCGAGCTCGACTTTGGCGGCACGCTGCGCTGCATCCCGATGAGCGTGCGGATGAAGCTTGATCAGACGGGAATAAAGCTTTCGTTGAAGCAATGGAGCAAGTTGCCTGCAGAGGGCCGACGACAGCTCGTGGAGAGGCCTTGTGATGATCCGGCCCTGATCGAGTCGTATAAGCAGTATCTGATCTCTCTCATCGAAGGGGTTACGCAGACCTCCGTCGAATTGACGCCGCTCGACGACGCGCCACCTTGGGCGAATCCTACGGTGGTACCTGAGAGGATCGGTGCTTGGGCGCGCAATCTGGGCGTTGCGTCTCCGTCCAGGGAGCAGTGGGCCAGCCTGACGCAGCTGCAGCGTTTTGCCCTGTTCAAATTGACGCGGCCCGGGCATTCGAACGATAACTTCATTCCCGCCATGCGCGAATTCTGCGTACTGCGCTGAGCGCACGCGCAACGATGTTGCGCACCCTGTAGCGCATCTGGACCTTAGGCTTTAGGATAATTTGGCCCGAGGCCCAAGGTCTCCGCGCCCACCAGGAGTCGTCCGCTGACGCGTTCCAAGATCAAGGCCGAGCTGTTCCTGCCGTCCAAACTCAAGTCCGCCGCCCGCCGCGGGGCCGCACCTGAAGTAAATCCCGCGTTCCAGGACATCTGGGACATCGTGGGTGCGATTCCGCGCGGACAGGTGTCGACCTACGGCGGCGTGGCGCGTGCCGCAGGACTGCCGGGGCGGGCACGGCTGGTAGGGCGTGCGCTGCGGCTGGCGCCTGGAGCGATGCACCTGCCCTGGCATCGGGTGGTCGGTGCCGGCGGGCGCATCGTATTTCCGCCCACATCGCCTGCGCATCGCGAACAGATCCGGCGGCTCGAGGCCGAGAAAGTGCTGGTGAAGAACGGCCGCGTGAACCGCGATTTCATGACCACCCTCGAGGTGCGCTAAAGGGTGGAGTGTGTTTGCATTTGCGCCCATCCGTCCAAGTTTGCAGCCAACCCGCAGAAATCCGCAGCCAACCCGCTTGGGATAGCTTGCCACCGATGCAATACTTTCGCGGTCGAGCGAAGTTTCGACACATCATCGATACCTAAGGGAAAACCAGCATGTGCCGACGTGAGGATCTGGAAGAATTCAAGAGACGCTCCGCCGACCTGACGCGACGGCAGTTCGGCGCCATGGCGCTGGGCGCGGGATTGCTGGCCGCGTTGCCGAAGCTGGCCAATGCCGCGGCCACCGTCGGCGCAGACGTCGCCATCAAAACACCGGACGGCACCGCCGACGCTTACTTCGTGCATCCAGCGCAGGGCCAACATCCCGGCATACTCATATGGCCGGATATTTTCGGCTTGCGCCCGGCCTTCAAGGAAATGGCCACCCGTCTCGCGGAGTCCGGCTACGCCGTGCTGGCCATCAATCCCTTCTATCGCACACAGAAAGCACCGACATCACCGCTGCATCCGGATTTCAATGATCCCGCGTTGCATGAAAAATTGATGGCCCTGGGGGGAACACTGACTGACGATACCGCGGCGATCGACACCAAGGCATTCGTCGCGTACCTGGATGGCCATGACGCAGTCGATAAGAAGCGGCGATTGGGCACCACCGGCTACTGTATGGGCGGTTACTTCGTGTTTCTCACGGCTGCGACGTTTCCAAACCGAGTCGGGGCCGCCGCCACCTTTCACGGCGGCGACTTGGTCACCGCAGAACCGGACAGTCCGCATCTGCTGATCCCGAAGGCAAAGGCGCAGTTTCTCATCGCCATTGCCGAGAGCGACGATCGCGATCACCCGCAAGACAAGAGCGTGCTGCGGAAGGCCTTCGCCAAAGTACACCTATCGAGCGAGGTTGAAGTGTATCCCGGCACCATGCACGGCTGGTGTCCGACGGACATGCGAGTGTACGACCACGCACAGGCGGAAAGGGCCTGGGGTCGCATGCTGGCGTTATTTGAAAGGACGTTGGCGTAACGGAGGCGCCGGCAAACGCTTTGGTCCGCTACGGTTGTTTACGCGGACCGATAAATGCGTCGCCGCCCCTTACGTTCGACTCCTCAGCTCACCGCGCTGAACGGCAAGGTGACCAGCAATTCCGCGGCACCATTCCACAGCACCTGAATCCCGATGCAGAACAATAGGAATGCCGAGAGGCGCACCACGATGGTGGTGCCGGTGGCGCCTATCCATTGAGCGAGGCGTGCCGAGTTCCGATAGAACCCATAGATGAGCACCGACAACAACGCGGTGGCCGCCAAGGTTTCGACGAAGAAGGCGACCGATGAGGCGTGAAAGCCGCTGGGGCGGCCCGCACCGACCGAGATCGCCACCGAAATGGTGCCGGGACCTGTGGTCAGAGGCATGGTGAGCGGGTAGAAAGCGAGGCGGCTGGGCGAGACATCCATGGAAGGAGGTTCGGGCGTTTCATGGCGACGCTGTTCAGTGGCATCGGGGGCGTTGAGCATTCGCCAGCCCGCCGCTGCGACGATGACGCCGCCCGCCACCCTTAGAACCGGCAATGAAACGCCGAAGAATCCCAACACATAGGCGCCGATATACAGCGAGGCGGCGACGATACAGAAGGAATAGATCGCCACCCAGCGCGCGGTTTGGGATCGTACCTTCGGCTCCAAGTAGCGAGTCGCGCCGAAGAAGATGAACGCGCCCGACAGCGGGTTGACGATGGAGAACAGTGCGGTGAAGGCCAGCAGGAAGGTGGAGAGGGAGATATCCATATTTTGAGCATTCTAGCGAATTGGTCCTTTAGTCCCGACGAATTCGCTCAGCGCGCGATATTCTTCCGACGAGTTCCTTTACTCATTTCTGCAACGGGGTCATCCCTAGAGCTTTGACAAGAAAAGCGGCAGCAGCCGTGTTCTTCGGATTGAGTGCGAGCGATTGCCGGTAGTTCAGGATCGCCAGGTCCGATTGACCGCCGTTCGCATATGCCTCTGCGAGGCTGTCGTACGTATTCCACGACTCGGGGTATTGCTCCGCGTTGAAGGCGAAGACCTGTATTGCCGTTTCGAGGCGATGAGCATTCGCCATTTCATAGCCGACGGCATTCACGAACGCTTCGGGGAGCCGATCGCCCGGATTTGCGCGACTCTGGAACTCACGAATCGCATCCGTCACAGTGCCTTTCTCGAGGGTGCTCTGAAACGCCGCTTCCAACACCACGGTGCGCGCGTAGCCGGCAACAGGCTTCTGTGCCAGCGATTGCAACTCATGGTCCTCCCGCCAGTGGCCACGAGTCATCACTCCCAGAGGCCGGCGCAGGTTTTGCACGTCCAGTAGGGGATTGGCGGCAAGCACAATCAGGTCGGCCGACTTACCCGGAGTGACGGTGCCGAAATCCTCGGAGCCGGGGACGTATTGATGGATGAATTGCCCAGGAATGCGGGTGGCGGCCGAGATCGCCTGGAAAGGCGTGAGCCCCGCGCCGACGAGCTGCTCGACGTCATCGACGAGAGAGCTGCCGGGAATGAGGTTGGCAGGCGTGTCGGTTCCGGCGAGCAGCGGTACGCCGGCATTCTGCATCGCCAGCGTCAACTTCTTCAGGGTAGCCAGTTCGGGCACGAAGCGGTCCGAGGCTTTCGACGG
The DNA here is from genome assembly GCA_021323735.1 of Gammaproteobacteria bacterium. Taxonomy (GTDB): domain Bacteria; phylum Pseudomonadota; class Gammaproteobacteria; order Steroidobacterales; family Steroidobacteraceae; genus Bog-1198. The sequence continues at coordinate 297,685 of JAJPKM010000036.1, forward strand.
ACGCGCACCCAGCCACTTTCCGCGAAGATCCGGCGGCAGCACGGCCATATCTGGTGCGGCCAGCCGCTGGTCCCAGGACTTTGGATCAGAAACAGTTCTGGTGAGCGTGGCAAAAAAGGACAGGTTAGGCGTGACGTACGCGCCTGCGTGGAGGGTCAGTTCCACCGCCGGCGCAATTCGCGCGTCCTCCGGCGCGTCGTGAAAGTAAGTTTTGTAGTACTCCTCGCCGTGCGCGATCATCACCTGGCCTTGCGCCAATGTCTGTTCCAGCCCGACCGCCGTTGGAATGTGGCCGACGACCGCCATATGTTGCTTCTTGGCCTGGTCGAGCACCGCGCTGTACATCTCCGGATCGAGCCGCTGGTAGGCCTTGATGAAGTCGTACCCCTCGAGCTTCGCTCGATCCACAGCGGCGCGGGCGTCACTCGCGCACAGTGGAACGAACTCCGGCCCCGGATCTCCCGGGCCATCAATCATAAATGCAGCGAAGATCCGCGGGCCCGCGATCTTTCCCTTGACGATGTCGTCGCGCGTCTTGGTGATGAACTGCGGGGAGGCCAATCCCATGTTGAGTACGGTGGTAACACCCGCGGCGAGAAACAGCGGCAACATTTCGGCCCGGTCCACGTGGGTGTGCATGTCGGCCAACCCGGGCAGCAGAAACTTGCCACGTCCGTCGATGCGTGTGGCGCCAGGCGGCAGCCGCGCTGACTTCGCCGGGCCCACCTCGGCGATCTTGCCGTCCCGAACCAGCACGGTTTGGTGCGGGAGCATCCGCTCGGTGTCCATTGGGATAACGGAGATATCCTGGAAAACAATACTGCTCTCGTCGGCACGTGAGCGCTTCGCCTGTTGAGCCCACAGCGGAGCTGTGGTGGCAAAGGTCAACAAAACGGTAAACAGCATACTTTTCATAGCGGCCTTGCTTCGAGGATGGCCTTCACCAGGGGTTGCGGCGAGTAAACGGTCGCGTCGGGCGTGAGGCCTAAGCGCACGATGACCAATTGACGTGACTTGATAATGGCAATGTTCTGGCCGTCGTGTCCGGACATCCAGAAGGTATCGCCGGGAATACCGAAGGCGGCATCGGGATTCACATGGGGGGTGGTGGCGTCCGATCCCCATAGCCAGGTCTGGCCCTGGCCGTACTGGCCGTCGGAGGCCGCCACCGGTGTGGCCATCATGGTGACGTAGCCTGGGGGGAGTAACGCCCTTCCCTGCCAGACCCCGTCTTGCAGCAGGAACTGACCATATCGCGCCCAATCGCGAGCGGTGGCATACATATAAGAGGAGCCGACCGGCGTTCCGTGCTCATCCGGCTCGAGGGTGGCGCTGGTGATCCCTAACGGCGTGAATAGGCGGGTGTTGATGAATTCTAGGAGGTCCTCGCCCGCGGCCTCCTGAGCAATGCGCGACAAAATCAGCGCAGTGCCGCTGGAATAGCTCCAAACGGTGCCCACCGGGTGCGCCAAGGGCTGCGCACGGGCGAAGGCCGCCATGTCCGGTTGCAGATACAGCATGCCGGTGACGTCGGAAACCGCTCCATACGCTTCGTTCCACTGCAAGCCGCTCGACATGGCGAGCAAGTCGGCGACGCGAATGTGTTCGCGGCCATCGGTAGCGCCCGGCCAGAGTCCTGCTTGATCGAGCTTGAGCTTGCCGTCCTTGACCAGCATGCCGATCACTCCGGCCATGACGGTTTTCGTCATGGACCAGCCGAGCAGGGGGGTGCTGGACGAAAAGCCCGGTGCGTAGCGTTCGGCCACGATGTGCCCGTGATCGGCCACCACGATGGCGCGCATGCCGGGCCCGGCGAGCGTGTCGTTGCCGAGCACGCGATCGAGGGCGGCATCCGTCTTGACGGCATCTCCTTCGGGCCACGGCGCGGCGGACGCTGCGGCGATCGAGCCTATTGCCGCTGGGGCTGGTGCCGGCGCGGGCACGTGCATGGGGCCGGGCTCCGAATCGATCTTGCCGTCCGGCGCCACGGTGCAGCCCCTGCCAGGATGCCACTGTGCCACGCCATTGCCGATGAACTTCAAAAACCCGGCGCGCACCACCCCATGTTCGCTGTCCACCGACACCTGCATGAGGCGCAGCAGCGCAATACCCGGCGCCTGGACATCGACGCGCAGCACCTCGTCGGGATCGCGCCCGGCCAAGAACACATTGGAGCAGACGATCTTGGCGGCGTAGTTGGCGCCCACCCTCAGGAGCGCGGGCGGCTTGAGCCATAGCGCCAGTGCCGCTGCCACGACCAACAAGAGCAGCGCGCCTAAGATTCTGCGGAGTATTGTCATGTGATCTACCAGTTGAGTTCGGCCATCAGGGCCGCGTAAGTGTCGATGCCGTCCCACAGGTTTTGCAACCGCAAGTTCTCATTCGCGGCATGTTGATTGTTGTCGTGATTGACGATGGGTAGGCAGATGATGGGTGCAGAAAACACATCGGCAAACATATACAGAGGCACGCTGCCGCCGGCCATGGGCAGCACCACCACGGGGCCGCCGGCGGCCTTGGAGGCGGCGGCGATGACGGCCTGCGCCGCGGGCGTGTCCAAATCTTCCCGCAGCGCCGGATAGCCTGCGTCCCAAGTCACGCGCAGCAGGCGTGGGTACTTGAGGCGGGTGGCGAGATCCGGCTCCTCGCTCACCAGCGTCCAGCCATGCGCGGTGAAGAAGCGCTCCACCGAAGCGCGCACCGCCGCCGGGTTCTGGTCGGGAACCAGCCGAAAATCCAGCGAGACCACGGCGTTGGTCGGAATGGAGTTGGTCGCTGCCTCTCCCACCTGACCTGCGCGAATGCCGCGCACGTTGAGCGCGGGGCGCATGAGGCTGGCCGGTAGATCTTCGCTGCCCTCGGAGCGACCGAGGCCGAACTCGCGCTTCAATGCGTCGTCGACCGGCGGCAGGCTGCGCAACGCGGCCTGCTCCGCCGGCGTGATGGCGCGCACGCCATCGTGAAAGCCCGGAATGGTGATTCTGCCGCTGTCATCGCGCATCTGCGCTATCAGCGTTGCAGCCATTGCGGCCGGGTTCGGCACCCAATTACCGTAGTGGCCGTCATGCAAGGCGCGCAGCGGCCCGTACACCGTGGCTTCGAGCGTCATGACGCCGCGGGCGCCGAAGTACACCATCGGCCGGCGCGTCTGATGTACCGGCCCATCGCCAATGAGAAACAAATCGGCGGCCAGGATTTTCCGATGGTCGCGCAACGCTTGGGCCAAATGCGGGGAGCCGGCTTCTTCCTCGCCTTCCCACAGCACCTTGATGTTGACCGAGGGGAGCGTGTGGGTGGCCTTGAGCGCATCATAGGCGCTCAAGAAGGCGGCGATCGAAGCCTTGTCATCACTGACGGCGCGGCCGAACAGCCGCCACTCCGGATCGAAGGGCGGAGTGGCCTTTTTCCAGTCGACATCGCGCGCTGCCTCGGTCAGGGCACGCTCGCGCATCACCGGTTGGAAGGGATCGGAACTCCACTGCGAAGGCGTCACCGGTTGGCCGTCATAATGGGCGTAGAACACCACCGTGCGCCGGGCATTCGGGACTTTGAGGGCACCGAAGACCACCGGCGGCTCTTTCAAGCCGGTCGAGAGTTCGGACACCTCGAAACCGCGGGTCTTCAGCGCCTCCTCGAGCGCGTGTGCGGTGGCGAGGATGCCGGCCGGATCCGCCGCCACGCTCTTCAATCGTGTCAGGGCGTCCAGATCGGCGACGATGGCGGCCTCATGCGTAAGACGGTATTGCTGAACCTGGGCTCGAAAATCCGCGGCGCCGGCCTGTAGTGCCGCCAACCCCAACAAACTGGCGCCAATACGGATGATGCGTTGCAATTTTCACTCTCCCTTTGGACGTGCGCGGCCGCCTCCAGTATCTTAACAACCTTCAGCAGGGGTGGCGGATGAATGCCCCGGGATGTTCAAAAGGGGCAGGATGAAGAACCTTAGATCACAGGGATTCGCCGTGGGCGTAGCGCTGGTCATGGGCTGCATCCAGGTCGCGTGCGCCTCGCCGGCCGACCTGCAGTTCAACCAGGTCGTGGATGATTTCGTGTTCGGTACCTTGAGTTTGGCGCCGACCACCGCAACCGGCATGGGCTATCACAAGCACTACGGACTGGTGCTCGATGATCAGCTCGAGGACTTCAGCCCGGCCGGGATCAAGGCCTCGCTCAGCTTGATGCGCGACATCGAAAGGCGCCTCGGCGCGCTGGATGCGAAGTCGTTGAATCAGGAACAGCGTGCCGACATCGATATCATGACTGGCGCAATTGCGGCCGCACGGCTCGATCTCAATGGCATACAGAGCTACCGGCACAACCCGGCCATGTACGTCGAGCTGATCGGCAATGCCATGTACACGCCGTATGTGCTCAATTACGCCGTGGCGGAAGAACGATTCAAGCACATCATCAGCCGCTTGAAGCTCATTCCGCAGCTCATCCGCCAGGCCGAGGGCAATCTGCAAGACGCCCCCGAGATTTGGAACAAAGTGGCGCGCGAGGAAAATGGCGGCAATGTCGATCTGATCGACGGCGTGCTGCGCATCAATTGCCCGGCGGCACTGCGCTCCGATTACGATCACGCCGCGGCCCCGGCGCTGGACGCGCTGCGCGGTTTCAATATCTGGCTGGACGCCACGCTGTCGAAGAAAACCTCCGATTGGCGCCTGGGCAAGCAGCGTTATGCACAGAAATTCAGCTTCGTGCTCGCTACCGGTAAGACTCCGGAGGCGCTTCTTGCGGAGGCCGAAGCGGATTTGGCGAAAACGCGCGACGAGATGGTGCAGCTGGCAGCGCCCAAAACCGTAGAACAGGCATTGGCCGAGGTGGCGATACACCATGCGACGCCGTCGACCTACATCCTGGCGGCCAAACAGGCGTTGGCCACTGCGACCGCCTTCGTCAAGGCCAAGGATCTGGTGACGCTGCCGCCGAATGCGAATCTGCAGGTCATCGAAACGCCGGTGTTCATGCGCGGCATTTACGGCGGGGGCGCTTTTGGACAGGCGCCCCCGCTGCAGCCGAAGCTGGGGGCATTTTATTGGGTGACGCCGATTCCGGATTCATGGCCGCAGTCGCGCATCGATTCGAAGCTGCGAGAATACAACGAGTCGGGGTTGCAGCACCTCACCGTGCACGAGGCCATGCCGGGACACTATGTGCAGGCCGAATATGCGAACCATGTACAGCCTCGGTCGCGCCGCTTGCTGCGCAGCATCTTCGGCAACGTCCCGTACATCGAAGGCTGGGCCGTGTACACCCAGCGGCTCATGGCCGATGAGGGCTACTTGGCCGACACGCCGGGCTACCGCCTGACGCTCGCGAAGCAAATGGCGCGCATGCTGGTGAATACCATTCTCGATGTGCGCCTGCAGACCCTAGGGATGACGGACCGCCAGGCATTGGATCTGATGACCAAGGGGGCCTATCAGGAGATCGAGGAGGCCACCGCCAAGCTGCAGCGCGCGAAACTGACGGCCTGCCAATTGACCACCTACTATGCCGGCTACAAGGGGTGGCTGGCGGTGCGCGAGCATTTCAAGGCCACGCATGGCGATGCAATGACCTTGAAGCAATTTCACGAAGCGGCGCTGCGCGAAGGCGCGGTGCCCCTGCCGGTGCTGGACGAGTTGGTGAACTAGGGCGGATCTTGGGAACAGCTTAGATCCTGCGCCCAGCTTAGATCCTGTGAACCAGTTCACGTCTCTCCCGGGTTGGGTCCTTTGACTTAAACCGGGTGGACGCTCAATCGCCCGCATGCCCTCGATTTGCCGTGCATTAAGAAAAATAAAATGTCGCCCGGCGGTCACGTCCGTTCTCGGCGACATCCCTTAGGCGCACCGCTCCCCGTACCATGGCTTATCGAACTGATTCTTGGGTGCCGCTCGTGACGACCAATTTGACGTATGTGGCTGAAGCCGCTTCGAGCAAAACGCTGGAGGCGCTGGCTCAGGTGATCCGGGCGTTGGCGCCGGAAGTTACCGCCGTGTCGTTCCATGACTTCGCAGCCGATACGCTGTGGTTGAGCGAGGATTTCTTGTTGCCCGAGGATCATCAGCTGGTCGAGGACTCCCTGTCCGGCGATTCGGGCGGCAATCTCGATGCCGCCTACGCGACGCGCGATGACGGCAGTTATTCCATTGCCATTCCGGTCCGCGATGCCCATGGTGCTGTCAACGGCGCAGTGCGCCTGAGCATCGATGCCGGCATCAAGGACACGCTCACCGACGAGACCTTGGAGCAGAAGCTGGCTCCGGTACTGGTATGCCTGTCGGCCGAGTTCAAGCGCCGCCAGGGATTCCCGCTTCTCATCAGCGAGGGCAGCCATGAGGGCGCGCAGATCGAGCGCGCACTGCATGCCGAACGCTTCGAGCTGTTCCTGCAGCCGATTTGTTCGCTGCATGACAAGGCCTGCCTTGCGCACTACGAGGTGCTTCTCAGACTGCGCACCGCGGACGGCAGCTTGGCACAGCCGGCGGAGTTCTTTGCCCGCGCCGCGCGGCAGCGCCTCATGCCGAGTATCGATCGCTGGGTGGTGCGCACCTTGCTGGCGTGGCTGGCCAACAACCGCGACCTATGGGTGCAGGTGCCCTCGGTGTTCTCCGTCAATTTATCCGCGCAGTCCATCATCGATGATAAGTTCATCGGCTTTCTGGAATCCTGCGTCATCAAGAGCGGATTGCCGCCACGGATGCTGTGCTTCGATATCACGGAGCGTTTCGCCTCCTCGGCCAGCATCAAAAATGAATCCATCAGGCGCATCGAGGCGCTGGGCTGTGAAGTGGCGCTCGATGATTTCGGCGCCAACCCGCCCTCGTACGGATATCTGCGAACCATACCCGCGCACTATTTCAAGATCGACGGTTCCTTGGTATGTGCCGCGCCCACCGACCGGGTGGCGCGAGCCATGATTTCCGGCATCGTGCGCATGGCGAGCGACCTAGGCGTGCAAACGGTGGCCGAGTCGGTGGAGTCGGACTCGGAACTGCAGGCCGTTCGCTCGCTCGGTGTCGATTACGCGCAAGGGTATCTGTTGGGCAAGCCCAGATCGCTCGCCGGCTACGACTTCACTTCCGAACCCCTCAACTGAACCTATCCCAAATGCTGCGCCAGCGCCTGCGCCGCCGGTACATGAGGATCGCCGGTGAATCGGGCGGCAAAGTCCGAGAGCAGCACTTTCGCCACCCGCGGGGCACCGCCGCCGCGCGCGGCGAGCTGAGCCACGGCCAAGGTGTCGGCCGCCGACTTGGGGCGAAAGGCTGGGTCAGAACTCAAGCGCTTGGCCACCACATCCAAGGCTTCGCCGGTGCGTTTGAGCGTCAGAAGGCGCGCGACGCGCTCTTCGGTGAGGCGGGTGATGTAGCGCGGATCATCCCAAGTTTCGGTGCGCTCACACAGCCAACCATAGTCCTCGGGAGATCGCCCGCGGGACTGAAGCCAGTCGGTGAGGACCTGCCAGCACTTTAGGTGCGAGCCGGCCCGCATGAGGCCGTAGGCGTCCAACACCACCTTGTCGTGCTGCCGCTGGTCCTCTCGGTCCCGCCGCGCCGCTGTGCGCTCCGGCGAGGCCCAAGTTTCGATGCCCAGTTCGTCGCGCCGCTCATAAAGTGCTCCTCCCAAAAAACTGAACACCGACAGCATGGCAAACAGGCTCGAGCCGATTTCGATGGGTGGCCAGAGGTCGACTTTCCATAGCAGGGCAAGCGTCAGCCCATAGCCCACGATCACCAGCAGTACGGCACCATACAACCAGCCTAGGCCCCGAACCAGGTGAAGCCACGCCACCGGGTAAGCGGCCTTTAGTATGTTGCCCTCCAACCCCAACACCCCGACCGAGGCCGGCAGGAAGAATAGAACCACCAGGGTGAGCCCCAGCGCTGCCCCAAACCCGAAATAACCGAACACCTGGTACACGCCGAAGCCAATCAAGCCTAAAATCACCACCTGTCCCAACGGTCGCTGCTCGGCGAGCGGGTTTACCATCTGGATGTCGAGCGTCGGCGGATCATCGAAGCCGCGCACCGTGTGGTCGAAGAGGATGTAGGCGTATTTGAAGAACCAGGAGATGACGATCAACGCCAGCGGGATGCCGGGGAAACCCGCCTTGCTCGCGATGAACAGCAGGAAGGCGAACACGACGACTACGGCCGCGGCTCCGCCGCGGGCGGGGCGAATGAGGTGGTGTAGCAGCTTGGGGTGAACGGGCGATCCTCGCATGATGGGCAAGTACATATCACCAAGTGTGGGGACTGCTTCAATACATTCTATGGCAGATGTTACTCCGCTCCTCGGCAGATTCGATTCTAAAGCTGTGAGTTGTGCCACGGGTTCCAAGACTCGGCGGAAGCGTTTGCAAACCCGTTCTCTGGATTACGTACCTTGCGCCCTGCGAAGGTAGCGCGAGCGAGAAAGACCAATGGAACTGGCATTCGGGACGCTGCGAGGAAAACTCTCCGGAAACTATTCCAGCCTCTTTCGGGCTTGGCGTTGGACTGCGGGTTGAGTGTTGGTGAAGTCACTGCGATTTTGCGAGAAGCTGCCGTCCGAGGCGTGGCCGGACGGCAGCTGGAAGATGAGAAGCGCATCAATATATCCGGCATCGCTGCGCTTACAGGCCTTTCCAGGGCGGAAATCTCCCGCATTCTCAGAGATGGCAGTACTGCGTCGGGATTGCTTGGCGATCGACGTCAAAATCCCGCGAGTAGAATACTTGCCGCTTGGCACCTCGACCCGAGGTTTTTGACTTCACGTCGATTGCCTGCAGCACTCAAGTTGTATGGGCGCGGCCCTACGTTCGAGGTCTTGGTGAGGAAATATGGCCGAGGGCTTCCCATCCGAGCGGTCTTCGATGAGTTGACCCGCATCGGTGCCATCGAGCTTCTGGCCTCGCGGGAAGTTTTTCCCAAGATGTCCGTAGCCGTCGACCGGCGCATGACGCCGCAAATACTCAAGGCCTACGGTGGTTGCGCGACGGATCTGTCGACGAAGTTGCTCGAGGCCGCCGGATCCGCTGCCTTGCCGTCGAGAATCGCCAAATCGAGGGCGGTGGCATCGGCAAAATACCATTCCAAAAGGCGAAGGAATTTTCGGCGCGCTGTTTGATCGCGCTTTCGTTCCTGCGGCGCCGTGAGCGGTTATCGCGCGAATTCGCGCTATTTTGGAATTCGCGTTTCAATGAGAAGCCAATGAAAGCTCCTTCGATCCGACTCGGTCGAGCGCATTGGGGCGCACGCCCAATACGTACGGCTTGACCAATCGTTTCGATACGAAAAAATACAGCGGTATTACCGGATAGTCGGCAAGCATCAAGCGTTCCGCGCTTTGCAACAGGTCGCGCCGGAGTTGCGGATCTGCGGCATGGGCTGCCTCATCGAGATATTTATCGAACGCGGGATTGGAATAACCCGTGTCGTTGTTCGGCGAGTTCGTCCGGAAAATATCCAGGAAATTGCTGGCGTCGTTGTAGTCGGCGTTCCAGGCCAGCCGGACGACATCCCATTTTTGCCTGTCGTGCCGAGTTTGCAAGAACACACGAAACTCTTCGTCCGCCAAACCGGTGTCGACGCCGAGTTCCTGTTTCCACATGGCAGCGATCATGATGGCAGTTTGTTTGATCGAAGGACTCGAATTGAACAGCAGCCTCAAGCGAAGCGGCGCACTCGCCGTGTATCCGGCCTCCCCATAAAGCCGTCGCGCCTCTGCGAGGCGTTCAGCATCATCCAGCTTCTCCCAGTCCCAGTCCTGCGGCCCATAATTCCACGTGCCGGGCGGCACGAAACCATAAGCGCCGGCTTGACCCAGCGCTAGGGCTGCCACGAGCCGCTTTCTGTCGATGGCCATCGCAAGGGCCCTGCGAAGCTTCAAGTTCCCGCCGAGCGGAGGGGTCGTGAAATTCAAGCCATAGTACGCAGTCGCCAGGTAGGGAGCGATGACCAGCTCGCTTGGGCGTTGCTCGCGCAGCGAAGGGATTGCATTGGGCGGCACGGTGTCGGTCATATCGAGCTGGCCGGCTCGGTAGGCAACGAATTGAGCGTTCTGGTCTGCGGCGATTCGATATTGGACCCCTTCCAGCTTGACGTTTGCGCGGTCCCAATACAGGGCATTTCGGCTTAACCTCAAATTCGTGCCCGGGCGCCATTCGGACAGGACGAAGGGGCCGTTCGAGACCCACGACGCCGGGTTATGGGTACGAGCGCTGTCGTCGGAATAAATCGGAAATGCCGCGGAGTGCGCCAGGAGTTGCGGAAAGTAAGGTGCCGGTTGCACCAGATTGACGATCAGAACATGGCTACTGGGTGCGCTGGCACCCAGCGAGGTGGGCGCCAATTGTCCCGACATGATGGCCGTCGCGCCCACGATTAGCCGCAGGTCGCTGGAAACGGGGGAGCCTTGCTTTGGGTCCAATACTCTTCGCCAAGACGCCACAAAGTCGTCCGCGCTGACGAGTTTTCCGTTCGACCAACGAGCATCGGTGCGTAACTGAAAAGTATAGGTGGTGCCGGTGGAATCGACGGTCCAGGATGAGGCGACGCCAGGTATGACTTCTCCCGTGGGGGATTCGCTGGTCAAGCCTTCGTAGAGATCCCGTATCACTTGCGTCGAAAAATTATCCGACGCCGCCGCCGGATCGAGCGATGCCGGTTCACCTCCCAGCCCTCGTTTCAGCTCGGATAAGGTCGACGCATCGAACGATGGACCGGCGTGCCGGGAGCACCCGACCACAGCCGCAAGCAATCCAATGGTGACCGCTGTCGCGAGCAGGTGTCGACTCAAGCAAGCATCCCGGGCATTCGCACCCTATGAGAAAGCGCTAACTTAACTTATAAGCGCAAAAAGTAGTGATGTAAACCACTAAGACACCGTCGGCTATTACCTGAAAACGTGAAGTAGCGCTCATAAATAGTTGTATTATGTTGGCCGGTGGAGCAATCTGTTAAAGGCAATCTTCTGGCGGCGATCACGCATGTGCTTCGACCGTTATGTCGCATTGCGATACGAAACGGGATCGGATTCGACGATCTGTCGATGTCGTTGCAGAACGCGCTGGTGAAGGGTGCCCGAGCCGAAGCGGCCTCGAGCAGTGGGAAGGAACTTACAGAAGAAGAGGTGGGGTTGATGACGGGGATGACGGCAGCCCAGGTCCGCGGCACTCGCGGAACGGGGAACATCGCGACGCCCGCTCTCAATTACTCTTGGGCGGCCTCCGAAGTTCTATCGGGCTGGCATTCCGACCCTCTGTATTTGGGCCCCTACGGGCTTGTTCTCGATATTCCGATCTCCCCCGATCTGCCGAGCGGACCCAACTCGCGAAGTTTCGAGTCTTTGGTTCACAAATACGCCGGACCAAGCATCTCGGTTGAAATCGTGCTCGACGCCTTGCTCAAGTCGGGCGCCGTCCAAAATTTAGGTAACGGGATCGTTCGATGCGTCGCGCGCACGTATATCGCAGAGCGGCTCAGTCCCGAGAACATCCAGGCATTTGCAGAAGCCGTGCACAACGTGATCGGAACGATGGCGGTGAATCTCAAGCGCACCGTCCGCGGTACGGGTCTCTTGCAGCGAACTGTTTTCGCAGACTATGGACTCTCAGTCGAGGATTTTGCGAAGTTCAACGGCTTCATTAGAACGACCGGGGAAAAATTTACCGAAGAGGTGGATACCTGGTTTTCCAATCATTCGAATAAAGAAAGACAGGGCGCTATCAAGACCGGCATCGGTTTATATCACTACGTCGAGAACGACGAAGATCGCGAAGAATATTTGAAACTACTTCAGGAAGGGTCTAACGATGAACTTTAAGACTGCAAGGAAGGCAACTTGCGTTGCATCCACCTCACTTTGTGCGCTCATGATCGGGGTTGGCTTTGCCACCGACGCACAAGCAAACAATGGAATGATTTCGCGTGGCATTGTCGGCACCGACGGCATCGTGGGTACGGATGGCATTGTTGGAACCGACGGCATCGTCGGCACCGATAGCCTGCGTAACACCCGTGGCATCGTGGGCACCGATGGGATCGTCGGCACCGATAGCCTGCGTAACACCCGCGGCATCGTAGGTACTGACGGCATCGTTGGCACCGATAGCCTGCGTAACACCCGCGGCATTGTGGGCACCGATGGGATCGTTGGCACCGATAGCCTGCGTAACACGCGCGGCATCGTAGGTACTGACGGCATCGTTGGCACCGATAGCCTGCGTAACACGCGCGGCATCGTAGGTACTGACGGCATCGTCGGCACGGATAGCCTGCGTAACACCCGCGGCATCGTGGGCACCGATGGCATCGTTGGCACTGATAGCGTGCGTAACACTCGCGGCATTGTGGGCACCGATGGGATCGTCGGCACCGACAGCGTGCGTAACACCCGCGGCATCGTAGGTACTGACGGCATCGTCGGCACCGATAGCCTGCGTAACACCCGCGGCATCGTAGGTACTGACGGCATCGTCGGCAC